>JABBOE010000045.1 GCA_019351955.1 Pseudomonadota bacterium
TCGTGGAAAAACGGTGAAAAGCAGGGACTTGATTCCTGTGGAGCTAAAGGGATACCCCGTATAAATAGACAGCACAAGCGAACACCCCGCAAGCCCGACAAGGATGCCTGTGGGGCATCCGCGCTGTCCTTCCCCGCCCTGGGTCAGCGGAGCCGCCTGATCACTGCGCCGGCAGCGCCTGAGTCGGCGCGGACAGGTCTGCAGTCGGTGCCGTCGCAGGCGTCGCCATGGGTGCGCTGGTGAGCACGCGCAGGCTGATGGGCCCCCAAGCCGTGGCCACCATGCTGCCGTTTCCGCGCAGCACATGGAAGTCGCCCGGGCGCAGAAACACATCATCCAACTCGCCCTCCTCGGTGAGCCACAGCAGGGGGAACGGCTCCCCTGGGACCGGCGACGCGGTCGCCTCCAGGCGCAGGCCACGTGCACCGCGCAAAAGCACCGAGTCGCCGGCTTGCAAACTGATCCATTCACGACGCAGTTGCAATGATTTTGTATTCCACCCATGCATGGTTATCTCCCTCGCGCAAAAGCGGCAATAGAACGGAATGTCGTGGTATGAGCCGCATATTCCATCGCCAACCGTAAAAATGATAGATAGCAGTTGTCGTTTCAGATAACGGTCTTTTGGTATCCTTAGCATGCGTTTATTGCATGCTAAGGAGTTGCCATGCCTACCCTGAAATCGCCGTCGAGAGCTTCTTCTCGCCGTATCGATGCCGGCAATCTGCGCGCGTTTGAGGCTGCCGCCCGCCTTGGCAGTTTCACCGCGGCCGCGCATGAGCTCTTTGTCACCCAGTCGGCCCTGAGCCGACAGATCCAGGCGTTGGAGGCCGAGGTTGGCGTGGCGCTATTCCTGCGCGAGGGTCCCCGTGTCCGGCTCGCCGAGGCTGGCGAGCGATTCGCAGCTACGCTGCGTCCCGTGCTCGCCACACTTGACGACGCCGTGGAAGATCTGCGCCAAAGCACCCGGCGCCCACGCGTGCGCATCACCACGTTTGCGTCCTTTGCCAGCTTGTGGCTGATGCCGAGGCTGCCGCTGTTTCAGGCGGAGCATTCCGACGTGGACATTGCGGTGGAGGCGACGGATCGCTTGGCCGACCTGAATGTGTCGGGTCAGGACGTGGCGATCCGGCTGGTCCATCCCGACAACCCGCTGGCGCGCGTGCTTGGCACCAAGGTCCTGTTCGAGGAGCGCATCGCGCCGGTGTGCAGCCCGCGCCTCCTCGCCGAACTGCAGGCGCGTGGCGGGTTGCGCACCCCCGCGGACCTCAGGCGCGCGGCGCTGATCGCCGATGTCGGATCCCACGGCAGTTCGCCGTCCCTGGCTCGCCATATTGACGCGTTGTCCTGGCCCGGCTGGTTTGCCGCAATTGGGCACGCGCCGGTCAAACCCCTGAGTTGGCTGGACCTGAACTTTACGCACCAGGCCGTGCAGGCAGCGCTGGCGGGCATGGGTCTGGCCATGGGGCAGATGGCGCTGGTGCAGCATCTGCTGGCCGACGGCAGCCTTGTGTTGCCGTTGGGACCGATGCGGGGAAGCGGCTACTTTTACCATCTCGCACAGCGCACGGACGCGGCGCGCCGCCCCGAGGTCATGGCTCTGGTTCAATGGCTGCAGCAGCAGTTGCAGGCACCAATGCAGCCGACAACGGGTTGAAACCCGGCGCACACGGAAGCGCAGATGTCGCGCCAGCCGCGACATCTGCGCGGGGATGTCCCGTTCCTTTGACATCCCCAGCGCCCTGGGGCGTGGCCACGGCTTGCCCGGCAGGCATGGAGATTGCGCCCGCGCTCACCCGGGTATCGAGCCGGACTGCGCCGCTTCGGACGGGTCCTTCTGCTGGCGGGATGACTGCACCACGCCCTTTACAGGCAAGCCGGGCGTAGCCCAGCCTCTCTGACAGGTTCAATGGACAGCATCAACCCAACCAGGCCCGAGCCCCAAACCGATGCCCGTGGCATCCGCGCTATCCTTATCCGCGCTGAAGGACAGGAGCTGTCACGTGTCCAGGTCCGCAACTGCAACCGCACGCCATGACCGAATCTGCGCTCACCACCCGCAACCATACCGACGCCAACGCTGCGCTGGCCCATGTCGCGGCCATTTATGGCCAGGGCGTGGCCATCCTGCACGACGCGCTTCGCCGTTTTCTTGCTGGTGCGGAGCAAGATGAACCCGTGCGTGCGTACTATCCGTTTGTGCGCGTGCGCACTCGAAGCGGTGCACACGCCGATTCCCGCCTGAGCTACGGGTTCGTGTCGCGCGCAGGTGTATTCGAGGCCACTCTGACGCGGCCCGAACTGTTCGCTGATTATTACCGCGAACAGTTCGCCCTGCTTTTGCGCAACCATGGCGAACCGCTGGAGGTGGGTGTCAGCGCGACACCCATCCCGCTGCCGTTCACCTTCTTGGATCACGAACCGTTGGAGGCACAGTGCAGCCTCGAGCAGCGCGCTCGCCTGCGCACACTGTTTGACTTGCCGGACCTTTCGGCAATGGACGATGGAATCGCCAACGGAACGTTTGTGCCGATGCCCGGTCAGCCCCTGCCGCTGGCTCTCTTTACGGCACCGCGAGTCGACTACTCGCTTCACCGCCTGCGTCACTACACCGGGTCTGATCCTCAGCACATGCAGAATTTTGTGCTGTTCACGAACTACGCGTTCTACATTGACGAATTCGTGCGTGTGGCGCGCGCACTCATGGCACGTCCAGCCGATGCGCAGGACGACTACATCGCTTTCGTGGAGCCCGGCAACGTGGTCACCCGCCGCGTCGGCCAGCCGGCCGAAGCCAGCGACGCACTGGGCGAACCCCCGCCCCGCATGCCGCAGATGCCCGCCTACCACCTGCTGCGGCGCGACCGCAGTGGCATCAGCCTCGTGAACATTGGCGTGGGCCCGGCCAACGCGAAGACAATCACCGACCATGTTGCGGTCCTTCGCCCCCATGCATGGCTTATGCTTGGTCACTGTGCAGGGTTGCGCAATAGCCAGCAACTGGGCGACTACGTGCTTGCGCACGGCTATGTCCGCGAGGACCACGTGCTGGACGAGGAACTGCCTCTGTGGGTGCCGATCCCGCCCTTGGCAGAGGTCCAGGTGGCCATCCAGGAGGCAGTGGCCACCATTACCCAGTTGCGCGGGTACGATCTCAAGCGCGTGATGCGCACCGGAACCGTAGCCAGCACGGACAACCGAAATTGGGAACTGCAGCCATTTCACGGAGTCCTGAGTACTCCTGAGCGCCGGTTCTCCCAAAGCCGTGCCATCGCCCTGGACATGGAAAGCGCGACCATTGCAGCCAACGGCTTGCGTCTGCGAGTGCCTTACGGCACGCTTCTATGCGTGAGCGACAGGCCCCTGCATGGCGACCTCAAACTCCCTGGTATGGCTGATCGCTTTTACCGTGAGCGCGTCGACCAACATCTTCGCATCGGCATTCGCGCGCTGGAGAACCTGCGCCAGCAACGCATGGATCAACTGCATAGCCGCAAGCTACGTAGTTTCGACGAAGTGGCGTTTCAGTAGTGGCATTGCGTTGATGCGCGCGCGACGGCCCGCACGACACGCCGCGTCAGCGGTTCTCATTCACCCACTCAACCCATTGCGCGAAGTGCTCCGCGTCCCCGGCGCACAGCGCTGAGCGCTTGCTCAAGGTGCCGTCAAACACGGTTTGCCCGTCGAGAGTTGTGCTGTGCCCGCCAGCTTCGCTGAGAATGAGGTGGCCGGCACAGTAGTCCCACAGGCTTTGGCTTCCGTGCAGGTAGAGGTGGAAGCGGCCGGCGGCGACCCAGCACCAGTCCAGCGCCACAGATCCGATGGAACGCTGCGAGGCATACGGAGGCATCGTGGCCAAGCGTCTAGCGAGCGACGCCGGAAGGCGTTTGAAATCCACGCAAGCAATGGTTTTGACCAAGGGCAGGGCCGATTTGGCCATGGACAGCGGCACGTTGTTCAGCCAGGCACCATGGCCGAGTGCTGCGCTGAATGTCTCGTCGCGTGGCACGTCAATGACGACGCCGAGCTCGATGCGCGCATTGCGAATCAGTGCAAGGGATGGGCCAAATATCGGTAACCCGGCAGCAAAATTGCTAGTGCCGTCTAACGGGTCGAGAACCCATAGGCCGGTTTGCGTGTGACGCATCAGGCTGTGTTGCTCTGACGCATGCATTTCTTCGCCAAGAAAAGCAATGTGCGGCCAGCGGCCGGCGAGTTCGCGTTGCACACGGGTCTGCATGGCGGTGTCTGCGGCCGTGACCCAGGTCCCATCGGCTTTGAGTTCGCGGTCGACGCGTTGAAATCGCGGGAGGATTTCCTCGCGTGCCGCGCGGTGCAAGAGAGTGACGACTTCGGCGAGGCTGGGATCGGGCATGGGGGGCATGGGATGGGGACGCGCGCTTTAGGGCACAAGGATAGTTGGTGCGGCAGGGGCGGCCGTCTGTGGCCAATCGAGGCTGTAGTGCAGGCCGCGGCTTTCATGACGCAGTTGGGCTGAACGCACAATCAGTTCAGCCACCTGCAGCAAGTTGCGGAGTTCGAGAAGGTCGCGGTTGACGCGAAAGTTGGCGTAAAACTCCTGCACCTCGGATTGCAGGAGCGCAATGCGGTGCGCAGCACGCTCCAGACGCTTGTCGGTGCGTACGATACCCACGTAATTCCACATGAGCCGGCGCAGTTCATCCCAGTTATGGCTAATGACAACCAGCTCATCAGCGTCACTTACGCGGCTCTCATCCCAAGGGCGTGGTGCCAGCACTGGGGGCTGTGCCGCCGCACCGATAGCCTGCGCTGCGGCGGTACCGAAGACGGCACACTCAAGAAGTGAATTGCTCGCGAGGCGGTTGGCGCCATGCAGTCCCGTATAGGCGACTTCACCAACGGCATATAGACCCGGAAGGTCAGTGCGCCCCGACAGGTCGGTGAGAACGCCGCCGCAGGTGAAATGCACCGCAGGCACCACAGGGATCGGCTCCCGCGCCATGTCGATGCCCAAATCCATGCAGCGCTGGTAGATGGTGGGGAAATGCTGGCGAATGAATGCTTCGCCCTTGAGGGTGATGTCCAGGTATACACAGTCCAGGCCGTGCTTCTTCATCTCGAAATCGATGGCACGGGCGACCACGTCGCGCGGCGCCAGTTCGGCACGTTCATCGTGCGCCGGCATGAAGCGCGTGCCATCGGGAAGCCTGAGCACGCCACCTTCGCCGCGCACCGCTTCTGAGATGAGGAAGCTCTTGGCCTTCGGGTGGTACAGGCAGGTCGGGTGAAACTGAATGAACTCCATGTTTGCCACACGGCAGCCCGCACGCCAGGCCATGGCAAGCCCGTCGCCACTAGCGGTGTCGGGGTTGGTCGTATAGCGGTACACCTTGCCTGCACCGCCCGTGGCGAGAACCGTGTGGGTGGCGGCGTAGGTCTCCACGCGCGAACTGGCCATGTTGAGCGCGTATGCGCCCCAGCAACGGCGGTCGCTCGCGAAATTCATATGGCGGTCGGTGATTAAGTCCACTGCCACGTGGTTTTCCAGCAGGGTGATACGCGGGTGTTCGCGCGCGCGTGCCAGAAGTGTGCGCTGAATGGCGGCGCCCGTAGCATCAGCCACATGGGCGATGCGGCGCTGGCTGTGGCCACCCTCGCGCGTGAGGTGCAAGTCGCCGCCTTCCGTGTCGAATGGAACCCCCTGTTCACGCAGCCAGCTGATGGCCTGCGGCCCATGCTCGATGACGAAGCGCGTGGCGGGCAGATCGTTCAGCATGGCGCCAGCCACAAGGGTGTCGTGCACATGGGCGTCAAAGCTGTCTTTGCTCCCCAAAACTGCGGCGATACCGCCTTGAGCCCATTGGCTGGACGAAACCTCCAATTCACGCTTGGCGAGCATGGTGACTTGGAAACGCTCGGCTAGGTGCAAGGCTGTGGCCAGACCAGCCAGTCCGCCGCCGATGATGAGAACGTCGCAGTGGTGCATGGTGAATACTCGGGTTTCGGGGTCCGAAGGAAATTCGAAGCGTGCCGCAAACCAGATTGTCCATTGGAATCGTGCTGCGCTCTGAACGCCGGCCCAGTCGGCCATGTTGGATGGAGGAAGCGTGACGCCTCGGGATGCGGCGAGACAAGCTGGCGCGCCGGAGGGAAAATGAATGCTCAATGCCAACAAAATGGAGACAAACCGTGGAGATCCCTTCCCTGCAACACGCAGTCAGCCCGCAGGAGTGGGCGCTGCGCTGTGATCTGGCTGCGTGCTACCGCTTGGTGGCCCTTTACGGCTGGAGCGACTTGGTGTTCACCCATATCAGTGCCAAGCTCCCGGCCTCCGTCGCCGGCGAGGCGCACCAGTTCCTGATCAACCCCTACGGGATGATGTTCGACGAAATCACAGCCTCCAGCCTCGTGAAGGTCGACATGGAGTGCCGCAAGCTGCACGATAGCCCCTTCTCTGTCAATCCTGCCGGTTTCGTGATCCACAGCGCCGTGCATGAGGCACGCCCCGAGGTCGGCTGCGTCCTGCACACCCATACGCGCGCAGGCGTGGCGGTGAGCAGCCAAAAGCATGGCGTTTTGCCCATCAGCCAGCAAAGCACGTTCGTGCTCGCCTCGCTGGCGTACCACGACTATGAAGGTGTGGCGTTCCGTCCGGACGAGAAACCACGCCTGCAGGCAGACTTGGGCAATGCAAATTTTCTGGTCCTGCGCAACCATGGCTTGCTCACCGTGGGTCGCGGTATCGCCGACGCCTTTCTCAGTATGTACATCCTGGAAAGTGCATGCCAGATCCAGGTCGCCGCGCTGGCGGGGCAACATGGTGCGGAGGGGCTCACCCAAGTGGCGCCCCAGATCATCGCTGGCGTTGGCCAAGCCATGAAAGTCCAGACCGATGGCATGGGCGGAAGCTTTGTCTGGCCAGCAATGCTCAGGAAGCTGGACCGCACCGACCCAGGCTACAAAACGTAGGCAGTGCCCGCGACACTTGTCAACCGCATCAGCACTCCAGACTGTCGATCAGCCTTGTCGCCCCAAGGCGGGCGGCGGCAAGAGCAACCAGTGGGGCTCGCTCCCGCAGATTGTCCGCGCCAGGCGCAAGCAGGTCGCAGCGCCGGCGTACCGTTAGATAATCGGGCGTCCACCCCTGCGCGGTCATGTCTCGCATCGCCTGGCTTTCAAGCCCGAGCAGGTCCTCGGGCGAATGCGCGGCGCGCGCCGCTTGGGCCAATGCATGCAAGGCCGTCTGCAGTTGTGGTGCCTGGGCGCGCTGCGCCGGCGTAAGGTAACCGTTGCGCGACGATAGGGCCAGCCCGTCGGCATCGCGCACTGTGTCCAGGCCCGCGACGGCAATGGGCAACGCAAACTGCGCGACCATGCGGCGTATGAGCATCAGCTGTTGATAGTCCTTTTTGCCGAACACCGCAGCAGTCGGTTGCACCATGGCGAACAGCTTCATCACCACGGTGGCAACGCCCTCAAAGTGCCCAGGTCGGGCTGCCCCGTCCAGAATGCCGGCCAAGGCCGGGTCGGGTCGCACGCAAAAGGTCTGCGGCTCTGGATACATTTCCGCCTCATCGGGTGCAAAAAGAAAGCTGCACCCGGCCTGCGACAGCAGCGCGGTGTCGCGGTCCAGGGTGCGAGGGTAACGGTCGAAGTCCTCGTGGGGGCCAAACTGCAGTCGGTTGACGAAGATGCTCGCAACCACGGGGGCACCGAGTTCACGCCCGCGCGCCACCAGCGCCAGGTGCCCCGCATGCAAATTGCCCATCGTTGGCACGAGTGTTCGGGCGGGAAAATCATGCAGCGCGGCGCGTAACTCAGCGAGGGTGTGGAAGGTTTGCATTGGGAGTGTTCGCAAAACCGACTCGGCCACAGGGCAGGCTCGTGGGGGAAAAACCGAAACAAATGTCTCGCCTCGGACCCGCCAGAATCGCCACAACCGCTAACCTGTAGCGTGGTGGGCAAGGCTCCAGGGACGAGGTCATCAGGCGCGATCTGCTAGGAGCTGTATCCATGCAGCGATTCATCGGGAAAGACGCCTGACTTGACGTCGCGCACGTAGCTGCACACAGCGTCCAGAATGCTTGGAGATCCCGCCATGAAATTGCGCACGAAGCGCGGCTTGGTGCCGGCAGAAAAATTCAGCATGTCCTGCAGGACCAGCACTTGGCCATGGGTTCGGCGCCCCGCGCCGATGCCGATTGTGATACCCGGGTAGTCTGCCGTGATCTGCGCTGCAAGATCCGAGGGCACAAGTTCCAGAACCAGCATCGCCGCGCCAGCCTGACCCAGCTCGCGTGCGTGCGCTCGCAACCTGTCGGCTGCTTGCGCATCACGTCCCTGGATGCGATAACCCCCGAGTGCATGCACGCTCTGCGGCGTGAGTCCAAGGTGTGCGCAAACGGGAATGCCGCGCTCCACGAGTGCTGCCACCGCGCGCGTCGTCCAGCCGCCGCCTTCGAGTTTGACCATCTGCGCTCCGGCCTGCATGAGCGTTACAGCGCTTTGCACGGCTTGTTCCACGGTTCCCTGGTAACTCCCGAAGGGAAGGTCCGTGACAAGCCAGGAACTGCGGTTACCGCGCGCCACGCAGGTGGTGTGATAGGCCATCTGCTCCAGCGTCACCGGCAAGGTCGATGCATGCCCCTGCACCACCATGCCGAGCGAATCACCCACCAGTACGCAATCGCTCCCGGCATCGTCCAGCAGGCGTGCGCTCGTGGCGTCGTAGGCTGTGAGCATGGCGATCTTCTCGCCGGCATCGCGCATTGCCCGCAGGCGGTGCAGCGTGATGGGCTTGCGAACGGGTGTCGCAATCGGCGTGCCGTAGGGCGAGACTGGTTGATGGGGGTCGATTGACATGGATCGGTGGAACCGGATTTTCGAAAGCCCGCCGCATTATGCCCGCAACGCAGCAATCTCGGCGGCGGCAGCGAACAGGCCTTCGATTGGCAGTGAGTTGGCCGTCGCGCTCAACTCGGCGTGTAGGCCAAGCGTACGTACAGCGGTGCATACGCCTCGGCCTGCGTGACTTGGACGAGGCCCTCACGCGTGAGTTCAAGCAGCGCTATGAAGGTGACGACGGCGTGGCTCGTGCCTCTTGCGGGCTCGAAAAGTTCCTGAAATTCGGCAAAACGGCGGTCCTGAAGGCGACGCAACACGTGACTCATGACCTCGCGCACGGAGATTTGCTCGCGCGTGATGGTGTGATGCGCGTTGAGCCGTGCACGTTGCAGGACGTCTGCCCACGCGGCGCGCAATTCGTCCAGACTGACTTCGGGCAACAAGGAACGTGCAGACTTCTCCACAGTGACCTGCACACGCCAGAAGTCGCGACCAGCCTGCGGCAGAGCGTCGATGTCCTGCGCAGCGAGTTTGATGCGTTCATACTCTAAAAGCCGGCGAACCAGTTCGGCGCGCGGATCCTCAGGCTCTTGGCCCTCCGCGGCGGGCGGGCGCGGTAGCAGCATGCGCGACTTAATCTCGATCAGCATGGCGGCCATCAGCAGGTATTCAGCCGCCAGTTCCAGGTTGTTGTGGCGAATCTGCTCGACATATTCCAGGTACTGGCGGGTGACCTGCGCCATGGGAATGTCGAGAATGTTGAAGTGCTGGCGGCGGATCAGATAGAGCAGCAAGTCGAGCGGTCCCTCGAAAGCTTCGAGGAACACCTCCAGGGCATCGGGAGGGATATACAGATCCTGCGGGAGTTCAAACAGTGGCTGGCCATACAGCCGCGCCACAGCCAAGCCATCCACCGTGACAGGTACGGTATCGACGGCCAAAGTGCCGGGCTCACTCATCATCTCAGGGCGCATGCCCGCAGTGCGAGGGCGCGCAACATGAATGAGCGCGGGGATCACTCCGTGTCATAGACGTAAGGCTTTTGCGGCACCTTGGCAGCGTCAAAGGCTTGGCAGAGCTCGAAATCCTGCGGCTTGTCCCAGAGCAGGGCACGGCCTTGCTTTTGTTTGGCTTCCAGTTCAGGGTCCTGGATCCTGAGGCTTTGCAGGAAACGTGTGGCTTCGGAAACGTAGGGCTTGACGGCGAGTGGCATGGTTGGCATTCCTGTGAAAAACAAAATCTTAGACCTTGGGACGCTTGGGCTCGCTTGCGCCGCTCATTGGCGCCTGCAATGCTGCCCACGCTGCGAGTACCTGTTGCGCGGCATGGGCAGCAGCCTGCGCATCCGGAATGTTGCCATGGCCGCCAAGCGTGCGGCTGATCGCCTCGATCTCCGGCGTGAACAGCTCAGCTCCCGTGTCGGTAAACAACATCACCAGCGGTCGCCGCAATGCGGCCGCCAAATGGCTGAACCCGGTGTCAAGGCCAACCACCAGCGCAGCGCCAGCGATCAGTCCGGCCATCTCGGGCAGGCCGCCGCGGTCGGCTAGTCGGGCAACGCCAGGGGGCCACGCGGCCACGAGCTCCTCGGCACGCTTGCGTTCGGCTTCATTGCCCCACGGTAACACGAGCTGCAGGCCCAGTTCAATGAGTTGTGATCCTAGCGCACGCCAACTGGACTGGGGCCAGAGCTTTTCCGGTTTCGATGCGCCATGGGCGAGCAGCGCATAAGGCGGTGTGTCATCGCCAGGAGCTGGCAAGCCTTGCCGAATGGCATATTCGACGGGCCGCGTGGGGTCGGTATCGAGCACCGCTTGGGCGAAAACCCGCCGGCCTGTCGTTCCGTGGATGCCAGGTGGGCGCGCGAAATGCAGGTGGTACGCGTGGGCGGCCAACGGCTCGCCCCCGCAGTCCTGTGCGCGGTAGCCGACGCGCAACTTACCCCGAGCCAATCGGCTGATAAGGGCGCTCTTGAGAACACTGTGCGGGTCCCAGATCAGGTCGTAGCGTTGCGCGCGAAGGACACGGACTTGGCCGCACAGTGCTCGAAACGCGGCTGCACTGCGCCGCTGTTGCAAGGACTTGAGCGGCAGCGCAAAGACCCTGCGTACGGCTGGGTGCAATCGCGGAATGTCGGCAAAGCGCGCGTCCACCACCCAGTCGATGGTGATGCCTGGCCAGCGCGCCGCGATGTCGGATACGGCCGGCAGCGTTTGCACTTGATCGCCCATCGCCGAAATCTGAACCACAAGCACACTTCGTGGGCGGCTTGGCAGTCCTGGGGAGTCCCAGTGCAAAGGGAGTTGAAGGGTGGTCATGCGTTGTGCCGGGATGAGGGGCGAAAGTGCACGGCCTGCTGCACGGGTGGCACATCAGGCCGACGGTCTGATGCTGTCGACGCAGCACTAGACCAAGGGCCTGTGCAGCAGGCGCTCCAATACGCGAAGCGGCGATGTCTCCGGAGCGAGCTGATCCGTGGGGCGCAGGTAGAAGGTTTGCTCCATCATGTGCTGCCCTGCCATGACCGCATGCAGGACCTGGTCGGAGAACACGACCCAGGTGGTGCCCGGCGCAAAAGCAACTTCCTGCTGCGGGGACGCGCACTGGAAATCCTTGTCGGCCTTGGCCAAATCATGCAATTGAAGCATGGCATGGTCGTAAGGGGTACGGCGCGATTTGGTGATGTGTAACGCATGCAGCAACCAGCTCGAAGCCGGTAGGGGCCGGCTCAGGCGCGGGGCAAAGTGGCTGGCAAAGTCCGCGAAGGGCTCGCCGACGCGCCAGACCCGGGGTTGGCCGGCAGGATTGAGATTGGTGAAAACGCGCAATAAGCGCACCCCCTGCGTGGGGTTAGAGGGGAAAGCGTCGACATGCAGCCTGGTGTCGTCCTTGCGCCAGGAGCTTTCGCGCTCTTGCACGGCAAAGGGGCGAAGCGAAGCATTGCCAGCGCGTAGTTTGCGGCGGTACTGCGGAAACAGCCGCTCCACGAGCGCTTGTGCCTGCGCCGCAAAGCGCCGGATCATGGCCTGCAGCGCCACAAGATCATCTTTCCCGCCTTGTGCTCCTCGCAACTCGGCGGCGCCGCGCAGGCTGATGTTCTTCGATTTCCCGTCGCTCCACGACGGGCTGAGAAAGCGCTGCTCATCCTGCGCCAGCGTGAAGGGCAGGTTTGGAAGCTGCAGAACATGGCCGGCTTCAACCAAATGCTCCACGTGAGTGCTTGAACCGCGGTCCCAATTGGAGTCGGGCAGCATGCGCAGTGCGTCGGCGGGTTCAGGTGTCGACATGGCGTATTCCTTCCGGCATCGGTCAACGCACGCGCATGCCGGGCTGTGCGCCAGGGTAGGGGTCAAGAAGGTAGATGCCCGGCTGCGCCCTTTCGTCGTCGTGGCTTGCAGCTAGAACCATGCCCTCGCTGAGGCCGAACTTCATCTTGCGCGGGGCGAGGTTGGCCACCATGACGGTAAGGCGTCCGACCAAATCTTCGGGTTTGTAGGCTGCGGCGATCCCGGAGAATACGTTGCGCAGGCGCGGCTGGCCGTGAGCGTCAGTTTCGCCTGCGTCAAGGGCCAGTCGCAAGAGCTTGGTGGAGCCTTCCACGGCCTCGGCGTGGACAATGCGCACGATGCGCAGATCGATGCGCGCGAAATCGTCGATGCTCACCGTGCCCGTTGGCGTGGCGGGTTCAGCATGGCCCTTGGGTGCGGCCACGGCCGTCGAGGTGGCTTTCTGGTTTGCAGCCGATGCAGGTGCCGGTGCGGGCGCCATGGCCGGTTCGAACAACCGGGCAAGTTGCTTCGGGTCGATGCGCTGCATGAGATGCTGGTAGGGGCGCACATGACGGGGCAGGGTCGCCGCGTCATCCCAGAGAAAGTCGCGGTCCAGGCCGAACAACTCACGGGCCACGCGACTTGTGGTGGCCGGCAGGATAGGCGCGAGCATGACCGAGATTGACCAAAATCCCGCCAGCGCGCGCGATGAGGCATCCTGTAGTTCCCCCCGGCGGCGATCATCCTTCGCCAGGAGCCAGGGCTGAGCGGCGTCGAATGCCGTGTTGATGCGATCGGCATGCGCCATGATCTCGCGCAGCGCACGGGCATAGTCCCGTGCGTCGAGCGAGGCGGCCACGTCGTTGGCCAGGGCGCGCGCGGAGTCCTCCAATTCCCGTGTGGCGCCGAAATAACCAAGCCGGCCGTCGAAATACTGCGTGATGAATTTCGCGGCGCGGCTGGCGATGTTGACATACTTTCCGATGAGGTCGCTGTTGACTCGGGCGACGAAGTCGTCCGGCGTGAAGTCGACGTCTTCGACCCTGCTGCTGAGCTTGGCGGCCAGGTAGTAACGGAGCCACTCGGGATTGAGATTCAATTCCAGGTAGCGCAGCGGAGAGATCCCGGTGCCGCGGCTCTTGCTCATTTTTTCGCCGCCAACCGTGACAAAGCCATGCACGTTGACCTGAGTTGGCGTCTTGCGGCCAGAAAATTGCAGGGTGGCGGGCCAGAAAAGGGTGTGGAAGTAGATGATGTCCTTCCCGATGAAATGGATCTGCTCGACCTGCGGGTCGTCCATGAATTGCCCAAAGCTTTGGCCGGTGCGCGAGGGCACGTGCCAATGTCGTGCCGCTTGGCCTTTGTCGAAATGGTTCTTCAAGCTGGCCAGATAGCCGATCGGCGCGTCGAGCCACACATAGAAATACTTGCCGGGGGCGTCGGGAATCTCGATTCCGAAATAGGGCTCGTCGCGGGAGATATCCCAATCGGCCAGGCCGCCATGGCCCGCTTCGTCGGCAGTGAACCACTCGCGAACCTTGTTCAGCACTTCGGGCTGCAGATGGGGTGCGCCTTGCGCGTTCGCGCTTTGCGTCCAATTGCGCAGGAAGTCCGCACAGCGCGGGGATGAGAGCTGGAAAAAGTAATGCTCGCTCTTGCGCAGCTCAGGCGTGGCACCCGAGAGAACCGAATAGGGTTGTTTGAGTTCCGTGGGCCCGTATACCGCACCGCATACCTCGCATGCATCGCCGTACTGGTCCGCCGCGCCGCACTTCGGGCAATGGCCTTTGATGTAGCGGTCGGGCAGAAACATGCCCTTGACAGGGTCGTAGAACTGCTCGATCTCACGTGTGTAGATCAATCCCGCCTTGCGCAGCGCGCGATAGATGTCCTGCGCAAGGTCGTGGTTTTCCGGCGCGTCGGTACTGTGCCAGTTGTCGAAGCGGATGTGAAAGCCGTCGAGATAGGCGCCTCGTGTGGCTGCGATGTCAGCCACAAACTGCTGAGGCGTCTTGCGGGCCTTTTCCGCGGCAATCATGATGGGCGCACCGTGGGCATCGTCTGCACCCACGAAATGCACCTCATGGCCCAGCATCCGCTGCAGGCGTACCCAGATGTCGGCCTGGATGTACTCCATGATGTGACCGATATGGAAAGCCCCGTTGGCATAGGGCAGGGCGGTCGTGACGAAAAGGCGGCGCTTGGTGGGGGTGTTCATGCGAGATTGAGTGGCTGGAAGCCAGCGCAGCGATTGCCGGCCAAATTGGAATTGTAGGCAGTGCCACTCCATGGCACGTGAAGGGAAAACGCGCGCGAACTAGACTGCATCGCTTCGTACCCAATGACTTCACGAATTGCACCATGCCCACGCAAGACCAAATCCAGGACGCGCTCGCCACTGTCGCGGACCCGAACACCGGCCAGAGCCTCACGGCGGCCAAAGCCATCAGGAACTTGCGTCTTGACGGCGCAAACGTGTCGCTCGACGTGCAGCTCGGCTACCCGGCGCAAAGCCAGCATGCTGAATTGCGCCGCGCTGTGATCGCCGCAGTCCGCGGTGTGCCTGGCGTTGAAAACGTTTCGGTGCAGGTTCTCACCAAGGTTGAGGCGCATGCCGTGCAGCGTGGCGTCAAGACGCTGCCCGGGGTCAAGAATATCATTGCAGTGGCCTCGGGAAAGGGCGGCGTTGGCAAGAGCACGACCGCAGCGAATCTGGCACTGGCGCTCGCCGCCGAAGGTGCACATGTGGGGCTTCTCGACGCCGATATTTACGGACCTTCGCAGCAAATGATGATGGGGCTCTCTGGTCGGCCCGAGAGCAGCGACGGGCAGACCATGGAACCGCTGGAGAACTATGGTCTGCAGGTCATGTCGATTGGCTTGCTGATGGACGCCGACAGCCCGATGATCTGGCGCGGACCGATGGCCACACAGGCCCTGGAACAGTTGCTGCGCCAGACGCACTGGCACGATCTGGACTATCTCATCGTCGACATGCCCCCGGGTACCGGCGACATCCAGCTCACGCTGTCGCAGCGCGTCCCGCTGACTGGCGCTGTCATTGTCACTACCCCGCAGGACATCGCCTTGCTCGATGCACGCAAGGGTTTGAAGATGTTCGAGAAGGTGCAGGTGCCGGTGCTGGGTATCGTGGAGAACATGGCCGTGTACGTATGTCCCCACTGCGGGCACACCGACCATATCTTCGGCGCGGGGGGCGGCGCGAAGATGGCCTCGGACTACGGGGTAGAGTTGCTGGGTAGCCTGCCGCTGGATCTGCGCATTCGCGAGCAGGCCGATAGCGGCCACCCCAGCGTGGTGGCTGATCCCGAAGGAATGGCCGCGCTGGAGTACAAATCCATCGCTCGCAAGCTGGCCGTCAAGGTGGCGCAGCGCGCGAAGGACTATTCGGCCAAGTTTCCAAGCATCACGATCTCGGAAACCTAAGATCGCCGCCTGCTCGGCGCGTACCCAGTCTGGCTGTCTGTTCAAAACGCAATGTGCCAGTTATCCTTACGGGAAATTTTCGAACGGTCGTTCGCTTTTTGGTGTCGGGCTCTCGCCTGACCGGGCGAGCCACCGATGACGGAAGGAGACAGCATGATGGATCGCCCCTGGCTCGCGCAATACCCCGAAGGGGTGCCTGCCGATATCGACCCCGGGAGCTACCGCTCTCTGGCACACTTGCTGCAGCGCAGCTTTGCCGAGTACGCCGATAGGCCGGCCTTTGCCTTCATGGGCCGGCGCACGACTTATGCGCAGTGGGACGCGCACTCGACGGCTTTCGCGGCTTGGCTGCAGCACAAGGGGCTCAAGCCTGGCGATCGGGTCGCGGTGATGATGCCCAATGTGCCTCAATATCCGATTGCTGTGGCAGCCATCCTGCGCGCGGGGATGGTGGTGGTCAATGTCAACCCGCTGTACACGCCCCGTGAACTTGAGCACCAGCTGCGCGACAGCGGTGCCGCAGCGATGATCGTCCTGGAAAACTTCGGCCACACGCTGGAACAGGTGGAGGACCGCGCAGCCTTGCGCGTGGTGGTTGTGGCCAGCATGGGTGAAATGCTGGGGTTTCCTCTTGGACCCGTTGTCAATTACGTGGTGCGGCACAAGAAGCGGCTAGTGCCCCGCTACACCTTGCCTGGCCACGTGCGATTCAAGAAGGCGCTGGAGGAGGGCGGCGGGATGCATTTCACGCCCGCCGACATGACCGCGGAAGACGTGGCCGTCCTGCAGTACACAGGCGGCACCACCGGAGTCTCCAAGGGCGCGACGCTTACCCACCGCAACCTCGTCGCCAACGTCTTGCAGTCCGATGCGTGGAACCAGCCAGCCCTGCGCAAGGCCCCGGGTCTGGAGCATCTCAACACCGTGTGCGCCCTGCCCCTGTATCACATTTTTGCATTTACGGTTGTGATGCTGTTGTCCGCGGCGCAAGGTGGGATGATGATCCTTATCCCCAACCCGCGCGACCTGCCCGGCACACTCAAAGAGCTGGCCCGCTATGAAATTCACTCATTTCCGGCGGTCAATACGCTTTTCAACGCGTTGCTGCACCACCCCGACTTCGACAAGGTCAACTGGACGCACCTGATCAATTCGCTGGGCGGTGGCATGGCGGTGCAGGAGGCCGTGGCGCGCCAATGGCTGGAGCGCACTGGCTGCCCCATTTGTGAGGGCTACGGGCTTTCCGAGACGTCACCCTCGGTGTGCTGCAACCCCACTGACACGGACCATTTCTCGGGCACGATCGGGATGCCGCTGCCATCGACGGAAATCGTCGTCGTCGACGACGACGGGAGGCCTCTATCCATCGGTCAACCCGGGGAGATCGCTGTACGCGGGCCGCAGGTGATGCGCGGCTACTGGGGGCGCGATGATGAAACCGCCAAGGCATTCACGGCAGATGGATTTTTCAAGACCGGAGACGTGGGCATCATGGACGCGCAGGGCTACGTGAAAATCGTCGATCGCAAGAAGGACATGATCCTGGTGTCAGGCTTCAACGTCTATCCCAATGAGGTGGAGGATGTGGCGGTGATGTGCCCTGGGGTGCTGGAGGCTGCAGCCATCGGTATGTCTGATTCCAATTCGGGCGAGGCCGTGAAGCTGTTCGTTGTCCGCAAGGATGCGCTACTGACCGAAGATGTGCTTAAGGCCTTCATGGCGGAGCGGCTCACTGGGTACAAGAGACCCAAACAGATCGTGTTCCGCGAGGAATTGCCCAAAACCCCGGTGGGCAAGATTTTGCGCCGCGCGCTGCGCGATGGCGGCATTGCTGCCGGCTAAGTCATCGTTTCGGTGGTTTCCAGCAGTAGCGCGGCAGCGGTCTCGAGATCCAGGGCTGGCCATAGCGCCAGGCCCTGGATCTGGGTACAGCCAGTCTGTTCGATCCACTGCAGATCGCAAGCGTCTTCCACGCCTTCGGCAACGGTGTCCAGCCCAAGGCTGGTGGTCATGGCCAGCGTGGCGGTGACCACGGCGGCCTTGTAACGATCGGCTGCCACACCGTGCGTGAAAGTGCGGTCGATCTTGATCTGTGAGGCCGGAAGCCGGGTGAGGTACTCCAGGTTGGAAAACCCCACGCCGAAATCGTCCAGCGATATATGCACGCCCAAGGCGCGAATGTCGTTGAGTGTGCGCAGACAGTCGTCGCAGGCCATGATCTGTAGGTTTTCCGTCAGCTCGATGGTGAGGAGTGCGGGATCAATGGCTGCCGCGCCCAATTCCTCGCGCAGGCATTCCACGCAGCCTGCCTTGAGCTGAGCGGGTGAGACGTTCACCGCCATGCTCCCCGCGTAGCCGAACTCGTCGCGCAGGCGGCGCAGGGCCCGAAGACTCTTGTGGATGATTTGCCGGCCGAAGGGGGAGATCAGGCCCAGATCCTGGATGATGGGGATGAACTCGGTGGGGCCGACCACCTCTCCGTCGGGCCGCCTCCAGCGGGCCAGCGCCTCGAAGCTCGCGATGGCGTAACGGCTGCGCGCTGGGGCGTCGGGCGCGGCGTGGGGGATCAGCCGGGCAATTGGTTGCAATGCGATGTCAAAGCCACCGGCATCCAGCGTGGCGTGCAGTTCGGCTTCGAGCCGCGCGCGGCGCTGCACGCGGGATTGCAACTCTGGCGTGAAGGCCTGCACCCGGTTCCGGCCACGGGCCTTGGCTTCATGCAACGCGGCGTCGGCGTGGCTGAGCAGTTCGACGATCGTGCGTCCATCGCGGGGCACATGCGCAACGCCCACGCTCACCGTGGTGTGCAGCACCCGGCCGTCCACGTCGTAGGCACGCGCCAGGTCCGTGCGAAGCTGCTCGGCCAAAGCGAGGTGATCATCCGGCGCATTCATGTCTGCGCGGCGCGCATACACGAGGAATTCATCGCCACCGAAGCGGCCCGTGAGGTCACCCACGCGGCGGGTTGCTTGGATGCGCTGCGCCGCCTCGGCCAAGAGACGGTCACCCATGCCATGGCCCAGACTATCGTTGATTTGTTTGAACTGATCCAGGTCGATAAAGAGAAGGCTGCCATCGGGCTCTGGCGTTTGACCAAGAGCAGCCTCCAACAGGCGTTCGAATCCCGCTCGGTTGGACAGGCCGGTGAGTGCGTCCGTGTAGGCAGCGGCGTAGAGCTTGTCTTCTGCCTCCCGTTGTGCGGTGATGTCGCGCGCCGCACCACGCCAGCCGCCGAGCAGCCCCTTGGCATTCCATACCGGTGTTCCGCTCAAGCTCCACCAGCGTGTGCTCGAACCCGTGTTGCGAAACGGCAGCACAAGATCATGGAATGGGAGTTGGCGCTTCATGAGAGTATTCAGGGCCACCCATTGAGGCAAGCTGGCCAGCGTCGCATTGACGCTGCGCCATTCGCGACCGATGACGGCGTCGCGTACCTGCTGCACGTGCCGGTTGCGCAGGGAACTGGCGCTCACTCTGGTGAAGCGGCCGGCTGCATCGAGTTCCCAGAACCAGTCGGACGACAGTTCGGCGAAAGTGCGGAACTGCTGTTCGCTGGCCTGCAGCTCATCCAGTGCGAGTTTTGCAGCGCCGATGTCCAGACTGATCCCCATGAGCTCCAGCGGCTGACCCGACGTGGATCGGCGGCTAACCAAGCCCTGGTTGCGGGTCCACACCACGCCGCCATCCTTGCGGAGAATGCGCGTCTCCACGCTGGGGCTGACCTGTTCGCCGCTTCGTATCACCGCTTGCACAGCCTGGATCAGGGTATCTCGATCAGGACGCGGCACCATGGCAAGGAATTCCCTGGTCGTGAATTCGGCGGGCTCGTCAAGATGCGCTGGATCGTGCCAGTTTTGTTCGCTGCGCAGCACACCCTGTCGCAGATCGAGCGTCCAGAAGGTGACGCCCGCCGCATGTTTGAGCAGTGCACTGCGGTCATCCTGCTGCTTGTTGGCTGATCGGTCGAGCGCGAGGCAATAAAAGCCCACAACCCGCGGCGGCTGGCCTCGCTTGTTCGACTCCCATGCGGGCTGCAGGCGCACCTCCATCCACCGGATGTCCCGCTCATGGATCTGCTCGCGGGAATACAGGGCTGGCCGGCCGGCCAATACGGTGCGCACATGAGGCGCCACCAAAGCCATGTCCTCGGCACCCAGCAACTGGTCCAAGCGCAGGCCGAGAATCTCCAGACCAGGCCTGCCCAGCCAGTTCGCATAGGCAGCGTTGCATTGGCGCAGGCGGCCTTCAGCGTCAAAATAGGCAAACAGCGCAGGCAAAGCATCCAGCCACTGTGGCATGGATTCGGGGCCAACGGGCGACGCGCCTGCATGGCCGAGCGGCCCGCCCGCCGCCGTCACGTCCGATACGGAGGGGAAGTCGGCTCGTGGCGGATCGTAGGGCATGGCGCGACTATAGCCGAGCGCGTCGAGTCGGCAAGCGCAGCGGGGACACGGCAGCAGACGCGCAAAGTGTTGCTCTATGCTCACGGCATGGAAGCGAAGCGGGGTTCGATGGCAGCGCAAGGCACTATTCCAGGAACCGTGTATGTGGTTGGCGGAGCGGTGCGCGACGCGCTACTGGGTCGGCCTGTGCATGACCGCGATTGGGTTGTGGTGGGTGCGACGCCCCAGCAGATGCACGAGGCGGGCTTCACACCCGTTGGGCGCGACTTCCCAGTGTTCCTGCACCCGGTCACACACGAGGAGTACGCCCTGGCGCGCACCGAGCGCAAGACGGCGCCGGGCTACCGGGGTTTCGTGGTGCAGGCCGGTGCGGGTGTCACGCTGGATGACGATCTGCGCCGGCGCGATCTCACAATTAATGCCATGGCGCAGGACGCGCAAGGGCACATCATTGATCCCCACGGCGGCCGGCGCGATCTGCACGCCAAAGTCCTTCGCCACGTTAGCCCGGCTTTTGCTGAGGATCCGGTGCGCATTTTGCGCCTGGCTCGCTTTGCCGCACGCTTTGGCGATTTCGCCGTTGCGCCGCAGACCCTGCAACTGATGCGCGACATGGTCGACGTCGGCGAAGTGGACGCCTTGGTTCCGGAACGGGTGTGGCAGGAATTGGCGCGAGGACTGATGGAGGTTTATCCGCGGCGCTTTTTCGAGGTCTTGCGCGAATGCAGGGCGCTGGCGCGCATCCTTCCGGAGGTTGATGCGCTGTGGGGTGTGCCACAGCGCGCTGACTACCACCCTGAAGTCGATTGCGGCGAGCACCAGATGCTGGTGATGCAGGCCGCCGCACAGCTTTGCGCGAACCTTCCAACGCGCTGGGCATGCCTGATGCATGACCTGGGTAAGGCCGCCACGGATCCTGCGGTGCTTCCCCGGCACCTCGGGCATGAGGCGCGCAGCGTAGCCATGGCGCACACCGTTGCGCAGCGCTTGCGCGTACCCAGCGACTGCGCCGAGCTCGCTGCCGTGGTGGCAGCCGAGCATGGCAACATTCACAAGAGTCTGGAGCTCGGCCCCCAGGCACTTCTGCGCCTGCTCCAGCGCTGCGACGCGCTGCGTCGTCCGGCGCGCTTTGGCCTGGTGCTGCTGGCCTGTGAGGCAGACCACCGAGGCAGGGGAGGCAATTTTCCACTTCAACCCTACCCACAGCGCGCGCGCCTGGAAGCCGCGCTCAACGCGGCGCTGGGCGTGGATGCAGGGGCCGTTGCGCGTGGGGTTGAGGAGGGAGGCGGCAAATCCGGCGCCATCGCGCGAGTCGTGCAGATTGCGCGTGAACACGCCATCGCGCAAACGCTGGACGCCTGAGCGATCGATTTAGATGTCGCTTCGCGCTGAGCACAGTTCCAAGAAATTTTGCAGCGGCGCGGAGGGGTTATCGCGCTTGAAGGCCAGCAAGATGTCGCTATACGCCCCGGCGTCCTTCAGGGGCAAGTAGCGGACGTAGGGTATTTGGGCGCGCTGCATCGATGCAGCCACCAGACCTACGCCTATGCCCGCCGACACCAGGCTGATGAGTGTGGGCATCTCATGCACTTCCTGGGCAACACGTGGCGCGAATCCGGCGGCAAGACACAGGGCGAGCGTTTGCTCGCGCAGACCCGATCCCAGCGTGGCGCTGTAGAGGATGAAGGGTTCGTCGCACAAGTCGCTCAAGCCCAGGCGCTCGTGTCTGGCAGAAGGATGCTCGGCATGCAGCGCGAGCAGCAGCGGCTCGCGCAGAATCAGCCGGCTTTGAATCGCGTCCCAATGCTCATGCTGCGTGGGGCGGATGAATCCAACGTCGAGTCGCCCGGCAAGCAAGTCGTCGATTTGCGCACGCGAAGGCTGCTCGCGCAACTGCAAGGCCACGTCAGGCCAAGCCGCGCGGAAGTCGCGAAGCAACTGTGGCATCACCACGGAAAACGGCATGGACCCGGCAAAACCCACGGCGAGGCTTCCGGTTTCGCCGCGTCCTGCTCGCCGCGCCTGCTCTGCCGCCTGGTGCATCTGGTCCAAGATGGCGCGCGCTTGTGGCATCAGGCTCTGCCCTGCTGCGGTCGGGGCTGCTCCGCCCCTGCCGCGCTCAAACAGGCGCACTCCGAGCTCGGCTTCCAGCGCCTGGATCTGCTGCGACAGGGGCGGTTGCGAGATGTGCAGGCGCGCTGCGGCACGCGTGAAGTTGCGCTCCTCAAAGACGGCAAGGAAAGCACGCAGATGGCGAAGTTCCATATCAAAATGATATCGAACCTTATGAAAAATCAATTTCCCATATGAAATGCGGCCTATTACGCTTGGTGGTCTCCTCACGCTCGTCTTCGAACGATGACCGTCGTCCACGCGCCTGCTGCCCTTGTCTCAATGCACAATCGAACCGAGCAGGTCCCGACGCCAATAGCGCGGGTTCCAGGCTGGCGCAGCCGCATGGCGGTGGTTGCGGCAGGCATGTGTGCGTTTTTCACCATGTATGTCACCCAGGGTCTGCTGCCGACCCTGCAAAGCGTCTTCCACACGAGCGTGGCGCAACTCAGCCTGACGATCACGGCCACGACGCTTGCCGTTGCGCTTGCGGCACCGCTGTCGGGCAGTCTGTCGGATCGCTTCGGCCGCAAGCGGGTGCTGCTCTTGTCCCTGGCCGGTCTGAGCGTCACGACGGTTCTGGCTGGCACGGCCCATAGTTTGGACGGTCTTCTGGTTTGGCGCTTGCTTCAGGGCATCTTCATTCCCGGCGTGTTTACCGCCACCGTGGCCTACATTGGCGAGGAATGGCCGGCGAGGGACGCTCCCGCTGTGACCGCCTTATACATCTCTGGCTCTGTCGCAGGGGGTTTTCTTGGCCGATTTATCGCGGGCATGGTCACGGCGCATTGGGACTGGCAGGTGGCTTTTATCGTGTTGGGGGCGATCAATGCAGTCTTTCTTTTGATCATCGCGCTGGGCCTGGCGCCGTCGCGGGACTTTCGAGCAAGCAGCAGCCTGCGCGCCTCGATCGGTGACCTGCCGCTGCATCTGCGTAACCCCAAGCTTTTGGGTACCTATGCCATTGGGTTCGGCATTCTCTTCTCGCAGGTCTGTACGTTCACCTATGTGAGCTTCTATCTGGCTGCGGCGCCTTACCGGCTCGATCTTCGCCAACTCAGCCTGTTGTTTGCGGTCTATTTGGTTGGCATGATTGTCACGCCCATGGCCGGGAGGCTGGCTTGGCGCTTTGGCCAGCGGCGCGTGTTTGCTGCAGCAATAGTGTTGTCCAGCGGCGGTATGCTGTTGACGCTGCTTCCGGCGCTGCCCGCGATCGTGCTGGGGCTCACGCTGAGTTCGGCAGGGGTGTTCATCGCGCAGTCGATGGCCACCGGGCAGGTGCCGGTCTTCGCAACGCGCGCACGCTCATCGGCCGTGGGACTGTACGTTCTTTGCTACTACCTCGGCGGAAGCGTTGGGGCGTTGGCCCCCAGCCTCGTCTGGGAGCATGAAGGTTGGCCGGGCTGCGTGGCGCTGGTTTTGCTCATGCAAGTGGCAATCGGCACCGTTGCTTGGAAGGTCTGGGCTCGGCGGCCCCAGTCCCGACCGCCCTCGCCGCATGCGTGGAGGCGAGATGGAAAGGGCGCCTCTTGACCCCCTGCGTGACAATCCCCATCCTCGGGGCTGTGGAGCATAGCGGGATCGCCACAGGCATCCCTTTGGGGCTTGCGCTAGATTTGTTTGATGCCATTATTCAACTCGTCTTCTAGCGGCGCGGCTTCGACATGCCCTGCTGCCGTGCATTGCGCCGGGCCCATGTGGTAAAGGCCGATGAGCAATCCACCGCGAACTGGGTCGCGCATGGCGCTTGCGCAAGAGCCGCGCAAGGGGTTCTAGCGCAAGAGCCGCGCCAAGACCCAAGCGATCAGCGACAGCAGGAACGTGGAGCCCAGGGGGAACAGCCATTCGCGTCCAAAGACGCGAAGCCGCAGATCCAGCGGCAGGCGGCCAAAGCCGAAGCGCTCAAGGTAGGGAAGTAGCGCCGAGAACACGATGGAGGCGAAAATGAACAGGAGCAGCCACATCAGCATGCCGCCTCCGGTGCGCCGTGTGCACGCAGTGCTGCGCTGCGGTCGCCTTGGACGAAGCCCATCAGCGGCGCGCGCAGCCCGCGTGCCAGTGCGACGACTTTGAACAGTTCCCCCATCTCCGCTTCCGACAGCAGACGCTGCACCGCAGCTGTTTGTGCCAGTCCCGCACGGTTCCTTGGTGCGCCGATGATGCCGTCCTGCCCGGCAGCCACCGCAGATCCGAGCACGTCAAGCACACCACAATTGAGCAGGAAGCGCGCTTGCGACGTGTAGCCCAGCACGTCGAGCCCCACGCTTGCCGCAGCCTGCGCGACGCTGGAGAAGTTCACGTGTGCTGTGATGTCCGACGCGCCAGGTTGCCACAACGGGTCGTCATGCGCACGGTGGGCGCGGTGGCAGCGCAGGGTGCCGCATGCGCGCTGTGGATGGTCGTATTCGTGCGCCGGAAAGCCATAGTCAATGAACAGGAGCAGGCCACGGCCCAGGCGCTCACCCAGAGTGGCGACGAAGGCGTCGGACGCCAAATGCAACTCGGTGACCGCACCCGGGGGAAGCGCTTGCATGCTCGGGCGCAGTTCCATCGCAGTGGCGCGGTCAACCCAGCGCAGGGGTTGCTGGGCATCGCCGGCAAACGTCACCCCCCGCTCGAGCCAGCGCTCTGTCGTTCGTACGGCGAGTTTCACGGGCATTGCATCCAGCACCTCGTTGCCAATGACCACGCCGTCAAAGCGGTCGGGCAAGGCATCCCACCATGTGATGCGATCGCGCAGGTGCTCAGGCAACCCGGCCACAGCGTCCTGTTGGCGTCCGCGCATCGCGGCAGACACCTCGACGATTGCATATTGCCGAGGCAGCCATCCCTGCGCATCGAGCGCAGCGAGTAGGTCGCAGGCCAGGCGACCGCTTCCCGCGCCGCACTCGACGATGGTGTCGAGATCCTCGCGCCTTGACACGTCGGCGACTTGTCGCGCGAGCGTGGCGGCGAACAAAGGGGTGAGCTCGGGTGCGGTGACGAAATCGCTGGTGCCGCCCCAAGCGCCCAGTACACCCGGGTCGGCAGCGTAATAACCCAGGCCCGGTGCGTATAGTGCCAACTCCATATACCGATCGAACGCGATCCAGCCGCCCGCGTCGGCAATCGCCTTCTCAATATGCGACAACAATGCATGGGCCCGCTGCTGCGCGGCGTCGGGCGATAGACTCTGCAACCTGTTCATCGCTGCAATTCTAGGTTTCATGTCTTCTTCCAGCC
>JABBOE010000226.1 GCA_019351955.1 Pseudomonadota bacterium
GGCATTCCGGTCGTGGCGATTGCGACGTTAAATGATCTGCTGGGGTTTTTGCGGCGCGGGCTCGTGGCTTGTCACAATTGAATGGAGTTCTGTCACATTTCAAACATGACTCGATGCGATACTTGTCCAACAAATACTCCCCTCCGGAAAGATTTCATTGAATCAAGGACCCCATTTAGACGGCATTGCCGTCATCGGCATGGCGTTTCGGTTTCCAGGAGGGGCCGAAAGTGACAAAGAGCTTTGGAATGCACTGATCGGCGGGGAGGATCTCGTCTCGGAAATCGACGGCTCGCGCTGGGCTGTGGATACTTTGCAACACCCGAAGCGCGCTGAACCCGGCCGCAGCATCACGTTCTCCGCGGGCGTGCTGTCACGCATCGACGAGTTCGATGCAGGTTTTTTCGGCATCTCGCCACGCGAGGCGGAACTCCTTGACCCGCAGCAACGCATCCTTCTGGAGCTGTCCTGGGAGGCGATGGAGCATGCCGGGGTGCGGCCGTCGTCTCTGGCGGGTACGCGTTGCGCCGTCTACGTCGGCATGTCCGCGCTGGACTATGGCATGCGCCTGCTGGACGATCTGTCCAGCATGGCTGCGCACTCCATGACGGGCAACACGATGAGCGTTGCCGCCAATCGGCTGTCCTACGTCTTCGATCTGCATGGCCCGAGCCTGGCCATCGACACGGCTTGCTCGTCCTCGCTGGTTGCGGTGCACCAAGCGTGCAGCGCCCTGGCGTCCGGACAAGCCACGACAGCCCTGGTCGGCGGCGTCAATGTCCTGTTGCATCCCTACCCGTTCGTCGGCTTCACCAAGGCGTCCATGCTCTCGGCGCAGGGTCGATGCCGTCCTTTTTCCGAGGGCGGCGACGGTTATGTGCGAGCCGAAGGCGGCGCCGTGCTCCTGCTCAAGCCCTTGAGCCAGGCGCTGACTGATGGCAACCGCGTTCTGGCCGTCATTCGCGCCAGCGGCGTGAACGCTGACGGCGGGCGCAAGTCCGGCCTCACCATTCCGAGCGTCGACGGCCAGACCGAATTGCTGCGCGACGTGCTTGCCAAGGCAGGTCTGCAGCCTGACGACGTCGATTTCCTGGAAGCGCACGGTACAGGAACGAAGGTCGGTGATCCCATTGAGGCCGAGGCCATTGGGCGCGTGTATGGCGTGAGCAGGCCCGCTGACAAGCCCCTGCCCATTGGCTCCATCAAAGGCAATCTTGGCCATATGGAGCCAGCCTCGGGCATGGGCGGCATGGTCAAGGCGATTCTGGCGTTGCGACACGCAACGCTTCCCCCCAGCATTCATGCCGATCCGCCCAACCCGGCCATTGACTTCAGTGGCCTGAGGCTGCAGGTTGCACGGCAGCCCATGGCGTTCGCCCAAACGGAACGTCCGCTGCGCGCGGCGGTCAACTCCTTCGGCTTTGGCGGAGTCAACGCCCACGTCATCCTGGAACAATTCCGGCCCAGCGCATCGCCCGTGGCTGCCCCTGCGGCTGTGCGCAGCGCCGGGTGCTCGATGCCCCTCGTGCTGTCGGCCCAGGATGAAGGGGCATTGCAGGCCTTGGCGCTGCAGTACCTGCCCTGCCTGTCCGAGCCCGCGCGGCGTGCGGCGGTTGCGCAGGCAGCCTGGCACCAGCGCGACTGGCTGCCTGAACGCCTGGGCGTCGTCGACCTTGGCCAGGCGCGAGGCCTTGACGCCCTGGCGGCCTATGCCGAGGGCGAAAGCACCACCGATATCCTGCGTGAACGCGCGCTGAGCGACCCCGCACACGTCGCCTTCGTGTACTCCGGCAACGGCGCGCAGTGGGTCGGCATGGGCCGCGTTCTCCAGCAATCCTCGCCCGTGTTTGCACAGGCCCTGGCCCAAGCCGGCGCGGCCTTGCTGGCAAACGGCGGCCCGGACATCGAAGCGGCGCTGGCCGACGACAGGCCCGATGCCCTGGACGACACGGCCCTGGCCCAGCCCGCGATGTTTGCCATCCAGGTTGCGCTCACGCAGCTGCTACGCAGCCTGGGCTTGCATGCAACGGGCGCCACCGGTCACAGCGTCGGAGAAATTGCCGCGGCCTGGGCCGTCGGCGGCTTGAGCCTGGAGGCGGCTGCCCACGTCATCGTCGAGCGCAGCCGGGCGCAAGCGCTCACGCGCGGCACCGGGCGCATGGCCGCGGTGGGCATGAGCGCCCAGGCGATGCGTGACAGGCTTGAGGCCCTGCACTTGGCCGATCGCGTCGAGCTGGCCGCCGAGAACAGCCCACGCAACGTCACCGTGAGCGCGGAGCCTGCTGACTTGCACGTCCTGCGAGAGGCGCTTCGGCCGGCGGGCACCGTGTACCGCGAACTCGACCTTGACTACGCCTTCCACAGCCGCTTCATGGAGCCCATCGAGGCCCAAATCAAATCCGAGCTCGCAGGCCTGCGTGCCCAGGATGGCATGGGGACGTTTTACTCCACGGTCACGGGCGACGCCCTCGACACGCGCGCGCTGAATGCCGACTACTGGTGGCGCAATGTGCGCGAGCCGGTGCGCTTTGGCCCGGCCATCAGCCGCATGATCGAAGCCGGCTATCGCGTGTTCATTGAAATCTCGCCACACGCGATCCTGCAACGCTACATCGGCGAAACACTCGATGCCCACAAGGTCACCGGGCGCAGTCTCGTTGTCGCCAAGCGCCAGGCCGAAAGCCTCGCCCAGGTGCAGGAAGCTGCGCTGCGCGCAGCCCTGCTCGGCGCGGCAGTCGATGCCGGCGCGTACTTTGCGCAGCCCTTGCGCGAGCACGTCGAGCTGCCCCGCTACCCCTGGCAGCGTCAGCGCTATTGGTACAAGGCCACGTCGGAGCGGTACGCCATCATCGAACGCGCGCCCGTGCACCCCCTGCTGGGCTACCGGCTCAAGGAATTCCGCGCCGCCTGGGAAAACCATCTCGACCCGCTCAAACATCGCTGGCTGGCGGGGCACAAGGTCGGCGGCGCCGTCGTGCTGCCGGGCGCCGCCTATGTGGACATGGCCCTGGCCGCGTCGCGTGAATGGTTTGGCGGCGAGCGTTTCGTGCTCGAGAACCTCGACATCGTCTCCCCAGTGGTGTTCGACGGCGAGCACGCGCGCACGCTGCGGCTGATATTTACGCCGCATGACCTGCGTTTTCGCATCGAAGGGCGTCAGCGCCTGTCGGACGACGCTTGGAGCGTGCACGCGCAGGGGCGCCTGCTTGGCGCGCCCGCTCACGCGTGGGACACCATCGTTCGCATCGCGCCCCCACAGGGTGCACTGCGCGTGCACACCGCTGGCGCGCACTACGCGCGCGCCGAGCAGCTCGGCCTGCACTATGGCCCGGGCTTTCGCGGCATTGCGCGCCTGGAAGTCGCCGCCGACACCCTCGCGGCGACGCTGGCCTGGCCACCGGCCCATGCGCCAGAGCCCGGCTTCGTGCTGCACCCGGCCGTGCTCGACCAGGCCTTTCAGGCTGTGCTGGGCTGGTTTGCTGAAGGCGGCGCCCAAGCACCAGGCCTGACCTTTTTGCCGGTGGGCATCGGGCGCCTTCTGTGGCACGGTACGAGCAGCGCGCCCGTGGCGTCGCTGCGTGCCCGCCTGATCCGCCACAACCCGCGATCCGTGCTGGTGGATTTCGAATTGCTGGATGCCCAAGGCGCGGTCGTCGCAGCCTTGCAAGGTTGTCGCTTCCGCGCTGCGGCCTTGCACATGCAGGACAAGGCGCCTGCGTGTTGGGCCACCGCCCTGAGCCTGGAGCCGCTGGATTCGGACCCAACCCTGGGGACCCTGCCATCCAGTCGCGACATCGCCCAAGACGTGCTCGTGTCCTGGCAACACTCCGAGGCCGCCGCGGCGCATCAACGCTACCTTGCCGAGATCACCCCCTTGGTGGAGCAGCTGCCCCTGGCCTTCGCGCGCGACGCCCTGCGCGCTCAAGCTCCCGATGGCAGCCCCCCCGGCGCTGACACCCTTGCACACTGGCGCGAGGGCCATCCCCTGCTGCGCTGGCTGCTGGAGCGGCTGCAACACGACGGCCTGCTGGGCGAAACGCCACCCGGCTGGACCGCGGCCGAACCTGATCTGCCACTGGCGCGCGCGATCTGGGAAACGGTGCTTGCCGACTGCCCGGCCGCACTGCCCGAACTGC
>JABBOE010000227.1 GCA_019351955.1 Pseudomonadota bacterium
AAGCTGCGAACGCTCCGCGTCCGTCAGCAAAAGTTCGGCCTTCGGCCTGCCTGTTTTCATCGCGGTATCTCGGGTTCAAAGATACCGCACTGGCATGCAAGATTAATGCCAGTTATTTACGGGACAGGACACTAGGGCCTGTTAACACAACCTGCGAAGGCCATCGACCACCAGCACGAAGCTCAGAAGGCCGAGGAACATCGCGTCAAGTTCTTCGAACCGAGAAAGGATGCGCCGGAATCCCTTCAGGCGCCGGAACAGGCGCTCGATTTCATTGCGGCGCGTGTACATCTCTCGGTCGGTCTCCCATGGCTCGATGCGCGTCTTCAGTGGCGGCACCACGGGGATGAAGCCACGATCCAGAGCCAGTTGGCGCGTCTCGTTGCCTTCGTACCCACGGTCCATCAGCAACTGAATGGGCCGGCTCGTTGGGCCCAGGCTTTCAAGCAACCTCCGGCCCTCGGGCGCATCGTGCGCCTGCCCCGGAGACAGGCTAAACGTTACGGCCGTTCGAGCATCCGCGGCAACCCGATGAATCGTGGTGTTCCATCCCCCGCGGGACTTGCCGACGGACTGCGGTCCGTTTTCTTTAGAGCGCCTGTGCCGTCGGGATGCACCTTGCTCCTGGTGCTGCCCAGTGATACCGCTTCGATCTTGATGCGCACCACCTGCTGGCGCTGCAGTTCCTCAAACATCGTGTCCAGCACCCCCGCCTTGGCCCAGCGCCGCATGCGCGTGTAAATCTCGTGTACCAGTGGCCGAACCGATGGGGAAGCCCGCGCCCCTTGCAACCCTGTCCGGCCACGTACAACATGCCATTGAGGACCTGCAGATTGGTCATGCTGACGTTGCCTCGTTGCTTGGGCAGAAAATGCTCGACAACGGCGAATCGCTCGGGGCTGATTTCCATGGGCAGCCGTGTCGCTCACCTGCGCCATCGGGGCAATTCGTGTCAACACGCCCTAGCCAAGAGGGGCACTCGACCCTTCCCGATGTAACGATTGCCTGGCGCCTGGTTGGCGGCTGCTGTGGCCCAGCAGGCCGGACACCTGGACAGCTTTGATCGCGACGTCAAGAAACTGTTGTCACGTGCGCGGTTCACGCACTTGAAGGCCTGATCAAATGTGCTGTCCGCGACTGCCGTGGTCATTTGTGGACCGCGAGCGACAGCAATGCGGCCGGCTGAAACGCGACCGGAATGTCGCTGATGGGTCGATTGCGTGAACCCACCGGTGCAGAGAGCTTGCACTCGGCAACTCGACTCGGCCAACGTATGCAGGACGGCACACAGCGACACAGCGCCCGCCTTCTCGAGGGGCGGTCCCCCATCAAATTCAGGCGGCGAAAAATTCGCGAACAGCCCGGACACCCGGCCTAAATGCGCACGTCGTGAAGTTCGCGGTGCGGAGGGGGCGTGATCGAGGTCGAGGCCACCACACGCGGCTAGCATGTCGCCACTTTGGAAATTCTGGAAGAATTTGCTTTTGACAAGACAGATCGGTCACGTGCGCCGTCTACCCAACCCAACCGACGAGGAGACGTTTTGAACATATTGCCAAGCTTGTCTGAAATCGACGCCGCCGCTGCCCTCGTGTATCGGCACCTGCAACCGACCCTGCAGTACAGGTGGCCCCTTATTGAGCAGCAATTGGGAACCAGCGCTTGGGTCAAACATGAGAATCACACCCCGGTCGGTGCGTTCAAGATCCGCGGCGGCCTCGTCTACGTCGAAGCCCTGCGAGTGCGTCTGCCCGAATGCCGCGGGGTGATCTCAGCCACGCGCGGCAACCACGGACAGAGCATTGGCCTCGCGGCACGCCTCCATGGACTGTCCGCAACCATCGTGGTGCCGCGAGGCAACAGCCGGGAGAAGAACGCGGCCATGCAGGCGCTCGGCGTCGAGCTGCTTGAATGGGGTGACGATTTCCAGGAAGCGCGGGAGTATGCGGCGCAGCTGGCGTCCGAACGTGAGCTCCACATGATTCCGGCGTTTCATCCGCACCTGGTGCTTGGCGTGGCGACGTACTGGACCGAATTGCTCCGGGCCGCCCCCGATCTCAACGTGCTGTTCGTGCCAATCGGCCAGGGTTCCGGGATCTGCGCCGCGGTGGCGGCACGTGAAGCGCTGCGGCATCCCGCACGCATCATCGGGGTGGTGTCTTCACACGCAGAGGCTTACGCGCTTTCTTTCGAGCAACGCCGACATTGCACCGCGCCAGTAACCACGCGGGTTGCCGATGGCATGGGGTGCCGCGTCCCGGATGAAGCCGCGCTGGAGATCATCTGGGCGCATGTTGACGAGGTCTTGCGTGTCACTGATGCAGAGGTCTTGGAGGCGATGAAAACCTACTACGTCACGACGCATAATGTGGCTGAAGGTGCGGGTGCGGCAGCGCTGGCGGGCGCCATGCAAATTCGGGATCGCATGCGGGGCCAGCGGGTGGGGCTCACCTTGAGTGGCGGGAATGTCGATCGGGAGCTGTTTGCAGAGGCGATTTTGGGCTAAAGCGAGAGTGCGCGCTCACACGGATTTGGCCGGCGTGCCGGTTTTGTTGTGATCAGGCGCTATCCAGCGTCGGCTTCGGGTTAACGCACCTGAAGCGAGTAGGCGCGCTGTTCGACATTGCTACCGTGAGATTGAGTCTCGCAACTCGCCATGAATTGCACCCAGCTGACAAGTCCTCCGCGGCGAGCACATTCACGCGACGTGTCGCAGTGAATCTGCAACAGCGCGCACCCGGGTAGTCCATTGCTGATCCTCATCGGGGAGCATGTCGGCAACTTGCTCGGCGACCCGCATGGCGATCCCCGGCTCAGCCAGTTCAACCAGCAATTCGATACATACGCACATCGCCTCACCCGTGCGCTCGGGCGTGTCGGCCCCGCGTAGGTGCTGACGCACGACGTCGCTTTTCTGGCCGCGCACGCGCTCTATCAGGTCGAACAGATCCGTGCGCGCCACCACCAGTGAACGACGTTTGATTGGTGTGGGCGGGTTGGCGGCTCGGGTCGACGCAGCAGCGGTCTCCAAGAGCTCAAAGACCCGTTTGTCAGGCACGAACCCGCGTGCAAACAAATCATTGACCAGATTGTGCACCTGCGGGCCGATCAGATCGGCAATGTCCTGCACGCCGGCGCTTGCCGTCGCAAACAATAAGGATGTGGCGCTGCACGGTACTCAAGCTGGAATCGCGAGTTTGCAGTGCGATTTCGTCTTTTTCGGTCTTGCTTGGAATCATGGTCATGCCGGTGGGGATGGTGAAGGCTCGTCTGTTCACCATCCCCACCGGCAGGTGACACAACGATGGAATCGCCCGCCTGGCACGGCGTTCAGCCGTACTGCCGGCGATCGACGAACAACTGATTACCAGGAACGCGCTTGGCCGCCTTCTTGATGTCGGCCAGCACATTCGAGAGTTCGCGGTGCGACTCGAAGGCGTGCACATCGACGCACACGGCGCCGATGGACAGCGTCGGGATGGGAAAGAAGACTGCGTCGCCACGCCGGTTGTCGGCCCAGAAGCCGCCATCATGCAGCACGCCTGCCTCAAAATGCCCCGCCACGGCAGCCTCGAAACCACGCAAGACCTGCTGCAACTCAGTCTCCCACGCGGGCGATCTCGACAACGCGATGAAATCGTCGCCGCCGACATGGCCGACGAAGCTCGCAGCCTGCGGCAGATTGGCTTTGAGAAGTTCGGCCAACAGCAGGATGATCTCGTCGCCCATGCGATAACCAAACTTGTCGTTGAACGGCTTGAAGTTGTCAATGTCGCAATAGGCTGCAGCAAAACTCTGGCCTTCGCGCAACCAGCGGTCGATGCAGTCGTTGATCGGCACATTACCCGGCAACAAGGTCAGCGGGTTGGCATAGCGCGCCGTCTGCACCTGGAACTCGGTTACCAGGCGCAGGAGATCGCCCACGAGCAGGATGCCGCGGTACTGTCCCTGGTCGGTGACAAGAACGCCCTCCGTGGCATGGCGGAAGCTCGAATCGGCGATCAGGGCGCTGGCCTGCTGCAGGCTGCTCTTCGCATTCAGACGCAGCACGTCGCTGTCCATAAATAACTTCCCGTTGTTGATTCATGACAT
>JABBOE010000228.1 GCA_019351955.1 Pseudomonadota bacterium
CGACCTCAATCTGCGGCGTATCGCTGAACCGGGGAAGGCGGTACTGAGCGAAGTGCGGGTTCAGAATGCGGCCATCGGCAAAAAGGATCCTCTCGAAAAGTGCGCCGCCGATGCCCTGAACAATGGCGCCCGCAAGCTGATTGCTCAAGCCATCGGGATTCACGATGGCGCCGCAATCCCATGCTTGAACGACACGGAGGATGCGCACGCGCTTGTTGGCGGGATCGATCTGCACCTCAACGCAGGTTGCGACGTAGCCTCCTTTATCCACTCCGCCGGCAATGCCAAAGCCGCGCTCGGGCGTCGACTTCAAGCGGCCCCATCCGAACCGGACGGCCGCTGCCTGGAATACTTCCTTCAGCCTCGGGTCGGCCAGATTCTTCAGGCGGAACTCCAACGGGTCCATGCCCACAAGGTGGGCCATGCTGTCCATATGCGACTCGCGGGCGAAGTGGTTGGCGGTTGAGGCAAGACCGCGATAGGAACCCTGGCGCAATGGAGATTTTGCCGCGTGGTATTGGATGAGTTGGTTGGCCACACTGTAGGGCGTGCCGATGGCGGCGGGACCCGAATTGTAGTTGTGATGCTCCCAGGCAATCAGGGTCCCGTCGCGTCGTGCGGCGGCCTTAATCTCGATGAGGCCGGCTGGGCGGAAATAGGCCCAGGTAAACTCCTCGGTGCGCGTCCAGACAACCTTGACGGGCTTGCCTGCAGCTTTGGCCAGTCGAGCCGCTTCGATGGCCGCCTCGCCCGTATGCTTCCCGCCATAGCCGCTGCCCATGTCGGGTTGGATCACGCGTACCTGCGAAGGAGACAAGTGAAACGCCTGCATGAGTTCGTCGCGAACGCCGAAGGGGCGCTGTGTTCCGGTCCAGACGGTCAGCTTGCCGTCCGTCCACTCGGCCACGGCGGCGCGCGGCTCAAGCGGCGCGTGGGCGATGTACGCGACGGTATACTGCTCCTCCAGCTTCAGGTCCGCGGCGGCCAGGGCCTGCGCTACTGACCCGGAGACATGTTGCGGCGCGTCGTCCCGACCGCTCTCGGGGTTGTTCTTCAGATAGGCGAAGAGGCCCTGGTTGGAGGGTTGCGCGGGTACATTCCATTTTGCGTGGATTGCCGACACGGCGTTCTCCGCGGTGAGCGCATCGGGGGCAACCACCCCGATGAAATCGCCATCGCGCACAACCTTGACTCCGGGAAGTTTTTCCGCCGCGCTGGTGTCGAGCGAGATGAGCGTCGCGTTGAACCCATCTGGACGAAGCACTGCACCAAACATCATCTCCGGGCGGATGATGTCGGAAGGATACTTGTGTTTGCCGGTAACGAAGCCGCGCCCTTCGGCTTTGGGCAGGGCGGTACCGGCGATCTTCCATTGCGTGGGAGGCGTGAGGCTCTCGTCAGTAGAAACAGTCTTGACAAGTTTTTCTCCGCGAGTGAGTTCGCCATACGTGACCGACCGCGCATGCTGAGCATCGGTGACTTTGCCGTCGGCGGCGGTTAAGTTGGCCGGAGGCACACTCCAGCGTTGCGCGGCAATCTCCACCAGCATCTCGCGAGCTGCCGCGGCCATGGTGCGCAACTGCGGGCCCATGGTGGGCGTGGTGCGGCTGCCAAAGGTGCCCATGTCCCAGGGAGTGAGATCGGTGTCGCCCATCACCATCGTGATCGTCTCGAACGGGACCTTCAGCTCCTCGGCGACCTGTTGCGCCAGCGATGTCCGGATGTTTTGCCCCACCTCCACCTTGCCGGTAAACACCTTCACCTGGCCATCGGCCGCAATGTGCAGCCAGGCACTCAGATCCTTCGGAAGCTCGTGGCCACCGAATGCCCGACCCGACTCCTGCGCCAACGAGGAGGTGTGGGTGAGACAGATCAGCAACCCACTTCCGAGGGCCTTTAGGAAGTCGCGGCGGTCCAGCTCGGGGAGCCTGGACCGATCTCGCGAAATGCTCTGGATGAATTCACTTGCGGGCTCAATGCGATGGTTCATCGTCTTGTCCCCTGCGCCAGGGAGCGCGAAGCTCGCTTGACGGCTTCGACGATGCGGGGATAGGTGCCGCATCGACAGATGTGCCCCTCCATCGCCGCAACGATTTGCGCTTCCGTGGGATTGTGCCGCTCTTGCAGCAAAGACGTTGCACCCAGAATCATCCCCGAGGTGCAGTAGCCGCATTGGAATGCGCCCTCGTCAAGGAAGGCCTGTTGAACCACGCTGAGCTTGCCGTTCTGCTCCAGCCCCTCGATGGTAACGATCTTTGCATGGGCAGCCGATTCCGCTGAAACCAGGCAGGAACGGGTCGCCCGCCCGTCGAGTAAAACGGTGCAGGCTGCGCACTCACCTTCCCCGCAGCCGTACTTGGTCCCGGTAAGATTCAGCCGGTTGCGCAGGACAGAAAGCAGAGTCTCTTCGGAGGAGGCGGTAACGCGGAAGCGCGCACCGTTAACGTTCAAGACAAAATCGCCCATTCCAAACTCCAGATGCAACCGGTCAGTGCGAATGTGACTTTTTCAGAATACTCCAGGTCGATTTGAGAATTTCGGTCTCCGTCGTGGGTAGGCCGAGTGAGGCTTGGATTCACATTTCTCTCTGCCAGGGCAACTTGCGAATGACACCGTTAACCTAGAGCAAATTAGGTGATGGTATATCTCTTGATTCTTTGCAGGGGCTTGGCGTTGATTGAGTCTTGAAGGATGGCTCGACCTTACAGCGATGATCTACGCAGGAAGTTGTTGGAGGCTCATGATCTAGGCAAGGGCACGCTTGCCGGGCTGGCGCATCAGTTTGGCGTCAGCGCGGCGTGGGCTCGCAAGATTTCGGGAGCGCGCAAGCGAACCGGTTCGATGGAGCGGCAGCCCTACGTACCCGGACCCAAGGTGCGGGTGGATCGGAACCTCGTGCGCGGTCTGTTGGAGAAGAATGCTGACCTTTACCTGCACGAGCTGCAGGCCGAACTGAAGACCACAGCTGGCATCCAGGTGAGCGTGCCTCATCTTTGGAAGATTGTGGGCGAACTTGGGTTCAAGCTCAAAAAAAGTCACTCCACGCGACCGAACGGGAGACAGAAGTCAACCGGCAGCGGCGCAAGGTTTTCGTCGAACAACTGAAGACCATTGCCCTCGAACGGCTCGCCTTTCTTGATGAAAGCGGGGTTTCGACGCAGATGACGAAGCATTACGGCCGCGCCCCCAGGGGACGACGCGTCCTCGAAGCGACGCCGCAGGGCAACTGGAAGATCCTCACGATTCTGGGCGCGATGAGCCTCAACGGCATGATCGCCACGATGACCATCGAGGCTGCAACGGATGCGGAAATCTTCCTCGCCTATCTCGACCATGTCCTTTGCCCGGCGCTGCGGCCTGACGATGTCGTCGTAATGGACAATCTCAGTTCGCATAAAGTGGCTGGAGTGCGCGAACGGATTGAAGCTGTCGGCGCATCAGTGCTCTATCTGCCGCCCTACTCGCCTGACCTCAATCCTATCGAAAAGGCATGGTCTAAACTCAAACAGCAACTCCGAGGCGTCAAAGCCAGAACAACTCAGGCCCTCGACCAGGCCATCACCGATCTGCTTCCAACCATCCGCTCGCAAGACGCTCGAGCCTGGTTCAGATTCCCGTTTCATGAGCTACAGCAATAGCTAATATGCTCTAGGCATCGGGATATTGCTAGGGGCAACATCCCTTATGCCGGACCGAATGAAAATGACCTTCTTGTCTATAAGCGTTGGCGGATATGACAACGATGATGTCCGACAGTTGATAATCAACTCAGGCGCTGCAGCAACCGTTAACACCGCAGGGCTCCGGCGATTGATTGTTGCCGTTACCCATGGTCATCCTCTGTTAGTAGCAGCCGTCTTTCGATTGTTGATAGACGGGGAATGGCAACTGGCCGGCGAAGTCATTGGCTCGCTTTTCGATCAGGCATTCGCTGAGGACAGGCTAGAAGTCGTAGCGCAGAGAGAACTGCATGTGACGGTACGCCTGGTCTGTCAACTCTGCACTCGCAAGGGGGTGCGCGACATAGAAGTGGTGTTTTGCAGGTTTTCTTTTTTTGCGGCAGAAAA
>JABBOE010000046.1 GCA_019351955.1 Pseudomonadota bacterium
CTATGCGGTCCCAGCGGCAGCGAGACGAAGGGCAACGCAGGCTTGGCGCGCACGCGCCAGTCGGTGAACGGCGCGTCGCTGATGAGCAATGCCTGCGGGAGGCCGTAAAAGATGGTGAAGTCGTAGCGCAAGAGTTGCTCGCGCACGCCGACCCAGAGTCGTCGCACATCCTCGATGACCGCGGCGCGGATTTCATCGTCAAACAGGGGCTCGAGGGCATAACGCGCGCGAGCTTGCTCGGCATCGCGCTGGTAGGCGCTGATGAGGCCCAATTCCACGCAGTCGTGGACTGCGCGCTGCACCTCGGCCGCGGAGCCGGCCTCGGCCGGGCGTCCTTGCTGAGCGGCACGCAAGAGCCGGGCCAGGCCACCTTCGTGAATCGACGGCCCCGTTTTGGCCACCGGCTCAGCGTCCTTGAGCAGCGAGACATACTGATGGGTTTCGCTGGCGTAATGCGTCTTCTTGCCTTCGTCAAACCGGAGTTCGCCACAGGTGCAGTCCAGGTAACGGGTTCCAACGCGTCCGTGCTCCCAGACCCAGTTGCGCAGAAACGGACGCAGGGCATGCAGGGGTTCAGTCTCAGCCATGGACGGATCCGATCCGCAAGGCGAGCGTGTGGCGGGCGAGCATGGCGGATCTCCTGGAGTGGGTGGGGGCCGTGGGCAACACACCGCCGAGCGTACACGCCTTGCCCGCGCAGCGCAGCCATGGCGCAAGCGCCCGGGCACTGCAGCGCTCCATCCTGATCCTCCAGACGCGCTGTGTGTCCCGCACTACGGGCACGGGCAAGACGCCGTGCGGCCGCCCGGCCTTGACGGGGGCAGGCCGCTGCAGCCAAAGACCCGCGTCGCAGCCGCCAGACACTGGATTGCGTCGGAGGCGGCCCGTGCCGCAGTCGGGCTTAAGGTTGCAGCGTGGCGTGTTCGATGAGCACAGGGTAGGCGTAGCCAGCGCCGAAGTCGGCATTCGTGCGCACGCTGCCACGGGCCGTCACGATGTCGCCGAGCTTCGTCGCGCTGCTTGTTGTCACGAGGATCTCATCGGACTGCGCGCTGCCAGAAGCCGATCCGTCGCGCAGGTGAACCCAATTCCTACCCATGATCTGGGGGTTGTATTTGACGACCCGGCCCCGGATGAGAACGGTCTTTCCCTGGAGCTGATTTTTCTGCGCAATGACCTGCGCGATCGTGTAGGCGTTGGGTCCCTGGGCCTTGGCAACCCGAGGATCGGCGCCACCGCCGGCTTGTGCACCTGCAGTGGGCGCAGCCAGCGCGACAGCACCGGTGGCGTGCTCCAGCATGCCCAGGTAGATCGCAGGGAACGTGCGCTTGAGCGTCTTGCTTTCGAAGTTCTTCATCAGCACGACATGATCCACGCTGACCGCGTCGCCGACCTTGACCGGAGCCTTGTACACCGCAGCCCAGACATCGCCTGAAGCGGCCTGCAGGCGCAAGTAGGTGTAGGCGCCAGCGTCCATGGTCTGCAGCACCTTGCCGCGAATGGCATCGGGCACGCCAGGCGTGGCCGTCGGGCGTTCACTGGCCCACGTCGGTGAGCAAGTCGCAAGAAGAACGCAGATCGTGAGCAAAAACTTCATCATGGTTATCCATCCTCATCAAAGACCCCATCCCGAGACGGCTCGCCGGCCCGGGACGTTGCCGGGTTTTCGGCTGCGACCCGGCAGGGTTGCGGAAAGCCGTTGCTCAGTTTTCGGCGCGGGGCAGGGGCGGTCGTGCCAAAGCCGGGTTTGGGCGCGGTGTCATGCCTTGCGTTGCACTGCACTGCATTGAACCACCATCCGTGCCCGTGCCCCGGTCGGCCAGCGCCCGCTAAGCCCGTCGATACCGATGGACGAAAGTGTCGCCGCAAATGAGTGCGTGTGAGCTCAAACAAGCCTGTAAATCGACTTTGCATGACCTGGATCAAAGGATGCTCGTCGAGGCCTTTCCAAAATACTCCTACCAGTACTAAAACGAGCCCAATACACAAACAGGCGGACAACGATCCGCCCAATCCGAGGAGGCGTTTATGGAACTGGCCACACAGCGCAGCGCACCGGGCTTGCACCGCTCGTCCCTGGCGCGCAGCGCACGCATCGCAATGGGTTGGCTCGCGGCGTCGCTGCTCGCTCTGGGCGTGCCGGCGTATGGCGCCGAGTCGGCCCAGCAATTCGTCAACGCCAATGCGGCGGGCCCGGCAGACTCGCCAACTTGGCACGTCGTGCCCAAGGAAGTGGACGGCCCGGTGGGGCCGGAGACGCCTCAAGACCACAGCAAGTTCAAACAGCTTCAGGGCCCGTTCACATCGCCCGAACAGGTCACCCGCGCGTGCCTGAGTTGCCACACGCAGGCAGCCAAGCAGGTCATGTCGACCATCCACTGGACCTGGAAGGCGTGGAACCCGAAGACCAAGCAGATGGTGGGCAAGAACGAGATCTACAACACGTTCTGCGTAAGCCCCGTGAGCAATGAGCAGTTCTGCACGGTGTGTCATGCCGGTTATGGCAGCCAGGATCCGGATAAGTTCATCCCGTTCAGTCAGCGCACCGAGGACCATGTGGATTGCCTGGTGTGCCATGACAAGACGAAGACCTACCGCAAGATTCCATTCATCGGTGGCAATCCGGCGCTGGCCAAGATCGCGGTGCGGCCCGGCTGCAACGAGGTTTACGGCACCGACAAGGCCTATGTGGAGCCCGAGGATCTGGCCGCGGTGGCCAAGCGCGTGGGGGCGCCCACGCGCTATACATGCGGTATCTGCCACTTTTATGGAGGCGGGGGCAACGGCGTCAAGCATGGCGATCTCGACAGCTCGCTGAATGACCCGCCGCGTGCGCTTGACGTCCACATGGACGCCAAGGGCCTGAACTTTTCGTGCCAGGAGTGCCACAAAACGACGGACCACAACGTCAGCGGTGAGCATTACGCGATCGATGCCGATCCCAAGCAGGGCGCGTACATGCGCGGCGCGGCGCACAACGGCAACGCCGTGACCTGCCAGTCCTGCCACGGCCAGGCGCCGCACGCGGGCGACAACGTGCAGTCCAGCCTGGTGGCGTCGACGCTGAACATGCACACCCGCGATATTGCGTGCGAGACCTGCCATATTCCGCAGTTCGCACGCGGCGGGCTGCCGACGAAGATGGACTGGAACTACGCAACCGCAGGCAAGCTGGCGCCCAACGGTTCACCGCTGGTCATCATGAATGCGCGTGGCTGGAACACCTACTGGGGGGTGAAGGGCAGCTTCCGCTGGGCCGAAAACGTGGTGCCGCAGTACCGCTGGTTCAACGGCACGGAAACGTGGATGCACATTGGGGAGAAAATCCAGAACCACGAGAAGAACGGCGTCGTGCAGGTCAACGCCATCGAGGGCAGCCCCACCGATGGCCAGTCCAAGATCTGGCCATTCAAGATTCACCACAACAACCAGCCGTATGACACGCGCACAGGCATCCTGGCCGTCTTCCATTCGTTTGGATTCGACAAGGATTCCTACACGATGAACTACAACTGGAACATGTCGATTGCCGCGGGCATGAAGGCTGCGCATCTGCCGTATTCGGGTCATTACGGGTTTGTGAAGACCGAGATGTATTGGCCGATTGCCCACATGGTGGCGCCGAAGGAAAACGCGCTGCGGTGCGTGCAATGCCACGCCGATCAGGGCCGGCTGCAAAACATCGACGGTGTGTACATGCCGGGGCGGCCGCGTGACCATCAGCCGCTGATCGAGCGCCTGGGGTTGCTCGTTGCGGCGCTTGCCTTGGCAGGCGTCCTGATCCACGCGCTCATCCGCATCGGCCTTTGGCTGCGCCGGCGCTGAGACTCACCCGTCAAGGAGACATGACCATGGCTGAGCATCGTCTGTATCTATTCAAACGCTTCGAACGCTTCTGGCATTGGAGCCAGGCACTTCTCGTCATCACCATGCTGTACACCGGTTTCGCCATCCACGGCTATCTGGGCGGACTGAGGTTCCGAAGTGCGCTGCTCATTCATGAGTACGCCGCGTGGCTGCTGGTCACGCTGTGGACCTTTGCCATCTTCTGGCACTTCACCACGGGAGAGTGGAAGCAATACATCCCGACCTTTCAAAGGACGGCCCAGGTTGCCCGGTATTACGCCTGGGGCATGTTCCGCGGTGAGCGCCACCCCTACGAGCCCACGCCGCTGCACAAGCACAACCCGCTGCAACGCCTGGCCTACTTGTGGCTCAAGCTGATGATCAACCCGCTGATCTGGGTCAGCGGCGTGCTGCTGCTGGTTTTTGCCTATGACTGGATCCGGGTCATGCCGCTGGGGCTGAGCTTGAACGCGGTCGCCTGGACGCACACCGCAGCGGCCTACATGATGCTTTTGTTCTTCATCGCCCACGTGTATCTGGCAACCACCGGGCAAACACCCACCGCGTATATCCAGGCCATGATCACCGGCTGGGAAAGCGGCAGCGACGAAGCCCAGGGTTCCTCCTCGACAGGCGCATGAGATCCACGCGCGATAAAGGTGACCACCATCATGCTCTCCATTTCGAAGCAGTTTCCCAGTTGCGATCGCCCCCGGCGCCGTGCAGGTGCACACGCGGCCACAGCGCTGGTGATTGCCGGCGCCATGGCGCTGCCCGGCCTGTGCACGCTTGCGGTTGGCGCGCCATCTGAAACCAACCAGAGCCTTCCCGGCCTGGCCGACACGCCAGGCACGAAGCCGTCGCTGCCGGCCATGGACCGCGCCTTGAACGGCGGGGTGCTCAAGACCGAGCATGGTCTGGCGGTGCTCGATTCCGACGTGCTGCTGAAGATCTATATCTACGCCTACTCGGGCATGCCGGTTGACGACAGCGCCATTCTGACCGAAAACACGGAAAACATCGTTCCACCGGTGCCTGTGCAGGCCAGCGCCGCGCAAGCGCAGGCGATCGAGCGCCTGATCCAGGCTGCCAAGGCGCATCCGGATGTGCTGATCAAGGTCAACGACATTGCCCTGGACGCGTATGACAAGGCCACCCAGGCGTATCCACTCGACAACCGCCTGTTCATCAAGGGGGTGGGCTATTACTTCGACAACTCGCCCTATCACTACGTTTACACGGCTCCGGAATCCTTCCGCAAACTGCATTGCACGGACCCCAAAACCATCGCCATTCTCGATCCGGCGATCGGGAACTTCGAGCACTTTTCCATGGATATCGTGGCCCATGTGCAGGGCGCCCAGGGCAAGAGCCATGTCCTGGAACTCGATTTACGGTCCATAACGCTCAGGGATACCGTGGGCGGCGCGCTGATCACGCAGGCGAAGGGGTCTTGAGTCGCGGCGGCGGCAAGCGTTAGCCCTCCGAGGCTTGGCACGTCCTCGCCGGGTCGGCGGCACGGCTGCACGGCGTGCATGACCCGCGAAACCCCTGCGACAACGCCGTGCCTTGAGCAGCGGAAGCGGTCCTGTTCGGGCCGCTCTCGCCTCAGGCGCACAAACTTGCTTGACGTCCTGCACCCATTTTGACCCGGTGCGTCATCGCATTGGCACACCGGTCAGCAACGGAGTGACGACGCGCTCGAGCCGGGCCTCGGTCCAGGCCGGGTCCCGGTCCTGCCAACCGTTATCAGCGAGACGTCCGCGGCGGTCAATCGTGAAGCTCACGGGAATGTGCCAGATGCGTCCATACGCGCCGGCGTAGGCGCTGCCCAGCAGACCGACCGGAAAGCTCAGGGTGGCTGCCATCGATCGAACAGCGGGCAGGGTGTCCGGTGCGTCCAGGCTGAACCCCAGCACCGCCAGGCCTTGCGCGCGATGCCGCTGCGCATAGGCGGACAGAAGCGGCAGCTCAGCAAGGCAGGGTCCGCACCAGCTTGCCCAGAAGGTCACGATGACGATCTGGCCGAGGAGATCGCGGGTTGCAATCGAATTCCCGGCCAGCGTGTGCAGCACCAGCGGCGGCGCCGGTGCGCCAACGCGCAAGTCATCCGCGCGCGCCGATTGCGCCAAGCCGCTGGCGGCCGCACCCACGCCAAGGGAAAAGATGTCGCGCAGCACGGCGCGACGTCCGTGATCACTTGGTCTGGCCATCACCCATGCCCGGCATGCCGTGCATGTTCATGCCGCCAGCCGCCCCCGGTCCGGTGGCGTCGGGCTTGCGCACCTGGAACTCGACGCGCAGGGTGCTGCCACCGGAGAACTGCAGCGTGATCGGCACCTGGTCTCCGGGCTGCACCGCCTTTTTCGGTTGCATCAGCATGATGTGATAGCCGCCCGGCTGGAACGCAACGGTGCCATGCGGCGGAATGGTCACGCGTGGGACGGGCAGCATTTCCATCGTGTTGCCCTTTTTGACGGTGTGATGCAGCATCGTGTTGCCGTAGTCGGCGCTCGCTGCGCCGACCAGGTCGACGGGCTTGTCGGAGAGGTTGCGCAACTGCATGTAGCCACCGGCGGGCAGCCCGGCTGGCAGCCACCGGATCCAGGCGTTGCTGGCTTGAACCGGCGCGCTGTCCGCGGCAAATGCGGGCGAAGCGGCCAGTGCGGCGGCGGCCAGAACGAAGGTCAGCGCAGCGCGACGCGGCAGGCGATGGGGGCGAGAGTTCAGGGTGTTGATCATTGTCGTGACTTCCTTGGTTGAGAAATCGGCGCGAGCGCCGTGGTTAAAAGGCATAGCTCAGCCCAGCGGTTGCGGTCCAACGCGGCAGCAACTGGTACCCGTCCAGGCGGCTGTAGACCGGACGCTGGATGAATCCATAGAGCTGTGCACTCTGGGCAACCCTGAGGCTAAGCCCAGGGCTGAGGTAGGCGACGGTGCCGGCGGTGTCGAGCGTGTCGGCCAGCGCGCCTTGATCGGCACTCTTGCGGCTGAGATTGACTTGAATCTGTGGCACCACATCCGGATTGGCCTCATCGCGCAGGCCGAAACTCATCGTTGCCAGGTTGCCCGGACGGTAGTCCTGGCCAGCGTGATCAAGCCGGTGGGTCAACGCGGCCTGAAACTGCGCGTTCGCAAAAGCGTCGAAGTCCTGGCTGACAGCCTTGTAGTAAAACGCACCGATGATCAGGTCGGTGCTTCCCGTGCCGGCTTGCAAGCTGGTGTCGAGCAGGTTGCCTGGCGACGGCACCAGGGAAGTCGGGCCACTGTCGAAGGCGGCCGGGTGACGTCCGATCGCCGCGGTGCCGGCCGCGTTCGCACCGCCGTAATCGCCCGTGGGCAGTTTCACGCCAAGCTGAACGCCCAGATTGTGGGTTGGCAACAGGCCCTGCCAGGCCGTGATGAACTTGATGTCTCCGAGTGCCGACACGTGCGCCGTGCTGAGATGCGAGGGCGCAAGCTGCGCGTTGTCGAACGGCGCCGACGTCTGGTCCGTGTAGCTGCTGTGGCTGCGGTCGATGTAGGGAACGAGAAGACTGAAGCTCCAGTCGGCATCGGGGCTATAGGCAAGCCCGAGTGTCACGTAGCGGTTGATGGTCTGGTGTTCCAGCTCGCCGGAGGTCGGCTCATCGACCACCTGCGCAGGGCTCGCGGCACGGCTTGCGGTGCGCAGCGCATTCTGGTTGATGTCGTCGTACTGCAGGCTCAGGCGCCAGCCAGCACTGGCGGCATACCCCATGGCGGCGTCCGTGGACAGCGAACATCCGCAACTGGCGCAGGCGAATGCAGGCAAGGGCGCCGCGACGATGACAACACCCGCGAGCGCCGCGCGCCGCAGGGGATGAAAGCACGGATGCATCTTGAAGACTCCCAAGCGGCCCGGGCGCTATCGCCCCATGGGCGTGGGGAAGCGGGTATCGGGGCGCGAACGATGAATGGTGGCAGCGGCTGCTCGAGCGGCCGTGCCAATCAGCGGTCAAGCAGTTTGGGGAAGCATCGGTGGTGCGCGCGGGCGAGGGCGCATGGACCCGAGGTTCTCGGATCGCGGCGAAGGCGACGCAGCCAGCAGTGGTGCCTGGCCGCGCGGCACTGCAAGTTGCAGTGGGGGATTGCGCCCGCAGGCAGCCTGCAAGGACTGCACTGCAGAGCCACCGTCCAGGGCAAAGACCAGCAACGCGTGCGCCTGGCCATGCGTGGATGGTGTGCCCGAGGCTGGCGCGTGGCTGGCGGATTGAGACGGTGCCAGTCCAGCCGCGCAGTAGGGGACCTCGATCGTTTGCGCCAGCGGCTGCAGGGCCTGCGCCCACGGCGTGCAGGCGTAGGCCAGCAGCAGCCAGATCAGACTGGCGCGGCGACCGGCCCAACGGCGCAGGCGTGAGAAGGCAGACATCTGGACGTGAGGTTCTTCGGACAAAACGCTGATCTTAGCGGAGCCTGCCACGCGTGCCAAGGCTGCGCGAGGACGTCCCGCGCCCAGCCTTGGCACGCACTGCCGCACGTCGCGCGCGGCCCATGGATCACATGGCTCCGGTCTGCTGGTAGCGCAAGTGCCAGCTGAATGCCTCCTCGAGCAAATGGGGCGTTTGCTTGCCCGGCGAATGCGCAAGAGCGCGCTTGAAATAATCCATCAAGGCCGGCCTGAAGTGGGGATGCGCGCAGTTCTCGATGATGGTGCGTGCGCGCTGCTTGGGCGACAGGCCGCGCAAGTCGGCAAGGCCCTGCTCGGTGACGAAGATTTGCACGTCATGCTCGGTGTGGTCCACGTGGGAGGCCATCGGTACGATGCAGGAGATGGCTCCGTCCTTCGCCTGGGAGGGGGTCATGAAAATGGACAGGTAGGCGTTGCGCGCAAAGTCGCCCGAGCCACCAATGCCGTTCATGATCTGCGTGCCCATCACGTGCGTGGAATTCATGTTGCCGTAGATGTCGCCTTCGATCACACCGTTCATGGCAATGACGCCGAGGCGGCGGATCAGTTCAGGGTGGTTGGAGATTTCCTGGGGCCGCAAAATGATGCGGTCGCGATAGCGCGCAAGATCACTGTTGAGTTCGACGAGTGCCGCCGAACTGAGCGAAAACGCGGTGGCGGACGCGCAGGCGAGTTTTTCGGACTTGAGCATTTGGAGCATGCCGTCCTGAAGCACTTCCGTATACGCAGTCAGGTTCTCGAACGGTCCTTGGTCCAGTTCGGCCATGACCGCGTTGGCGATGTTGCCGACGCCGGACTGCAGCGGCAGCAGCCCGGGCGGCAGGCGGCCCTTCCTCACCTCGTGCTCGAAGAATTCGAGGATGAACCCGGCGATCCTGCGGGAGTTCTCATCGGGCTCTGAGAACGTCGAGTTACGGTCGGGGCTGGCCGTCTCCACGATGCCCACGATCTTCGACGCATCGCAGCGCAAGTAGGGGTCGCCGATCCGGTCTTGAACGCGCACGAGCGGGATCGGGCGCCGGTTAGGCGGCAGCTGGGTCCCGTAATAGATGTCGTGCATGCCCTCGAGTTGCGGGTTTTGCCAGGCATTGACCTCCAGGATGACCTTGTCTGCCTGCTCGAGCCAGGTCTTGTTGTTGCCCACCGACGAGGAGGGGATCAGGCGCCCGTCGTCGAGAATGCCCGCCACCTCGACGACGGCGTAGTCGAGCTTGCCGAGGAAACCCGACCACACGAACTGGGCAACATGCGACAGGTGGATGTCGATGTATTCCATCTCCCCGGCATTGATGCGTTTGCGGCATGTCGGATCGGACTGATACGGCAAGCGCAATTCGACGCCGTCGACCATGGCCAGTGCGCCGTCCAGATCCGGTGCGGTGGACGCGCCGGTCCACACCCCGATTTTGAACTTCTTGCCATGCAGGTTGGCATCCATGATGCGCTTGGCCAGCGCAGAGGGCACGGCTTTGGGATACCCCGAGCCGGTAAATCCGCTCATGCCCACATTGACCCCCGAAGGGATCAGGGCGGCGGCATCTTCGGCCGACATGATCTTGCTGCGCAAGGCGGCGCACTGTACGCGAGACGTTTCGCTCATGGACTGAATGACTCCAATGGCTTCATGCAATGGAAGGGAAAAACCATCCTCGATGTGGCGCGTCCCCGTCGGCGCCCACAAAACCGGGGCCGAAAAAAAGCCCGCAGATTGCGGGCTCGGAACCAGACAAACCGGGCTTGGTTTGCACTGGAGGAGACAGTTCGCACTCTAGCGAACGGCATTTCAGGCGACAAACGATCATTTATCAGGTGACGGATTAGAAATTCTTAAGCCATCTCTTTCTTCGCCGCGAAGAATCGCTCACAATGACCGTTTTCTGCCTTCCTTCCTGGCGCATTGCATCCCATCAGGCCCGCAGTGCCCAACCCAACACTGTCCTGGCCGTGAGTTATCGTCTTCCTCCATTGGGCCCGCTCAGGGCCTTCGAGTCGGCCTGCCGACACTTGAGTTTCAAGAAGGCGGCGGAAGAATTGAGCGTCACGCCTGCCGCGGTGAGCCAGCAGATCAAGGTGCTCGAGAGCTACCTGGGATTCAAGCTTTTTCGCCGCCTGGCGCGTGCCCTGGAAGTCACGCCCGAGGGACTGGCCATGCTGCCCAAGATCCATGAGGCGTTCGAGTGCCTGGCGACGGCGGTTGAGCGCACCCGCCACACGGGCGACGGCCCGCTGATCGTCGACGCGCCCCCGTCATTTGCCTCGCATTGGCTCATCCCGCGCTTGGCGCGATTCACCGATACGAACCCTGACGTTGAGGTGCACTTGTCGAGCAGTTCGCATTCCGTGGACGGACCGGACGGGTCGCGTCTGGCCGGGCTCGGTTTGTTTGACCCGCGCGAGGCCCCCACCGCCGTGGCGATCCGCTATGGGGCCGGCTCCTACCCCGGCATGCATGTGGAACAGCTTTTTGCACCGGTTTACGTCCCCGTCTGCAGCGTGAATCTGCCCACGGCGCAGAGGCCCCTTGGCAGCCTGGCTGACCTCAGGCGTCATACGCTGATTCACGACGACACGCTCGGGGATGAACGGCATGAGGCAGGCTGGAAACAATGGTTGGCCGCTGCTGGTGTGACCGGCGTCGATGCCATGCGGGGGCCGCGGTTTGCCAATGCCGCTTTGGCACTCGAGGCCGCGCTTGCCGGGCAGGGCGTGACGCTGGCCCTGAGGCCCGTGGTGGAGCTTGAAGTGGCCGCAGGGCGCCTCATGATCCCCTTCGAGATCGCCGTGCGCTCACCCTATGCATACTTCTTCGTCACACCTGAATCCATCGCGCAACGGTGGCCCGTGATTGCGTTTCGTCGGTGGCTGCTCGCCGAGTGTGCCAGGCATTGACGACGGCGCGCTGGCGCTGCTGCGCGTCCAATTTTTGGGGGGAACCGGCAAGGCACGCGTGGTCGACGCGTCAGTGGCCGATCGCCGCCGCCTGGCGTGGCGCCGTGCATCGGGCCGTGCGGCAGCTTTCCCCGCCGCCGACTTTGCAGCGGTCTCGGCGGGCCCTCAATGCTTCTTGCTGCGCCGGCGCGCCCCGCGCAACGTCAGCAGCGCAACCACGGCGATGGCAATGCCGGCGTAAACGGCCAGGAGCCGGTCGATGTGTGCGGTCATCCAGCGAAGCAGATCCATGGGCGGTGGTTCAGTGACCGTGGCCAGAGGCAGGCGTGATCATGTGCCGGGCTTGCGCTGTTAGGTGGCCAGCGAGTAGGGTCCTCCGCGCTCGATGGCGCGGCGGTAGGCCGGGCGCTGCTGAAAGCGCCGAATCCAGGCATCCATGTGGGGGTAACCTGCGCGAAGGTCGCGCGCGGCTTCGCCAACAAAACTCATCTGAATGTCCGCGCCGCTGAGGTCATCGCCAACCAGCCATTGGCGGCCTTCAAGGCACCGGTCCACATACCCCAGGTGATTGGCCAGTTCGCTGTCAATACGCGGAGCAAGCGGCGCACCGGCCTCGCCCAGTCGCGAGACATAAAGCTTGAGCAGCAGGGGCAGCATGGCGGATCCTTCAGCATAGTGCAGCCACTGGGTATACAGCTCGAAGTTTCGCGACGGCTGTGGCGGGCTCAAACGCCCCTGTCCGTAGTGTCGAATCAGGTAATCGACAATGGCCCCGGACTCCATGACGGTTTCGCCCTGGTCTTCGATCACCGGAGATTTGCCAAGAGGATGCACCTGCTTGAGGGCGGGCGGCGCCAAACGCGTCTTGGCATCGCGTTCGTAATGGCGGATTTCGTAGGGAAGCCCCAACTCTTCCAGCAGCCACAGCACGCGCTGCGAGCGCGATTCATTGAGGTGATGCACGATGATCATGGCAGGCGCTTGAAATGACTCCAAGTCCACTATAGCGCGTGCGCCTGCCGATCGCGCGCGGCCGGTTTTTTCGCGGCGCACCCCCAAGACGCTTGCCCTTGATCCCGATCAAGCCAGTTCGTGCGCTTGGGCACTACAAACAAACCATGCGCTTCGTCCTCAGCCCGAGCACCAAACTCGCCAACCGCCGACGAAGCCGGGCTGGCGCGTCCCCGCCGCGCGGAGCCAGCAGTCTTGCGGCCTGGCGCCCCGGCTCGCGCGAGCGACTGTCTGGTTCCGGCGGCGATGAATCGGTTGCCGCCTTGCTCGGGTTCAGCACCACACACAAAGAGGGTTCACGTGATGCAGCAAAGTGACATGACCTCAGCCCCGATCGATTGGTTCAAGCAACGCGAAAGCCTGCGGCGGTCGCATTTCAGCGAGATCTGGTCCAAAAGCGTTCCACAGGTCTTCCGGGACGTTCCTACCTACTACCGAAAGGGCAACATCGTTGCAAGCTTCGGGATCTGGGAGTTATGGGTCTGGCAGTTTGTCCGTTCGATCAACCTCAAGCCCGCCGATCACGTCCTCGACGTCGCTGCTGGTACGAATGACGTGGGCATCCGGCTTCTGCGCAAACAACCCGACATCCGTGTCACGGCGGTGGATCGCAGCAGCGAAATGCAGCGGCATGGACAAGTGCTTGCCAAGCGCAATCAGGTGCAGATCGAAAGCGTGATCCACGATGTCCACGAGCTTCCGTTTGCCGATAACACCTTCGATGTCGTCACCCTTCAGGCCGCATCGCGTCATTTGCAGCTCGACAAGGTCTTTCCGGAGATCTACCGCGTGCTCAAACCCAACGGCCGGTTTTACCACTGCGACATGCTCAGGCCCGCGCACCGCATGGTGGAGTGGTCCTATCTGCGCTTTCTCCGCATGGCCGTGGCACTGACAGCATCGATCTTCGGCTCCTCCGAAGCGTCGCGAAACTGTGGCGCCTATTTCAGCGACGCCATCCATCACTTTTATACGCCCGAAGAGCTGTCAACGGTGCTCGGCTTGTGCGGATTTTCCGACGTTCGATGCAAGAAAAGTGTCTGGGCCGGCATGGTGGGGTTTCATTCGGCAAGAAAGGTTGTTTCCGAATAGGGATGGGTCGCCGGCGCCTCGCCCGGTTGTCGCGACAGCACGATGTCTGGCGCGACGTCGCGATCGGGTGCCCGCCAGGATCCGCCATTGCTGCGGATCAACATCGCCGCTTGGCGCCCACGGCAAGCATGGCACATGAACCTGACGCGCGGCAAGCCCGCCCTTCGGGGCGCAAGCGGGTGGCGGGAGTGCGCAAGCGTCCTTTCGGGGCTTGCGCGTGGGCTGGTTAATACTGTAGATTTAAGGCTCTGTTCGCGAAGCGTATTGATGCCTACCGTCGCGCCTTGCTTCAAGAGTCTCGGAGCCCCCCACGTGCTACGGCGCTCAAGTCAGGGGAGCGAAACAACAAGACGAACGCTTCGGCTCCACCGCCTCCTGGGACATCCGCCCGTCAGCGCACTTAAATCTTGTCATTTCTCGATATGAAATCGCTTTTTCTATCGACATCCTATCAAACAAGCCTTTTTCTTGTCACAATATTGATAAGATTGCCGAATTATGATAGAATAAACGATAGGATTCATTTCATTGAGAGAAATCATGCCCAAGGAGGACCTCCTCACTGCCATCGTCGCATACGTGGCTCAGCGCCAGGGCGGGAGCTCTGCGGGAGTCGCTGCAGGAGCCATCGAGGCCCATCTTGGTCGCCCCCGGCCCACGGTTAACCGTGCATTGGCCAACCTAGCGAAGACGGGTCGTCTCGAAAGGCACGGCGCCGGTCGCGCCATCGTCTACCGGATACCCGAGGCAGCCGGAGCTGCTTCCTCAGAAACGACCGCCGCGGTCGAGCGCACGCTGAGCACCCTAGAACAGACGCAGCAAGCCTTGCCGTGGAGCCCGCAGGCACGTGCGCTCGTGGCTCAACTGTCGGAACCCCTGGGGACGAGGAAGCCCATCACCTATCAGCGGTCATTCGTCGATAACTACATACCGAACGCGTCTTCATTCCTGCCTGCGCTCCTTGCCAACCAGTTGTATGAGGCTGGCAGGTCAAAGGACCAACTGCCCGCAGGAACATACGCTCGCAAGGTCTTGGAGCAACTGCTCATCGACCTCTCGTGGTTCTCCTCGCGCCTTGAGGGCAATCGCAAGAGCCTCTTGGACACGCGCCACCTGTTTGAGAAGGGCCGTTCGGAAACGGATGATAAAGACGCAACGATGCTCCTGAACCACAAGGAGGCCATCGAATTCCTTGTCAATGCGGTGCCGACAGAGGGCATCACCGTTCCAGTCGTTCGGAACATTCAAAGCCTGCTGATGCGCGACCTCCTGGCGGACCCAGCGGACCTCGGCGCCATCCGCAAGAAAATCGTCAACATTCAAGACACCGTCTACGTTCCCAGCCAGGTTCCCAATCTTCTCGAAGAAATGCTCGGACACATCGTCGACAAGGCGCGTCAAGTTCGCAATCCGGTAGAGGCCTCGTTCTTTCTATGGGTGAACATCGCCTACCTTCAGCCTTTCGTGGACGGCAACAAGCGGACGAGTCGTTTGGCAGCGAACATGCCTTACATGCTGGCAAACTGCGCGCCGCTTTCGTTTCTTGACGTAGGGCAGCAGGACTATGCGCTTGCGATGCTCGGTGTCTATGAGCGCCTAGACGTGACGCTAGCAGCAGAGCTTTTCGAGTGGACCTATCGCCGTTCCATCGAGAAGTATCAGGTCGTGGTCGAGTCGATGGGTGGGCCTGACCCGATGCGCGTGCGCTACCGAGAGCAACTCGGCGAGGCTATTCGCCAGATTGTGTATTTCGGCGCCCGCCTAGACCAGGCCGTCACGAGCCGTTCGATACCCGACGTGGATAGCGCAGTCTTCAATGACATGCTCAAGGCTGAGTTGCAGTATCTGGAGCCGTACAACTGCGCTCGGTATCGGCTGCCCATCGGCAAGACCCAGGAGTGGATAGACCAGGGGCGCCCTTTGTAAGGTTTCTCGTGGAAAGCCAAGGTCTACCCAGCGCGTCCCCGCCACCTGCGTCTACAGACGCTGTCAATACGTTTCGCGAATAGAGCCAGATTTAATCACATATCAAGGGCGAGACACGCCCAGATCGCCTGTGAGATGAGTGGTGCACCTTGCCGCAAGCAGCAATCCACCAAAGCGCCTGCGCACGCGGCCCCTCATGCCCGGCACCGCATGAATCCCCGCCGTTACCGCGCAACCGGTGGCCGCAAGCCAAGGATGGGGAGATGTCAACAGGAGCCTTCCATGATCACGCGCACCCAACAGATCCAACAGACCACAACTGGCGCTTCCCCGATACACATCGGCTGCGGCGTGTGGGCGCACGTACCTGCGTGGCGATCCTGCGTGCCCAGTCGTGAGGCGTTGTAGTCCGGCGCCGGTTCTCTCCACCCCATTGCCGTTGGTATCCCTGATGATGGGTGGCAGCAGCGATGAAAAGATGCTCCTGGGTACCGGGCGCGGTTGGGCCAGCGCCCAGCCCAGTCCCATCATGAGCGAGCTCGCCGCGCGCAAGCGTGCCACTGCTCTCGTTCTGCTCGACGAAATCGACAAGACCGGTGAGCGTGGGTACGGGGCGAACAGATCGCTTGAGTCCATCCTTCTGGGGTTGCTGGAGCCGGAGACGGCGCGACAGTGGAGAGATGTATTCCTGCGCGCGCCGTGCGACCTCTCGCAGCTGTCATGGGTGGCCACAAGCAACAGTCTTCAAGCCCTGTCAAAGCCGCTGCAGTCGCGACTGGATCTGCAGTTTGTCTCCGAGCCCGAACCTGAGTATTTTGCCCAGCTCGTGCCCTTCATCGTGCGCGATATCGAGGATGACATGCTGATTCCCCGCGGTGCGTTCCTCGTGCTGGGGGCGCACGAGGTGCGGGCCTGGAGGGATGTCACAAGCGTGCGCGCCTTGCAAAGGCGCGTGCGGCAGTGGCTTCACGAAGCCCTGGGATCGGCGCACGCCATGCGACATTGAGGCTCGGGACGGGGCTCCCGAGGATCTGGGTGCGCGATTGAGTGCGCTGACCAGGCAAGCAGAAAAGCAGAGCATGAAGACCTGCCTGCGTTGCGCACAGCCAAGCGAGTTGCGCAAGTTCCGTGGGCGGATCGCGACCTTGTGCGTGCGCGATGCAAAGCGGGTAAGCATCGGGATTGATGCGCCTCGGATCCTGGTTTCGGGCGGCGTGCTTGGTCGGCTGGAGCACCCGGATGATCGAGGGGGGCGTGGTGATTTCTCGCATTTGCCGCGAGGGCGGCCTACAGTTAAGTTCTGGGCGGCCAGCGCAGTGCGTTGGCCGCTCGACCCTGCACCGCTGCGTTCAGGGCGCGGCGGGAAACGTTGACGGGTGGAGGGCGAGACGATGGCGGACAATGCGCAGGAGACGGCTGGTGGCACGTCCAAGCCGGTGGACCGAGTCCCTGGGCTTGCAGACGTGCCGATCGTACTCGTCGTCAACGGGTGCTCACGGCCACTTCGGGTGCAGCCACGGACGACGCTGGCGGAGGCGCTGCGCACGTCGTTGCATTTGACGGGGACCAAGGTGGCATGCAATCACGGGGCGTGTTCCGCGTGCACGGTTTGGCTCGACGATCTGCCCGTTGCCGCATGCACCATCCTGGCGGTTGAAGTCGACTCACGCCGCATCACCACGATCGAGGGGCTGGCCCTGGCGAACGATCTGCACCCGGTGCAAAAGGCGTTCATCGAGCACGATGCTGTGCAATGCGGGTTTTGCACCCCGGGGCTGGTGATGAGCTGTGCCAGCCTTTTGGCCCGAAATCCTCACCCGAGCGTTGAAGACATCGAGAACGCCATCAGTGGCCATTTTTGTCGCTGTGGAACGTATCCGCACGTCATGCGGGCGATGCTGGCTTTGGGCGCTGTCCAGGCAGAACAACAATGACACAGGATTCCTTGCCACGCGAAGCGCAGCTTGCGTTGGGCATGGCCCACCTTGGCGTTCAGCATGTCGCGCGCACGCTATCCGGGGACGAGCCTCCGGCGCTGGCGCCCAATGCCGAGCTCAGGCACGTGGGCCGCAGCGAGCCGCGCTGGGATGCCGTTGACAAAGTCACAGGCGCGGCGATTTATACCGTGGACGTTCAGTTGCCGGGCATGCTTTTCGCGGCTGTGCTGCGCTCGCCGCTTGCGCACGCCCGCATCCGTGTCTTGGACCTTGCCCCTGCGCGGGAGGCTCCCGGTGTGCGGGCCGTCGTGGCCATGGTGGACACGCCAGCGCACGGGCACATGCCCACGGCGCGCTACGTGGGCCAACCCCTTGCGGCCGTGGCAGCGCAAACGCTGGAATCGGCGCAGGCGGCACTCGATCGAATCCGGATCGCGTTCGAGCCGCTTCCTTCGGTGTTGGATCTGCAATCCGCCATGAAGCCCGAGGCTCCCGCGCTTTACCGGCAGGACGAGGCAGCGGGGATTCCATCCGTGGGGTTTCCCTTCGTCCCGGATCTGCCGCTGCAAGGCAACATCAGAGGCCCCAGCCGGCAGGCGCACGGGGATCTGAGCGACGGGTTTTCCGCGGCGCAATGCGTGGTGGAGGGGACGTTTTTCACGCAGGTCCAGACCCACTGCTGCCTGGAGCCGCACGCCATTGTGGCCGCCTGGGGCGATGACGGGGTCGAGGTCTGGATGTCCACGCAGTTCACTGCCGGCGTGCGCGCGCAGATTGCCGAGGCGTTCGAGTTGCCGCTGTCGCGCGTGCGGGTTCGCGCCAAAGCCGTCGGCGGCGGCTTTGGCTCCAAATCGCAGCTCGGCCTTTATGGCAAGACGGCCGTGGCGTTGTCGCGCCAGGCCAAGGCACCGGTGCGCCTTGTGTATCGGCGGGACGAGGAACAGGTGGACAGTGGAAACCGCCCGTCAAGCAAGCAGCATCTGCGGATCGGGGCGCGCCTTGATGGCAAGCTCACCGCCATCGCACTGCAGGCGTGGGGCAGTGCGGGTGTTGCCCAGGGCGCGGGCGTGGGCGGCATCGCCATGGCGCTCTACGATTGCCCCAACCGGGAATCGCTGCAGTTTGATGTGTTCACCAATACCTCGCCGAGCACGTCGATGCGAGGGCCCGGAAACACGCAAGGCGCTTTTGCGTTGGAGCAATCAATCGATGCGCTGGCCGAGAAACTGGCCATGGATCCCGTGGCGCTGCGCGACGTGATCGACCTCAGCGCGGTGCGGCGCGAAGAACGTCGCCTTGGCGCGCAGAAAATCGGATGGGAACGGCGACGGTCATCGGGCTTCGATCAGGGCCCCATCAAGCGCGGGATCGGAATGGCGCAGTCGCTATGGCCTGCCAATGTCCAGATCAACTCCGCTTGCGAGTTGCGCCTGTGGCGAGACGGAAGCGTCGAACTCCTCTCCAGCGTGCAAGAGATCGGCACCGGGATTGGCACGCTGCTCAAGCAGGTCGTTGCGGAAGAGCTGGGCTTGCAGCCCAGTGCCATTGACGTGCGCCTTGGCGACACCGAGTTTCCTTCGGGTCCGCCCTCATACGGCAGCCGGACTTCGGCATCCATCACGCCCCCAGCACGCACGGCCGCATGGCAGATCAAGAAATCATTATTGAACGCGGTGGCGTCACACTGGGGTGTGGATCCGCAGGAACTGACGCTGCAAGACGGCTGGGTGCACTGCACGGACGGATCGCGCCCGCGCATGTCGTGGAGCGAGGCGGCTGCAACGCTACGCACGGATCGCATCAGTGCGGTGACAAGCCGCAACGACGACTATGCCGGTTTTCGAACCTGCCACGGCGATGCCGCCATTGCACTGAACGATCTTGGCGGCGTGCAGTTTGCGCAGGTTTGCGTCGACACACAAACTGGCATCATCCAGGTCGAGCGCGTCGTGGCCGTGCACGACTGTGGGCGGCCCATCAACCCCCTGCAGATTGAAAGTCAGATCCACGGCGGCCTCTTGATGGGCATTTCCTACGCCTTGCTTGAGGAGCGGATTGTCGACCCCCACACAGGTTGGATGATGAATGCGAACTTCGTCGACTACAAATGCATCGGCGCGGGCGCACTGCCTGACATCGAGGTCGTGGTGCTCGAAAACTATCAGGGATTGAGCGCCACGGACGCCTATGGCGTGGCCGAGCCCCCGAACATTGCAACGGCCGCAGCCGTCGCCAATGCCGTGTATAACGCAACCGGGGTGCGCATGCATGCGCTGCCCATGACCCCGGCCCGCGTCCTTCAGGCACTGCACGATGCAGGCAGGAGCGTGCCTTGATGGATGCCTTCGAATGGCAACGGGCCACGTCGGTGCAGGAGGCGGCTTCGCGGGCCACGCACACGACCGCCGAGGCCATGGTCCACAGGCCAGACCAATTGGCAAAGCCCTAGGCGACGCTTATCAAAGCCGCAGGCGTGGACGTTGTCGATCTGATGAAAGATGGCCTGGTCAGCCCCAGGCGTCTCATCGACATCGGCTGCCTGTCCGAACTGCAGGGGATTCACGAAGAGGCCGATGGCGGGTTCACGATCGGCGCCTTGACGACGCTTGCACAGCTTGCCGCGCATCCGGCCCTGCAGCGGCGCCGCGCGGCACTTGCCCAGGCCGCAGCGCTGGCCGCCAGCCCGCAGATCCGCAATCGGGCAACGCTTGGAGGCAACCTCCTGCAGCGCCCCCGGTGCTGGTACCTGCGCTCGGCCGCACATCACTGTGTGCGCAAGGGGGGTGAGCACTGCTTCGCGTATGGGGGTGACAACCGCTACCACGCGATCTTTGCCAATCAGGACGGCTGCGCCATTGTTCATCCCTCGACGCCCGCCACGGCGTTGCTGGCGTTGCAGGCGCAGGTGGAGTGCGTTCGGGGCAACGGCGACCGACGGGTCGTCGCACTGGACGAATTCTTCGTGCTTCCCAGCCGGGACCCTCACCGTGAAACGGTCCTTGGTGCCGATGAGTTGGTCACTGCCATCAGACTTCCCACCTTGGCCCGGTCAACCTGTTCGGCCTATGTGCAACTCAGCGAGAAGGCGTCCTTTGATTGGCCTTTGGCTGCGGTGGCGGCTGTGCTTGTCATGGGTGACGACGGTGTGTGCCGGCAGGCACGCGTGGTGCTGGGCGCTGCCGCACCCGTCGCCTGGAGGGCGTCACAGGCCGAAGCGGCTCTGGAAGGCTCCAGGATCAACGAGGAGAGTGCGAAAGCCGCAGCCGATGCGGCTCTCGCCCCAGCGACGCCGTTGTCGGGAAACGGCTACAAGGTGCCGATCTTTCGCGCTCTGATCGTTCGCGCCATCCATCAAGCCGTTGCGTCGCGAGTGCGCGCGCCAGCCTAGACGGCGTTTGCCTGCGGCACCGCGGGCTGGCTGTAGCGCAGGCGCAAGCCACCCGTGGGTCGGTTCTGAAGCTGAATGCGCCCACCCAGGTTTTCCGCAATGTTGCGCATGATGGCCAGGCCGAGTCCACTGCCCATGGAGTCGGCGGCGTGCCCCAAGCGCTCGAACGGTTCGAAGGCGCGTTCCAGATCATCGGAGGCGATGCCTGGGCCCGTGTCCGAAATGTCGATGTGGACGTTTGCACGGTCACCGTCGGTGCGATCCGCCGAGATCGCCAGATCCACCCGTCCCCCCGGAGGTGTGTAACGCAGCGCGTTGTCCAGGCCGTTGCGCAAAAGGGTATAGAGTTGTGTCGAATCCGCCAGGATCGGCGCACCTTCGTTGCGTTCCATGCCCAGATCGATGCCCTTTTCAGCTGCCAGCGGCATGAGATCGGCGATGACCTGTTGCAGAACCTGCGTCGGGTCCAGAGGTCGCAGGGTGAGGCCGCGCCCGGACTGCACGCGAGCAAGGCTCAGGAGCTGCTCCACCACGGTGCGGGTTCTGACCAACCCTTGCTGCAGGCTGCGAAGACGGGTGCGCGTGTTTTCGGGCATGTCCGCGTGCGCAAGGTTCTCGGCTTGCAGGCTCAGCGCCGCGATCGGCGTGCGCAACTCATGGGCCGCGTCGGCCACGAACCGGCGTTCGCGCTCGAGCATGGTGGCCACGCGCGACAAAAGCCGATTGATGGATGCGATGAAAGGCAGCACTTCCTGAGGGACTTGCTCGACGGGAAGCGGGTCAAGTCGGCTGTCATCGCGCGCATCGACTTCACGTGCCAAATCGCGCACGGGGCGCAAGGCGCGCTGCACGACCCAGGCGGCAAGCAGTGCGAGCAGCGGAATGAGGGCCAGCAACGGAAAAAGGGTGCGCTGGGCACTGTCGATCGCGGCGTCCGAGCGCACATCCGTGCGTTGCGCAACCGCGATGCGTCCCATGGGGCCATCGCGCACGAATACCCTCCAGGAATGCCCGCCGGATTGCACGACATGCATGCCCACGCCGAGCTGCCTTGGCAAGGCCAGTCCGCGCGAAGACGCCGGCCGGTCAAGGCGCTCGACGATGATGCGAGCGTCTTTGTCGACCTCGGCGCCCTGCGGCTCAAGGACGGCTTGGGGAAGATCGCCCCAGCGATGCACAAGACTGGCGACCTGGCGCAATTGCGCATCCTGCAGTTCGTTGGCTTCCTGGTAGCCAAACACGTAGGACACGGCTGCGGTGCACACGCCTACCACGGCGACGATCACCGTCATCCAGAGCCACAGCCGGCGCAGCAGTGATTTCGCCGCCCATTGGCGCAGCATGGCGCGCGGGTTCATGGCGCCGCGTGCTGCGCTTGCCCGGTCTCGCGGTCGACCATCCAGCCCACGCCGCGTACGTTCTTGATGGCGGACTGGCCGAGTTTTTTGCGGATGCCGTGGATCAAAAACTCCACGGCATTGCTTTCCACTTCCTCGTTCCAGCCATAGATGCGGTCCTCCAGTTCCTTGCGCGAGAGGATTGCGCCCGGTCGCAGGAGCAAGGCATGCAGCAGCGCGTGCTCGCGGGCTGAAAGTCGTACCGTGTTGCCCCCGTAGCTGGCCTCGCGCGTGGTCGGATCCAGCGTCAGCGCGCCGTTGCTCAAAAGGGGTTGGCCCTGGCCGCCCTTGCGCCGCGCCACGGCCCGCAGCCGCGCCAGCAGTTCACCAGCTTCGAACGGCTTGACCAGGTAGTCGTCTGCTCCCAGGTCCAGCCCCCGTATGCAGTCCTCCACGGCGTCGCGCGCGGTGACAATCAGCACGGGCAGGTTGTTTCCCCCATGGCGAATCGCCTGGAGCACGGACAGGCCGTCGCGTTTGGGCAGACCCAGGTCAAGCAGCATCGCCTCGTAGGTCGTGGTTCGCACCGCCGCCAGCGCAGACTCGCCATCGGTCACCCAATCCACCGCGTGGGCGGCGTCGCGCAAGGCTTCCTGCGTGGCCGCGCCCAGCATCTGATCATCCTCAACCAGCAAAATGCGCATCGTCCCTGACCCTGTTTTGCGGCGTGCCGTCGTCTTCCTCACTAACCAGGCTGCCACCCATGAACTTAAACAGTGCGGGCATGAGCAAGAGCACCAGCGGAAGCTGCACGGCAAGCCCTGAAATAATCGCGACTGCCAGCGGCTGCTGCATGGCCGAGCCTTGACCCATGCCGAGTGCCAACGGGGCAAGGGTGAGCATGGCGGCCAGGGTGGTCATGGCGATCGGGCGCATGCGGTTGATTCCCGCTTGCACCAGCGCCGAGTCCGCAGGCATTGCCGGCATCGTACGGTGCAGATCCTGCACTTCGCTGAAATAGAAGATCGCAACTTCCGTGACGATGCCCACGATCATGGTCATCCCCATCATTGCCGAGATGTTGAGCTCAATCCCCGACATCCACAAGCCGACGAATACGGCCGGCAAGGCGGCCAGCGGCATGGCCAGGATGGCCAGTGCCACCTTGAAGCGCTCGTACAGGAACAAGAGCAGGAAAAACACCAGCAGCACTGCTGCCACCAGAACCTCAATCAGGCCCTTGAATGCAATTTGCTGCTGCTTGTACAGGCCGCCGAGCTTGAAGTACACATCCGACGGGTAATAGCCCGGGGCGTCCAGCACCCGTTTGACTGCAGCAATGGTGGTGCCAAGGTCGCGCCCGCTGATGCGTGCCGTCACTGCGGCCATGCGTTTGAGGTTCTCCCGCGTGATCTCCGGCTGCCCGGTCAGCACGCTGGCATGGGCGACCTGGCCGAGCTCAAACACATGGCCGTCAGGCGCCCGCAACGGCAGCTTGTTGATGGCCTCTGGGGTACGCCACAGATTCGGCGCATCCCAGACGCGCACGCCCACCATTTTCGGTCCCTGTTCGATCTGTGTGGCCACTGTGCCACCAATGAGCGTGGCAAGCTGCGTCTGCACTTGCTGCGCGTCGACGCCCTGAAGTGCCATGCGTGTCGGGTCGAGACGCAGATCCAGTGCGTCGCCGGCGGGTTTGATGCCACTCTTGATATCGACGATGCCGGGTATCGTGGCGATGTCCGCGGCGGTCTTGTGCGCGAGCCTCGCCAGTTCGCTCGGGTTGTCGTCAAAGATCTTGATCTCCACCGGCTGCGGCACGGCGGTGAGGTCCCCAATGAGATCTTCCATCAGCTGCGCCATCTCGATCTGCACGCCAGGGACCTGCGTCTCGATTTTGCGGCGCACCGATTCCATCACGAGGTCAATGGATTTGCGTGGGGGCGGCTTGAGGCGCACAAAGAAGTCACCCTCATTGGCCCCTGTGATCCCGCCACCCAGTTGGGCTCCGGTGCGTCGGGACCAGGTCTGGACCTCGGGCGTTGCGCGCAGAATGGTCTCGATCTGCATGAGCAGGCGGTTGGTTTCGCTCAGCGAGGTGCCGGGTGGCGTACGGTAGTCCAGAATGAAGCCACCTTCGTCCATGTGCGGCATGAAGCCGCTGCCGACCTGGCGGTAGGCCAAGGCGCCCGCCAGCAGCAGCGGCACAAGGCCGAGCAGCAGCAGGGCCGGGCGGCGCAACAGTGCGGGCAGCAGGCGGGCATAGGCGCGATGCACAGCAGCCGTCAGCGGGCCATGGCCGCGATCCCGCTCACGCTCGGCGTCACGCAGGGTGATGAACTTGTCAGCCAGCAGCGGCACGGCCAGCCAGGACACAAAAAAGGAAATGATCAGGGCTGCGGCCATCGTCAGCGACAGCGCC
>JABBOE010000047.1 GCA_019351955.1 Pseudomonadota bacterium
CAAATTGCGCACCGCTGACGGGTTGTCCGGAGCCAGAGCCAAGCTTGCTGCATAGGCATCAACAGCCTCGCGCAACCCGCCTTCGAGGTGAAAGGCCGTGTTACCCAGGTTGTAAAGGGCTTGCGCGCGCTCGGCGTCGGTTGGTGCGTCAAGCATGGCGCGACGAAATGCGGCGCGTGCCTGCGGATAGGCACGAAGACGATAGGCGCTATCGCCTTCACCCATGCGCGCGTCGAAGCCCGGGATCTGCGCGTAGATTCGCCAGGCCCTTGCGTATTGCCCCAGGCGCCAGGCGTGCCATGCCTGCCAAGACTGGGCCTTGAAACCCTGAGCCCACGCCGTGCCTGGGTTTGCGCCCAGACCCAAAAGCGCCAGAACCAGGAGCGCGGCAACGGCAACCACAGCCATCGGCTGGTGACGCACGGCAGGCTTGGCCCGCACCAGCAGCACCAGCAGGAGCACGACCATGGCGCCCAAGAGCGGCACGCCGTAGAGTTCGCGCCAAACCACCACGCCCGCAGCGGGCGCACCGTTCGAAGGTAGCCGCTCGATGCCGCGCGCATAGAGTTCCTGCCAGGGATCGGCGCCCAGCCGACCCACGCCGCCGCCAGTGCTGGTCGCCAAATCCAATACCCCTTCGCCGTCATGGCGCAGGAACCCCGCGTCGGACAGGCCCGACCGCCGCTCCAGAAGCAGCACGAATACGGGAATCCGAACGTCGCGCAGTCTCCGGGCCTGCTCACGCAGGGCATCGGCCAGCGCTGCGGTAGGCTCGGCGGGATCGGGCCCGGTAACGAGTAGCAACGCCCGCGATCGGCCGGGGGTGGACAGCAGTTCGCGCCGCGCCAGCGCCAGCGCCCCAGGCAAGCCTGCGCTGCGGGGCTGCTGCAACAGGTCAGACCGCGCTCGCTGCAGGAAATGCGCAAAGACTCCCATGTCGTCCGTGCAGGGCAACAATAGGCCAGCGCCACCGCCGAAAACAGTCAAGCCGAGGCGCTCGCCGTGCAGCTTCGGGATCAGGTCCTCAAGGGCAATGCGCGCAAGCTCCGTGTCGGTCATGCCCGATGCGTGCGTGGCGTTCGCCACGTCGAGCACCACCATCACGTTGACCGCGTGGCGCACCCGGACCTGGCCCGATGCGCTGACCGCTTGCGGCTGGCGCGGACCGGCGAGGCTGGCCAGCAGCAAAACCCACAGCAAGGCCTCGGCACCGAGACGCCAGCCAGCCGCCCTGGTCGACTGCGCTCGCGTGGCGCTCGGGAGCAAGTGCAGATCCGCGTATTGCAGCGCATCACGCTGCGCAGCGCCCCAGGCCGACATGCGCCAAAAGGCAAGCAACAGGGGTACCGCGAGCAACCACCATGCCCACGGACGTGCCCATTGCAGATCAGCGGGCCACACGCTCATCGCGATGACTCCCGAGCGCTGAGACGCTGGGCACGTGCGGCGCCGGCTTTGCGGCGCGGGCTTCGTGGCGAGCGCTGCCATTGCGCCAGCAGCCACAAGGCGATACCGAGACCCAGCGGCCATGCGTAAAGTTCTTGTGTGCGCCTGTGCTGCGCCGGCGGCTGGAGGGTGGGAGCAAGACGTCCAATGGCCTCGATGGCCGCCTTTTGCGCACCACCATCAGCGGCGTAGAAATACTGACCACCAGTGAGCTGCGCAATGGCGCGCAAGTCGGGCTGCGGCCCAAGGTAGGCGGGCACGGTATACGGCTTGCCGCTTGCCGGCGTGTCGCCCACCTGCACGGTGAAGATACGAATGCCCAAGGCATGTGCCAGAGCCGCTGCCTGCGCCGGACTGACCTGCCCTGTGTTGCTCACCCCGTTGTCGGAATACACGATGAGCACGGGTTTGAGCCGACCTTGCGCCCGCACCTGACGCAGCGCAAGGCCAATGGCATCCCCCAATGCGGTGTCATCGCCCAGCATCCCGATGCGTGCTCGCTCGAGCATGGCGCCAGCGAGTTGGCGGTCGAAGGTGGGCGGAAGCAGCGTTGCCGCATGGCTGCCGAACGCAATAATGCCGAAACGATCACCCTCCCGCGCGTGCACAAAGCGCTCGAAGACCCGCTTGACCACAGCCAGCCGCTCAGCTGGCTTGCCATTCCAGCGCAGGTCGGTGATGCTCATGGTCAAGGATGTATCCAGCAGCACAACGACGTCACGACCCTGCCGCGGCGGCTGCACCCAAGCGCCGAGGCGCTGAGGCTCGGCCAGTGCCAGCACCCAGCAGCCCAAAGCAAGCGCTGGAAGCAGGCGGCGCATCGCGGAATGCGGGGCGGGCGCTGGCACCGCGCGCAACAGGCCGTGGAGATTTGGGTGCAACAACGCGATGCGAGGTTGCGCGCGCTCAGGAACCCCGCCTCGCCGCACAAGCAACCAGCCCAGCAGGGCGACGACGGGAAGGAGCGCGAACGCCAGCGGGCGATCCCAGTGCAGATTGCTTGCGCCCGCGTGCTGCAAAGCCTGCCAGGGTATGGGCCATGCGCGGATCATCGCCCAGCCTCGTGCTTTGGTGGAGGTGCGGGCCCCTCAGAACCAGCGCGTGCACCCGCAATCCCCCGCCAGATCTGCCAGCGAAGCGCCGTACGCAACGCATGCAGCAGTTCGGGCACGGTGCCTGGGTCGGCGCCAGGGTCGAAACGCAGGGTGTCGGCCATAGCGCGCACAGCCGCAGGCAGGGCAGCTGACGGCACGCCAGCTGCCGCGCTGCAGGCCAGGGCGGCACTGGCTAGACGAGATGCATCGGCAGCATTCGCACAAACCATCGCCTGCGCCCGGATGCGCCGCAAGGCGCGCAAGCCACGCAGCGGTTTGCGCGCTCGCCCAATAACCCAAGTGGCGCCGACTGCCGCCACAAGCATTGCCGCGACCAGGAGCACGCTCCATGGCCCCTGCCACCATGACGCAGCGGCCGGCGGCGGGAATGGACGTGGAGGCACAATGTCCGCCAGTGCGGATAGGCGATCGATCATGAATGCCGCCTGGTCGCCCCAATTTCGGCTGCGTGCGTGCGTGAAGGCAATGCCTCTTTGGGCGCTTCGCCCTCCCTGCCTGATCTCCGTGCCGCCGTCGTGCGTCCGCCTGCGACGACCCTCGCGCCCAGCGCAGCACCGATGGCGTGCAGCATGGATGCATTGTCGTCAGTGGTGTGCAATTCAACCAGCCGCGCCCCGGTGGCCTCAATCTGACGCACGCGGGCTGCGGCCGATTGCTGCGCAGCCTGCGCATAGTGCGCACGCAGGCGCTCATCCGTTTGCAGCCAACCAACGGCTCCGGTGGCCAGGTCCTCGAACCAGGCCTGCCCCATCGAGCCAAGCGTGATTTCTGCCGGGTCACGGATGAACAGCCCCAGCACTTCGGCCGCCACGCCCAAGCCCCACAAGGACGAGCCAGCGGATGCGTCGAACCAGGACCAGTCACCCGCCATGACGATCCGTGTGGGCCGAGGGTCGCTGCCACCCAAGCGCTTCGTCCACGCGGCGAACTGCGTCTGGGATTGCCGTGGCGCAGCTCGCGCAAAAGGTGCAGGGTTCGCCGGCAGCGTCTCAACCATCAACCAGTTTGCCAGCCGCCGCACCGCTGGCATGCCGCGGCCAAAGCCTCGCACGTGCAGCCCGTCATCCTTCCAAAGAGTGCAGGTGAGCGCCGTCTGCGCCGACTGTCTGGCCTGCATGCCTGCGGCCAGCTGTACCGCACGCGCGGCTTGCTGTGCCTTGGTTCGCACGCGCGTGCCGAAGGCCATGCTCCCGCGCAAGTCGATCAACCCGTGCCACGCGCCGACGTGCTCCTCGTGGTGCAGCTTCACATGCGGCTTGCCGGTACGCGCCATCAATGTCCAGTGCATGCTGCGCAGGTCGTCGCCCGCTTGGTAGGCTCGGCTTTCGACGTAGTCCATCCCGCGCCCGGTAAACACCGACCTTCCCTCGCCAGGGTTGCGCCGCCGGGTCGCCTGACTCGATGGCGCCACGTCTGGGCCCTTGCCGAGCAAGGCGGCGAGTTCGACCCAATCCTGGGCGCTGAGTAGCGTGAGGGCGCCCGACGCAGGCACCGCGGGCCGTCCCAGGATGTCCCGCAGGGTGCCCAGCGCTTTGCGCAGATTAAGCGGCCTGCCTTGCATGACCGAGGATCAGGCTAGGGTACCGGGATCGCTTGCAGGAGCGCGGCGACCAGATCGTCGGTGCTGAGGCCCTGCAAATCGGCCTCGAGCGCAAGCACGATGCGATGGCGCAACACATCGGGCGCAAGTTCTTGAATGTCGTCGGGCAGTACGAAATCGCGGCCGCGCAAGTAGGCCAGAGCCTGCGCGGCGTGGGCCAGGGCCAAAACGGCGCGCGGAGAGGCGCCGGCCTCGACCATCCCCTGCAGTCGCGGCACATGGGCGCCCGGGGTACGCGTCGCACGGACCAGTTCGACGATGTAGTGGCGCAGGATCGGGGCCAGATGCACCCGGCGCACGGCATGCCGTGCATCCAGTACAGCAGCTGCGGAAACCACTGTCGGCTGAGCCACCGCGTTCGCGGTGGGCGCCAAGTCTCGCGCCAGGGCCATGTCCAGAATTCGCAGCTCTTCGTCAGCCTGCGGATAGTCCAACACCACGTGCAGCAAGAACCGATCGAGTTGGGCTTCGGGCAGCGGATAGGTGCCTGACTGCTCAAGCGGATTTTGGGTCGCCATCACCAAGAAAAGTTCGGGCAAAGCCCGGGTGACACCGCCCACGGTGACCTGTCGCTCCTGCATCGCCTCCAGCAGCGCCGACTGCACCTTGGCTGGCGCCCGGTTGATTTCGTCCGCCAGCACAATGTCGTGGAACAGCGGCCCCGGAACGAAGCGCATTGCACCCTCCCCGGGCAAATACACGTCGGTCCCTGTCAGATCGCCAGGCAGCAGGTCGGGGGTGAACTGAATGCGCTGGAATCCCGCGTGAACCGCCTCGGCAAGCGCCTTCACGGCCGTGGTCTTCGCCAGCCCCGGCAACCCCTCCACGAGCAGATGCCCTCCCGTCAGGAGCGCGATGACCAAGCGGTCCAGCAGCGCCTGTTGGCCAACGATAGTCTGCGCAAGCTGCGCGCGCAGTGCCGCGATGGCGGCTGGAGCGTGGGGCATGTTCGTGGCGTGAGCAGACATGGGGAACGTGAGATGGTCAGAAAGCGTCGGCGCTTCAAGCGATTTGTCGCCCGATCGGGTGCGGAATTTGGCGGTTTTTACATCATCCATAAACGATCCAACCAGCGAAGGCGCCGGCAAGGACCACCATCCAAGGAGGAGCCTTCCAGAACGCCAGGGCAGCGAATAGCCCCAGCGCCAGCGCAAAGTCCTGCCGCGTCATTACTGCATTGACCCAAACCGGATCGTAGAGCGCCGCCAGGAGCAGGCCGACTACGGCAGCGTTTAGCCCGGCTAACGCGCCGCGCGCGTACGTGCTGTGGCGCAGACGCTGCCAATAGGGCAGAACCGCGACCACAAGCAAGAATGCGGGCAAAAATATTGCAACCAGCGCGACCGTGGCGCCGACCCAGCCTTGCGGCGGGCGCTGCATGACCGCACCGAGAAATGCGGCAAAACTGAACAAGGGTCCGGGCAGCGCTTGCGCGGCGCCGTAGCCGGCAAGGAAATGGGCCTGCGAGACCCATCCGGGCCGTACGACCGCCGTTTGCAACAGGGGCAAAACGACATGCCCGCCACCGAACACAAGCGAGGACACGCGGTCGAAGGCGGCCGCCACTCGCAACACCGGACTGTCCAAGGCCTGCGCCAGTGCCGGCAAGCCCACGAGCAAGGCGAAAACCCGCCAAGCGCTGCAAGCGCGATGCGATGGCCGAGCGTGCCATGCACGGCATCCACCTCATCGCCGCGTGCGCCGGCAGTTGGGGCGCCGCGAAGCAGAACCAAGCCAATCACGCCGGCGATGATGATCCCGCCGAGCTGGACCCATGCTCCAGGCTCCAGCAAAACCCAAAGGGCGAAAACCATGGGGATGCCGATGCGCAGCGCATCGGTGCAAAAGCGCTTCGCCATGCCCCATACAGCCTGCGCCACCACGGCCACCGCCACCAGTTTGAGGCCATGCCCAATCCCCAGCGGCACGCTCACGCCCGAGTCATACAACACATACGCGAACCCCCACATCAACAGTGCCGAAGGCAGTGTGAAGCCCAGCCACGCGGCGAGACCGCCCGGCAAGCCTGCGCGCAACAAGCCGATACCGATACCCACCCGGCTACTGGACGGGCCCGGCAGGAACTGACACACCGCCACCAAATCGGCGTAGGCATGCTCGCTCAACCAGCGTCGGCGCGTGACAAACTCCTCCCGAAAATACCCCAGATGCGCAATTGGTCCGCCGAAAGACGACAGGCCCAATCGAAGAAACACCTGAAGAATCGTCCAAGCGGAGGTGCGCTCTCTTGAAATCGTGGTGGCGGTCATTGGCGCGCGCATTGGGCCCATCCAGCGGGCTGCGCGAATGTTAGCCGCCATGAATCGCCCACCGTCTTAAGGCCATCCGGCGCGCTTGGCGGCCCGCATGACCAGTTGCGCGACGAGCCCTCCGCGTTCAGGGCAGGCAAGGACAGCGCGGATGCCCCAGACATCCTTCTCGGGCTTGCGGGGTGTTCGCTTGGGCTCTCTATGTATCGAAGGTCGGGTACACCCGGATCGCCTGTGAAGTCAGTGGTGCCGCCCCATGCAGCCAGCAGCAGGAGCCCACCGAAGCGACGCATACTGGCGTCATGCAGGAGCGAGCACCGTAGCAATCTCTGCCCTTGCCGCGCAAGCCGTGGCGAAAGCCAAGGGCGATGAGATGTCAACGAAGCGAACTACAAGACGACGGCGACCATGGGGTGCGATGTCAGCGCCATGTACAGCGCATCGAGTTGGGCGCGACTCGTGGCGTGTATCGTGCAGGTACAGCTGAGATAATTGCGCCCGCTTGAGGGTCGCAATTCCATGCTCGAGGGGTCGAAATCGGGCGCATGCTTCAGCACCACCGCGGCCACCGCGTCGGCGAAACCATCGGCGTTGCGCCCCATCACCTTGATGGGAAAGTCACACGGGTAATTGATCAAACTGTCGCCATCCTGAGCGGACACAGGCAGGGAGGCAGACTTGAGCTTGGACATGATGGCAATGGGCAAGCACGAACGGGAATCCGGAGCATGCGCAGGAGAGGATGCTCCAATTGTCCCCCAGATGGCGACTTGGCGCACCGCGGCTTTCGCATCCCCTGCGTGTGCCGCCGCTGCAAGGTTCCTGCCTAAGAGGTGTGCAGTTCGGCGCGCTTGATTGACTGATAGGCAGCGTACAGCGCGGCATACACCGGCCCGGGCAACCCCGCCCCCACCGGTCGGTCGTCAAGCAGGGTCACGGCCAGCACCTCTTTCGTCGCTGATGTGAGGAGGACTTCGTCGGCGCAACGCAGCTCCCACTCCGCCACGGGCCGGCGGCGCACCGCCAAGCCGGTTGATGCAGCGAGCTCATCCATGAGCGCCACGCGGACGCCCTCAAGCTTGAGGTGATCCATCGGCGGACTCAGAAGTTGGCCGTGTCGCACGACCCAGACATTGGAAGACGATGCCTCGGTGAGCCAGCCGTCGCGAATCAGAATGGTCTCCTGTGCGCCGACCTCAGCCGATGCCTGGCGCGCCAAGACACTGCCCAGCAGTGAGATGCTTTTGACATGCGCGCTCAGCCAGCGCATGTCGGGCAGGGTGACGGCGGACGCGCCCTTTTCGCGAAGCCCCGCCTGAACGTGAGGGAAGGGGAAACTGTAGGCAAACACGGTGGGCACCGTGTTCGGAGGGAAGGCGTGGTCGCGCCGCGCCACGCCGCGCGTCACCTGCATGTAAATACACTGATCAGCTGGATCGTTGTCGGTGAGCAGTCGCCCAAGTAGCGCGGCCCATTGGTTGCAATCCAGCGGATTCCCCAATCCGACAGTGCTCAGGGAGCGCCCCAGACGGGCAAGGTGCGCATCCAGGCGAAACGGCCGGCGCGCGTAGGCGGGGACCACCTCGTATACCCCGTCCCCGAATATGAAGCCCCGGTCCAGCACGGAGACCCTCGCCTCGTCCAGCGGCACAAAGGCGCCATTGAGATAACACAGCGACGGACGCATGCCTACTGCGATGGAAAAGCCAAACCGGGCTAGCGATTCAGCGCACCAAACCGCGACGCGCCGCTTCCAGCGCCGCCTCGGCTCGGGAGGAAATATCAAGCTTGCGGTAAATCTGCTTGACGTAATCGGCCACCGTGTGCCGCGAAAGTCCAAGCTGCTTCGCGATTTCCGGCAACGTGTAGCCCTTTCCGACGCGTTGTAGCACCTCGGTTTCGCGCTCGGTGAGCAACACTTCGGGCTCTTCAACCATGCCAGGGCGCGCATGACTCTGTGGGCTCAGATAGCGGGCCAAGTCTTGTGTGTCTGCAGGTGGGACGCCTCCCACGTCCGTCACGCGGCGCCCCCACCTCACCTCGCCAGAAGCCTGCGCACCGGGCGCTGTTGCCTGGCTGCGGAGGGCCGCGAAATGCTGCAGCATGCGGCGGGCCACTGTCGAACTCAGCGGCGGCTCCCCCTCCTGGATGCGCCGCAGTTGCGCCACCAGTTCGATTTCAGGCCGGTCTTTTAACACGTAGCCAAAAGCCCCGGCTTGCAACGCGGGGAACAAGTGGGCGTCGTCGTCAAACATGGTGACGACCACTGCCCGCGCCTGTGGCTGCGCAAGATGCAGGGTGCGCAGCACGTCAAGCCCGCTGCCATCCGGAAGCCCGAAGTCGATCAGCGCCAACTCGACCGTGCGCGTACCAATCAGCTTCTCGGCTTGCGCACGGGTGCTGGCCTCACACACAGGGAGTTCAGGCAAAACCTGGCTCAGCAGGCGGGCCATCGCCGTGCGAGACTCGGCGCTGTGTTCGACGATGAGGGTGCAGCGCGGGGCGTGTGTCATGAGGGTGAATAAGGACCTGCGGCACAAACCGCTTTCAGACGTATCGCGGGCTGGATTTGTCAACCCGCATTGTAGGGGTCAGCCGGGGCCAGCATCCGGTTCATCGCGATCGAGCCGCATGACGCACAATCACGGATGTGGCGGCCAGCCCGGCGTCAGCCCCCTCTTACGCGGATAGTCTTTGATTCTCAAACACGATTTTTCGCCTGCTGACAATGTGCGCCTCGCCCATCTCTGCGGGCCGCTGGACGAAAACCTGCGGCAGATCGAGATTGCCTTCGATATCGCTATTCGACGCCGCGCCCAGAACTTTACGCTCGAAGGCACGCGTGCGCGCTCCGCGCTTGCATTGCTGCAGGCGCTGTGGCGACGCGCTGATCAGACCCTAAGCCTGGACGACATCCAACTTGAACTGACCCAGGCCGCCCAGGGCCAGGAGCCGAGTCTTCAACCCGCAGCCGATGAGCCGGTGTTGCACACCCGGCGGGCCGGTTTGCACGGGCGCACGGCCCATCAGGCTGAATACATCCGCAACATCCTCAGCCATGACCTGAGCCTGGGTCTGGGGCCCGCCGGCACGGGCAAGACCTTTCTCGCCGTGGCCTGCGCCGTCGATGCGCTGGAGCGCAACGCTGTCGAGCGGCTGGTGCTCACCCGCCCTGCCGTGGAAGCGGGTGAGCGCCTGGGCTTCCTGCCAGGGGACTTGGCGCAGAAGATCGACCCTTATCTGCGCCCGCTGTACGACGCGCTCTATGACCTGCTCGGATTCGAAAGCACGCAAAAGCTGTTTGAGCGCGGCACCATCGAGATCGCCCCGCTGGCTTTCATGCGCGGAAGAACGCTCAACAATGCCTTCATCATCCTTGATGAGGCGCAGAACACGACGCCCGAGCAGATGAAGATGTTCCTGACCCGCATCGGATTCGGCTCGCGGGCAGTCATCACCGGTGATCTGAGCCAGGTCGACCTGCCGCGCGGCGCACAAAGCGGTCTTACACAGGCGGAGCGCATCCTTCAAGGCGTGCGTGGCGTAGCCATCACGCGCTTCACCACAGTGGACGTGGTGCGTCACCCGCTGGTGGCGCGCATCGTTGAAGCGTACGAAAAGGCAGAGGCCAAATCTGCGAAGGAGGGCGCGGCAACATCACTTCCAAAGCGCAAGTCTGCCCCGCGCCGCAGCGCACCTGAGTAACCACTCGCCATGTGCGCCACAGCCCTCCCGTTGCAACTCTCCGTGCAATTTGCAACCCCTGTGCACCGCGCTTTGCTGCCGCGCCCGATGCTGCGGCGCTGGGTACGCGGGGCCCTTGGATGCGGGCCTGCCGATGTCACCCTGCGCGAAGGCTCCGCCGCCCTGCCCACACCGGCGCAAATCACGCTGCGCTTCGTGGACGCGGACGAAGGCCATGAGTTGAACCGCACCTATCGGCACAAGGATTACGCGACCAACGTACTGACCTTCGACTACCAGCACTGGCCGCCTGCAGCTGACGTGGTCCTGTGCGCCGACGTGGTGGCGCGCGAGGCAGCCGCGCAGAGCAAGACGCTGCAGGCGCACTACGCCCATCTGGTGGTGCATGGCGTGCTCCATGCGCTGGGTTGGGATCATGAGCGCCCATCCGACGCCAAACGCATGGAAGCGGCTGAGCGCAAGACGCTTGCCCTACTTGGCTTCCCTGATCCCTATGCCACAGGCGATGAGCCGACGGGTGTCGCCGTGGCCGTGCCCGCGTCCACGGGCCACACCAGCACCAAGATGGGAAATGCCCAGTCCGGCCTTGCGTTGGGCTCGGCAATCATCGCCGCGACGTGTGAGCCGCGTGGCGATGCGCCGGCAGAGAAAAAGACACGCAAGCCAAAATCGCGCACCGCCGATGCGTAAGTTGCCCCTGCGCCGCGTCGCCACCCTCCTGTTGACCCTGCTCCTTGGTGTCGCCTTGGCGCAGACCTTTGGCCGTCCCCAGTACGGTTCCATTTCGGTCGTGATTGTGGCCATTTTCGCGGCACTGCTATGGCGCACGCCGCAAAGTTCCGCACGCGCCCGTGCCAAGCGCGGTGCCCTCATGGGCCTGCTGTTCGGGCTGGGCTGGTTTGCCGGCGGGCTATGGTGGCTGTACATCAGCATGGCCGTATACGGAGGCATGGCGGCGCCGTTGGCCGCATCTGCCGTGGTGCTGTTTTCGGCATATCTGGGCCTCTACCCACTGCTTGCCAGCGCACTGGCTGCTGCGCTTGCACCACCCGCAACACCACGCCCCTGGCATGCGGCGCGCGGCGTGGGCGCCACGCTGGCGTTCGCTGGAGCGTGGACCTTGGCCGAAGTCCTGCGAGGCACGGTCTTCACTGGATTCCCTTGGCTAGCGCTGGGCTACGCCCAAGTGGGCAATCCGTTGGCCGGGTACGCGCCCATGCTCGGCATGTACGGCGTTGATTTTGCTGCTGCGCTTGCCGCCGCACTTTTGGCAGTGCTCACTCAGGTGAGCCTGCGCGGCGCGGCGCTGGCAGTAGGCCTGCTGATCATTCTGGCCGTGGCCGGGCAACAATTCGCAAACGTGCGCTGGACCCGTCCCACCGGTCCCGAGTTCACCGTGGCGCTTTTGCAAGGCGACGTGCCACAAGGCGAGAAATTCCGGCCCGAGCGTCTGGCCCCGACCCTGCGCCTCTATGGCGACTGGCTCACCACCTTGCGCGCCGACCTCATCGTCACCCCGGAGACCGGGGTGCCCGTTCTTCCCGAAGATCTGCCACCGAGCTATCTTCACACGATTGCCGCGGCCCTTAAGGCGCATCACGCCCAAGCCTTGATCGGCATTCCCCTGACGCGCGGTGCCAATCAATACACCAACAGCGTGCTCGGCATCGGCGCTGCCACCCCCTACCGCTACGACAAGTCGCATCTCGTGCCCTTCGGCGAATTCATCCCCTATGGGTTTCACTGGTTCGTTCGCTTGATGCGAATACCCCTTGGCGATTTTGCGCGCGGCACGCTCCACCAGCCATCCTTCGCGGTTGACGGCGCCAGGGTGGCACCCACAATCTGCTACGAGGATCTGTTTGGTGAGCAGCTGGCACAGCGTTTTCGCAACCCTGCGCACGAGCCGAACGTCATCGCCAACCTGACGAACCTTGCTTGGTTTGGCGACACCATCGTCATCCCGCAGCATCTGGAGATCGCCCGTATGCGCTCGTTGGAGTTTCAGCTGCCGACCATCCGCGCGACCAACACGGGGGCGACGGCCATCATCGCCGCAAACGGCCGCGTGCAGGCGATGTTGCCCCCGTTCACGGTGGGCGTTCTCACAGGCCATGTACAGCCGTACGCAGGTCTTACGCCATTCGCCTGGGCTGCATCGCAATTCGGCTACGCGCCCATCGTGCTCGTATGCCTGTTGGCTCTTGGTGCGGCGATTGCATTGGCCCGGACCCGGGCGCCGTGATCCGCGGCGCGGCGTGCGCAGCGGGTCAGACTGATGCTCCTGAGGCGGAGATCGTGGCTTTCTACAATTCGGGTTTTCCAGGCGCCATCTATGCCCACCTTCCAACACATCATCCTCGCGCTCCAGACCTACTGGGCAAACCAAGGCTGTGCATTGCTACAACCATACGACATGGAAGTCGGCGCGGGAACCAGCCATACGGCGACGTTTCTGCGCGCCATCGGCCCCGAGCCTTGGAGTGCTGCCTATGTGCAGCCCAGCCGCAGGCCAAAGGACGGTCGCTATGGCGACAACCCCAATCGCCTCCAGCACTATTACCAGTTCCAGGTTGTGCTCAAGCCGGCGCCAAGCAACATCCTCGACCTGTATCTCGGCAGCCTGCAGGCACTGGGGTTTGACTTGAAAGTCAACGACGTTCGCTTTGTCGAGGACGATTGGGAGAACCCCACGCTCGGCGCCTGGGGGCTCGGCTGGGAAGTGTGGCTGAACGGGATGGAGGTCACGCAATTCACCTACTTCCAGCAAGTTGGCGGTATCGACTGCAAGCCGATCACAGGCGAAATTACGTATGGCCTGGAGCGCCTGGCCATGTATCTCCAGGGCGTGCAAAGCGTGTATGACCTGGTATGGACGGAGACCATGGTCGCCGGCGACAAGCATGTGCTGCGCTATGGCGACGTTTTTCACCAAAACGAGGTGGAGCAAAGCACATACAACTTCGAGCAAAGCGATGTCGCCTACTTGCTCCAGGCATTCGCTGCGCACGAGAGGCAAGCCCAGCACCTGATGGGCCAGCAACTGGCGTTGCCCGCCTATGAGCAGGTGCTCAAATGCGCCCATACCTTCAACCTTCTTGACGCACGCGGATCCATTTCGGTCACTGAACGAGCGGCGTACATCGGACGGATCCGCCACCTCGCTCGCGGGGTGGCGCAGGAGTACTTGGGCAGCCGCGCTCGCCTGGGTTTTCCGCTGGCGCCGCGCAACTGGGCGGTGGAATCTGCCAGCGCTCTGGCCCCGAAAAGGGCCGCGTGAGGCGCTGGTCCTATGCCGCGGGTACCTACATTTTCGATGGGCCATCGGCATGCAAGGCATGGCGCGGCAAAGCGCCCAATGGGAGGATTTTGCCGCCGAGCACCTTCGGACCGCGGGCTGCATGGGCCTGCATCGGGCTGTGTCGCCAAGTCACGGCGATCATGGCTCCGCAAGGCGGCTTAAATGTGCCAGGTGAGCACGCTCACGAAAGGCAAACAGCGGCGCGATGCAACGGCCTGCCGCATTCCCGACGACGCGCTCCGTTGATGGCCTGCGCCGCGCCGGACTTCACCATCCCACCTGCCGTGCGGGTGCTGGACGCCGCCGCCCGTGCATGGCGCTGCGCATTCGTGATCGAATTCCCTCTGGCGCGACAACGCGTAGAACGCTAACGCCCGCGGCTTGGGCTTTCCACATTCACTCCATGACCCACCCCAACCTACTCGTCGAGCTTTTTGTCGAAGAACTCCCGCCCAAAGCCCTGTCAGCGCTGGGCATGTCCTTTTGCCGCACTCTCACCGACAGCCTTCAGGCGCAAGGTTTGGCCGAAATCGGTGCAGGAGCGACACCTTACAGCAGCCCACGCCGCCTAGCGGCGCTCGTGCACGGCGTCCTGCCAAAAGCGCCCGGCAAGATTCTGACGCAAAAGCTCATGCCGGCGTCGGTGGGCATGGACACTCTCGGCAAGCCGACTCCAGCTCTGCTGAAAAAGCTTGCCACCCTGGGTCTTGCCGATGATGCGATGACGCGGGTTCAGCGCGAAGGCACTGGCAAGGCCGAGACGCTGTTCATCGAAATCTCGACACCGGGCGTGGCGCTGGCCGAGGGTCTGCAAAAGGCACTGCTCGAGGCCATCGCCAGGCTTCCCATCCCCAAGATGATGAGCTACCAACTGGCCGACGGCTGGACGACTGTGAAATTCGTCCGACCAGCCCACGGGCTCGTGGCGCTGTATGGCACGCACGTGGTGCCGGTCCAGGCCTTGGGTTTGCATGCGGGCCGGGAAACGCGCGGCCATCGCTTTGAGGCGGCTGTCGATCCCATCGTGCTCGCCGATGCCGACAGCTACGCCACACAGTTGCGCCAGCAAGGCGCCGTGATCGCCAGTTTCGCCGAGCGCCGCGATGAGATTGCGCGCCAACTCTGCGCTTGCGCGCAAGCCGCTGGCGACGGACTTCGCCCCATCGAGGACGCTGCGCTGCTTGACGAAGTCGCGGCCCTGGTTGAGCGCCCCAACGTTGTAGTTTGCCAGTTTCAACGGGAGTTTCTTGAGGTGCCTCAGGAATGCCTGATTCTGACAATGAAGGCAAACCAGAAGTACTTTCCGTTGCTGGACGGTGGTGGAAAGCTGACACACCGCTTCCTCGTCGTCAGCAACATCAGTCCAGCGGATGCGAGCGCTGTGATCCAGGGCAACGAGCGTGTCGTTCGCCCACGTCTGGCCGACGCCAAGTTCTTCTACGACCAGGATCGGAAGAAGCGTCTGGCAGACCGGGCGGAGGCACTTGGCACGGTCGTGTACCACGCCAAGCTCGGCTCACAGGGCCAGCGTGTTGAGCGCGTGAGGGCAATTGCCCGCGGCATCGCAAGCCTTCTGCGTTGGCCTGCTGAGCACAGTGCGCTCGCCGACCGGGCGGCGTTCCTCGCCAAGGCGGACCTCCTCACGGACATGGTGGGCGAATTCCCCGAGCTGCAAGGCATCATGGGCCGCTACTACGCCTTGCATGACAACGAGCCGCCGCTTGTAGCTCAGGCCATCGAAGATCATTACAAGCCGCGATTCGCCGGCGATGACTTGCCACGTAGTGACGTGGGGCTGTGCGTGGCGCTTGCCGACAAGCTGGAGACCTTGGCCGGACTGTTCGGAATCGGAGAGAAACCCAGCGGAGACAAGGATCCGTTCGCACTGCGGCGGCATGCTCTGGGGGTCATTCGCATGTTGACCGAGGGCGGAACGGGCTTTTCTGACCTGCCACTGCCGGCAATCGTGTCCGTGGCGGTGCAAACGTTTCAGGGCATGCCGGGCTACGCCGATTTGACATCGGACATTGTCGACTTTGTCTACGAGCGTTATGCGCAGGCCCTAAAGGACCGCGGCTGCACGACGCAGGATGTCGATTCCGTATTGTCGCTTCGCGTTCCTCGGCTTCTCGACATTCAGACGCGCATCGAAGCCGTTCGCGCGTTCTGGTCTCTTCCAGAAGCTTCCGAGCTCGCCTCTGCGAACAAGCGCGTCGCCAACATCCTCAAAAAGGCATCCAACGTCGAAAGTCTCGAGGCGAAGCGGCAACATATGTCCGAACCAGCCGAGATCGCTCTGGCCGATGCCCTCGACGATATCGCCCCCAAGGCCGAGGCGGCCTATCGGCGTGGCGACTACAAACAGGCACTGCTGATTCTGGCAGGTCTGAAAGCGCCGATTGATGCGTTTTTCGAACATGTGATGGTTAACGTTGAGGATGAAACCACGCGCAACAATCGCCTCGCTCTTTTGATGCAACTGCGCGGCGCGATGAACCACGTGGCCGACATCGCACGCTTGGTTTCCTGAATCGTTGCGAGACAATGCAAGCATGAAACTCGTCATCCTCGACCGCGACGGCGTGATCAACGAAGATCGCGATGATTACATTAAGTCCCCGGACGAATGGGTCCCGATCCCAGGCAGTCTGGAAGCCATCGCGCGGCTGCATCGGGAAGGCTGGCGCGTGGCCATCGCAAGCAACCAGTCCGGGATCGGACGCGGGTTGTTCGACATGGCGACGTTAAACGCCATCCACCTCAAGATGGTCAAGGCGTTGGCCGCCGCGGGCGGGCGTATCGATGCTCTTTTTTTCTGCCCGCATGCGCCCGAGGACCGTTGCAGCTGCCGCAAGCCCAAGTCCGGCCTTTTCGAAGACATCGCCGCGCGCTATGGACTGGCTGACCTGCGGGATGTGCCGGCCGTGGGTGACACCTTGCGCGACCTCCAGGCGGCTGAACCCCTGGGTTGCACGCTGCATCTGGTGCGCAGCGGCAAAGGTGAGCGTACGCTGGCGGCTGAGACTCTGCCTGAGGGCACGCGCGTGCACGACGACCTCACCGCCTTTGCACAGTGGTTACTTGCCGAACCCGCCTAGGTCACACCATGAGCCGAACCGCATGAAATCGCCCGAGCGCGCCTCCGGGCAAACCCCCGCTGATGCGGGCCTGCAGCGGCTCACGCCAGCACTGTGGCTGCGTTCTGCCGCCTATATGGCGTGGCTCATCGGCACGGTGGTGCCCTACGGCACGGCGGCCGTTCTTCTGTCATTGTTCGTACGCGGCACGCCTCTTTACCGCTTCTGCATCGGCTGGGTACGCATGGCTTTGTGGGGATCGCGCGCCATTTGCGGCATCCGCTCACGCGTGCAAGGCATGGAAAACTTGCCCGATGGTCCCGTTATCTTGCTGGTCAAACACCAGTCCGCTTGGGAAACGCTGGCGCTGCCGGTGATGATGCCGCACCCACTGAGCTTTGTCTTCAAACGAGAACTGCTCTACGTACCCTTTTTCGGTTGGGCGCTGGGACGGCTGGACATGGTGCACATCGACCGCAACAAACGCACCGAGGCATTTGGCCGCGTCGAGCAGCAGGGGGCAGACTTGTTGGAGCGCGGAAACTGGATCATCATGTTTCCCGAAGGCACGCGCACCGAACGCGGCCATCAGGGGAAGTACAAGGCTGGTGGCAGCAAGCTCGCCGTTGTCACCGGCACACCCGTGGTGCCAATTGCCATCACCTCAGGAAGGTGCTGGCCGCGCCAGGCCTTCATCAAGCACCCGGGCGTCATCGACATATCCATTGGCCTGCCGATCAGCCCGGTCGGCCGCACCCCGGCTGACCTCATGGCCGAAGTGGAAGCATGGATTGAGGCCGAAATGCGCAGGCTCGACCCGCTGGCGTACGGCGCAAGGCGTCATGCCGCTCCGAAGGCGCGCGCGCAAACCTGATTACGCATGACCGACAAGACCGAACCCTTGCGGCAACTGAGCCTGTTTGACGGGGTGGACCTTTTCATCCCGACGCTGGAGCCCGCACCGTCTCCCCTCCTTGGCACAGCCACTCCGCAACCCATTGAGCCACGACCCGTTGCCTTTCGGCCGGACGATCGAGGACAAGACGCAATCGAGGCGGCACCTCCGCCCCTTCGACGCTACGATGACGGCACGCACCGATTCGACTATGTGTTGCGCCGCGCAAGCCGCCGCTCGATCGGTATCCGCATTGACGACCAGGGTATCGTCGTCAGCGCGCCCCGCTGGGTGGGCATGGGCCAGGTCCAAGCCATGCTGGCGGACAAAGCTGGTTGGGTCGTGCGCCAGCATGGCTTGCGCGAACAGCGCCGCCATGCCCAGCAGGCTGCGCGCATCGACTGGCGCGACGGTGGCCGCCTGCCCTACCTTGGCCGCACCCTTACTCTGCGCCTGGGCGCAGAAGGGGGTAATCCCGCACTTTCAGCCTGTGGCTCTGACCTTTGCCTTCCCCTTCCTGCGGATGCCGTTGCGCAACGCGTGCGCGATACGGTACAAGCCTGGATGCAGCGCGAAGCCATCAACCTGTTCCGGCAACGTGCCACCCATTTCGCCACGCGCCTGGGCGTCGAGGTGCAGGCGATCAAGCTGACCTCCGCATCCACACGATGGGGAAGCGCCACAGCTTGCGGCGTTTTGCGCCTGCACTGGCGGCTTCTGCACTTCTCCCCGGCCATTGTGGACTACGTGGTGGCCCATGAGGTTGCCCACCTGCGCGAAATGAACCACAGCGCACGCTTTTGGCAAACCGTGGACGATCTGTTCCCGACGTGGCGCGAAGCGCGTAGCGCGCTTCGTCATAGTTTGCTGCCGCCCTGGTAGCGCCTGTGGGCGGCATTGTGCAACGCGCGCCGCATTTGCCGACAATGTCAGTTTTCCCCGCTGGCGCGCAGCGCCGGCACAACTGGAATTTCCACATGCGTATCCTGCACACCATGCTGCGCGTCCGCGACATGCAGCGCTCCATCGACTTTTACACCCGTGTGCTCGGCATGAAGCTCTTGCGTACGACAGAGCGGCCCGAGCAGAAGTACAGCCTGGCTTTCGTCGGCTTCGAGTCCAATCCTCAGCAGGCTGAGATCGAACTGACCTACAACCACGGTGTTCACGACTATGAACTGGGCACGGCCTACGGCCATATTGCGCTTGGCGTAGACGACGCCTATGCAGCGTGCGAACGCATCAAGACCTCGGGTGGCAAAGTCACGCGCGAAGCCGGGCCAGTGGCAGGCGGCAAGACCGTCATTGCATTCGTGCAGGACCCGGATGGCTACAAAATTGAACTGATTCAACAAGACACGCACTGATCGTGGGCTCCGTCATCGGCGCGCGGCACGTTTGCAGGGTGGGAAGTCAACGCAAACAGGCCCAAGTCCCGCGCTGGCGGCTGCACGCGATCCGGCGCTCGATATGCCCGAAGAGGCTGCAGGGCTCCGACGCACCGGTGTCATGCTCATGCCTTGAGCACCGCCGATCTTTTGGTCAAATGCGCGAAGGTCACACCGCATATGGTGCGCGATGAAACCCTCCAGCGATGACAACTGCCATGTTCGCCTCGACAAATGGTTGTGGGCAGCGCGCTGGTACAAGACTCGCACCCTCGCCGGCGAGGCGTGCAACCGCAACCAGGTATGGTTGCAGGGTGCACCTGCCAAGCCCTCGCGGGAGCCCCGCGTGGGGGACCTGCTTGAGCTGCGCCACGAACGGGGGCGATTCACAATCCAAGTGCTTCAGCTCTCCAAGCAGCGTCTGTCGTCCAGCGTGGCCCAGACGCTATGGCGCGAAACGCCGGAAAGCCTGCTCGCGCGCGAGCAGGCCGCCGATCTGGGTCGGCTGGGTCCCGAGCCCGAGCGTGACCGTCACGGCCGGCCGACCAAGCATGACAGACGCCAGTTGGAGAGACTACGGGGACGCTGTGACCCCGAAGAGTGACACACCCAGCATGATGCTGCTACCGGCGCGCCCGTCTCGCCGCCTCGCACAATGATCCCTCACGCCAGATTGCCCATCAAGCCTGCCCACTCAGCACGGTTCAAGCCCTTGGCCGGGGCGCGGGTGCTGAGCGTCGCCCTGAATCTTCCGGGCCCGATGGCCCTGGCCCGCCTACGTGCCTTCGGGGCAGAAGTGCACAAAATCGAACCCCCAGCAGGCGATCCCATGCGAAGCATGTGCGCACCGCTGTATCGCGCGATGCACCAGGGTGTTGTCGTGCATGCGCTGGATCTCAAGAGCGCATCGGGTCAGGCTGGTTTGCAAGCGCTGCTTCGACCGAGCGACCTGCTGATTACATCCTTTCGCCCGGCTGCACTTGCGCGTTTGGGCATGGGCGCCCGGCATCTGGCAAGGGCCTACCCCCGGCTCTCGGTGATCTCCATCGTCGGCCAAGGCGGACACCGAGCGCATGTGCCAGGACACGATTTGACGTACCAAGCCCAAGCCAACCTACTGGACGGTGCAAGGCTTCCCGCTACCCTGCTGGCTGACATGACCGGCGCGCTGCTGACGGTGGAGGCCGCAATGGGCGCGGTGCTGCATTCGCGGCACGATGGGCGCGGCGTTCGTCTGCAGGTGGCGCTGGCCGACGCAGCCGCCTACGCTGCCGTACCCCGCCATGCGGGGCTCACGTCTCCGGGCGGCCTTCTGGGAGGCGCCCTGCCGAACTACGCTGTGTATGCCTGTCGCGATGGCTTGGTGGCGATCGCCGCACTGGAGCCTCATTTTGCTGCGGCTTTGGCCGAAGCTGCGGGAGGCTCGACGCACAAGGCGATCGCTCGCTGGTGCAAGGCTCACAATGCGTCCGAGCTTCAAGCCGTTGCCATGGCGCGGGACTTGCCGCTCGACGCATGGGTGCACGCGGCGCCTTAATGCCTCATGCTGTCGGGGTGATTGCGTTTTCTGTCTGCTGCCTTGGCCGCAGGACGCGTTCGGCACGCTCGCTCGCGTCTTGGCCCACGCTGTCGCGCCCTTTCATGGTCGGCCCACGCTGCTTGGCCTCAATGTCGTCAAATGAGCCTTCAGGTCTCGACGCCGGAGCCTGTCTGTGTCGACTGGGCTTGACTGGGACCAAGATTTGCGACAATGCGGGTCTGTGCAAAACCTTGCGCACGCCATAGCGCTCGCGCTTGTCACAATCTCACTTTGAACGGAAGACTCCATGAATCTGATTTCTATCGCGCACGCTCAGGGCGCTGCCGCACAGTCGGGCCCCGAATCCACATTGGTGAGCCTGCTCCCTATCGTGGTGATGTTCGTCATCCTGTATTTCGTGATGATCCGCCCACAGATGAAGCGCCAGAAAGACGTCAAGGCCATGATTGAGGCGCTTGCCAAAGGCGACGAAGTGGTGACGACCGGCGGTTTGGTGGGGCGCGTGACGAAAGTTGGTGACAACTACATTAGCCTTGAAGTGGCCGACAAGTTGGAAGTTCAGGTGCAGCGCTCCGCAGTCAGCACCGTCCTACCCAAAGGCAGCGTCAAGCTTGCCTGAAGCGGCGACGTCGCGCCCTGAATTCACCTGCGTAGCGTGCATCGCGCCCGGCGCAGCTACCTGCTGCCATTCCACTGATGCCATCACGGCTGGCCTCGGCCGCCTGAGTCCGACATGAACCGTTACCCACTTTGGAAATACCTCATCATGGCCGCCGTGCTGGTGGTGGGGTTCGTGTATGCGCTGCCCAATTTCTATGGCGAGGCTCCGGCCGTGCAGATCACGTCTGCCCACCCTGGGCGCGACTTGCCGAGTGCCGCATTGCTCAACCAAGGCAGGCAGGCGCTGAAGGTGGCCGGCATCGAGTCCGTGCGCGGCTTCATCAGTGACTCCACGCTGAATTTCAGCTTCGCGACGACCGAAGTACAGCTGAAGGCACGTGACGTCCTGGCCCATGCACTCAATCCCAACCGCGACAACCCGAACTACATCGTGGCGGTCAACCTGCTGAGCCTGTCGCCGGCTTGGCTAACCGATCTGCATGCATTTCCCATGTACCTGGGCTTGGACCTTCGCGGTGGGGTCCACTTTCTATTGCAGGTGGACATGCAGGCGGCCATCCAGAAAAAGCTGGACTCCATCGATGGCGAGCTGAAATCCGCGTTGCGCGACAAGGACGTGCGGTACGCCGAGTTGCACCGCGTTGGCGACACCGTGCAACTTGACTTCCGCGACCCCCAAATGTTTCGCGCGGCGCAGCCCATCGTGAAAGCAGTCGCAGGGGACTCCATCATCACCAGCGAGCCATCGGCAGCCGGCGGCACCTTCAGCATTAAGCTCAGCCCCCAAACCATCCAGCAAACCGAAACGTATGCCATCAAGCAAAACATCACCACGCTCCACAACCGCATCAATGAACTGGGTGTTGCAGAGCCGGTGATCCAGCAACAGGGATCCGATCGTGTCGTGGTGGAGCTGCCTGGTATCCAGGACACGGCACGTGCGAAGGATATCCTGGGCCGCACCGCATCACTCGAAGTGCGGATGGTCGACGACAGCCCCGAAGCGCAGGCGGCTTTGGTCAGCGGCGGGCCAGCGCCCGCGGGCGACCAGAAGCTCTACGATCGTTCGGGTAACCCACTGATGGTCAAAAAGGACGTGCTGCTCACCGGACAGAACCTCACGGATGCGCAAACGGGTTTCGACCCGCAAAACAACCAGCCCGCCGTGTTTCTCACGCTGGATTCGCGGGGCTCGAGTATCTTCCGTGACGTCACCCGAGCCAACATCGGCAAGCGCACTGCCATGGTGCTGATCGACCGCCACCGCGCGGAGGTTGTGACGGCTCCAGTCATCCGTAGCGAAATTGCTGGCGGCCGTGTGCAGATCTCCGGCAGCATGACTGTGCCTGAAGCCAATGACATTGCACTGCTGCTGCGTGCCGGTGCTCTGGCAGCGCCCATGCAGATCATCGAGGAGCGCACCGTCGGCCCCAGTCTTGGTCAGCAGAATATCGCGCAAGGCTTCCACTCCGTGACGTGGGGTTTCCTTGCGATCGTTGCGTTCATGTGTGTGTATTACATGCTCTTTGGAGCCGTGTCCTCGATCGCGCTGGCGGTTAATCTCATGCTGCTCATCGCGCTGCTGTCAATGCTGCAGGCCACCCTCACGCTACCAGGCATCGCAGCCATGGCGCTGGCGCTGGGCATGGCCATCGACTCGAACGTATTGATCAACGAGCGCATCCGCGAGGAGTTGCGCAACGGCGCGAACCCTCAGGCAGCCATTGCCACCGGCTATGAGCGCGCATGGGCGACCATTCTCGACTCCAACGTGACCACGCTGATCGCTGGTCTTGCGCTGCTCATCTTCGGCTCTGGCGCAGTGCGTGGCTTTGCGGTCGTGCACGTTCTGGGCATCCTGACCTCGATGTTCTCGGCAGTATTCTTCTCGCGCGGATTAGTCAACCTGTGGTACGGACGCAAGCGCAGATTGCAGTCGGTGTCGATCGGGCAGATCTGGAAACCTGACGCTGTCGCAGTCAAATCTTCAGCCAAGCGCTGAGCGCCCCCACCTGGAGCCACTGATGGAATTTTTCCGCATCCGGCGCGACATCCCGTTTATGCGCTTCGCGCCGGTGTTTAACATCGTTTCGGCGCTGATGTTCGTTGCTGCCGTCTTCTTCATCTTCAATCGCGGGCTGCACCTGTCCATCGAATTCACGGGCGGCACCGTGATGGAGGTTGGCTACCCACAAGCGGCCAATCTCGACAGCATTCGCGGCGACGTATCGAAACTCGGCTACGGCGATGTTCAGGTGCAAACCTTTGGCAACGCACAGGACGTGGTCATCCGCCTTCCGCTGCGCGAAGGCCAGACGAGCGCCCAGCAAAGCGACAAGGTGCTTGCCGCGCTCAAAGCGACGAATCCACAAGTGGTGCTGCGCCGGACGGAATTCGTCGGCCCACAGGTGGGCTCGGAGCTCGCCACCGACGGACTGAAGGCGCTCGCCTTCGTCATCGTCGGCATCATGCTGTATTTGGCCATGCGCTTCGAGTGGAAGTTCTCGGTGGCCGCCATCATCGCCAATCTGCACGACGTGATCATCGTGCTTGGCTTCTTCGCGCTGTTCCAATGGGAATTCTCGCTGCCCGTACTGGCTGCGGTTCTGGCCGTGCTCGGCTATTCAGTGAACGAATCAGTGGTGATATTCGATCGTGTACGCGAGAACTTCCGCAAATATCGCAAGCACACCACCGTGCAGGTCATCGACAGTGCCATCACCAACACGATAAGTCGGACCATTATTACCCACGGCTCGACTTTGGCCATGGCGTTTTCCATGTTCTTTTTCGGCGGACCGGCGCTGCACTTCTTTGCGCTAGCGCTGATCATCGGCATATCCATGAGCATCTACAGCTCGGTATTCGTTGCGGCAGCCATCGCCATGTGGCTGGGCGTCAAACGCGAAGACATGCTCAAGTCTGGCCCAGGCCGCCCGAAGAATCCGAACGATCCGAACGCCGGCGCTGTCGTGTAGCACCGAGCAAGCCTTCCTGGGCATGTTCACGGTGGCAATCTCGTATGCAGCGTGCCGCCGTGCGCACCCCCCTCTTTAGGCAGCGGGGACGGCGAGCGCCAACCCGCGCTCCCAAGCGACCCCGGTTGGGCGCCTTCTGCGGATCACGCATCATCCCGCCAATAAGCCCGGCTACGCGGCTAGGTCTTTGATGCTGTGATTTGTGCCGTCTTGAAGGGCACCTGGAATCCAGCACTGGATTCCAGGTGCCCTTTTTGATCATTTGCGCGGGACAGTAGTGTCCGGTTTATTGGATGTCAGCCAGCCGCCGAGCGAATGTTGACGCGG
>JABBOE010000229.1 GCA_019351955.1 Pseudomonadota bacterium
TAAGCCAGTCCATGACCACGGTTATGGGGTACGAAGTTCGTGGGCAAGCTCAAACTGGTGGGCGACGTGGTCACTTGGGACCGATATGCCATTGCCTCATCGGGGTACTTGCGAGAGAACGGAGGTGATCTTTTGTGCCAGTTCGGCACGGGTGTAGGGCCCAGAATGCTCTCAAACCGGCCACCCGAGACGGTCTGAAAAGCGGCGCCGAGATGAGGCTGGTTCGCCGACGACCATGTTGCCAGGGAGAGCCGCGTGCACCGCAACGCATGCAACACGCGACCGAACGACGCTGGCCAGGCCAGCGATCAGTATGATCAGCCGAAGGCCGACGTCGACCGGCAGAAACCGACCCTTTTCAGCCGGTCGCGAGCGTCAGCTTTGGGGGCGCCCATTTTCCCGAGTGGGACGACAAAACAGTGGCTCAGCGATCAGACCCGATGCGGTAGATGCCCTTCTCTGAAAGTGCCGCGAGGGCCCTTTGACCAGGATAAACGTCGCCAACCTCAACGAGGAGGAAAGATACCAACTTGCATTCCAGCACTAAGCTAATCTGTTGTGACAGCGAAATTTGACGTATGCATAGCCAAGGACGACCCATGCTCCAGTACTACCTTCAACTAGGTTTCCGCAGTCTGCGCCGCAACCCGGTGCTTACCGCACTGATGGTCCTGGCGATTGGCTTTGGCGTGGCGTCTTCCATGACGACATATACGGTATTTCGCGCCATGTCGGGAGACCCGATCCCGTGGAAGTCGGACAAATTGTTCTTTCCCCAGATCGACGCGTGGGGACCCAATCCGCGACGGAAAGGCACTGAACCTCGCGATACCATGACGTATATCGATGCTGTTTCGTTGATGCGCGATCATCGTGCGCATCTGCAGTCCGCGCTTTATCCGATTGCACCGACTGTCCATTCTGGCGATCCGGCGCAGAAGTCGCGAACGGCACCCGGCCAGGCGGTATACAGCGAGTTCTTTCCCATGGTCGATGCGCCATTTGAGTATGGCGGTGGCTGGACAGCAGTAGATGACGCACGACACGCGCGGGTGGCCGTCATCAGCAAGAGCCTGAATCAAAGGCTGTTCGAGGGAGCGAACAGCGTGGGGCAAAGTGTTCAGCTGGATGGCCACATCTATCGGGTGAGCGGTGTGCTGGACGACTGGCATCCGCAGCCAAAGTTCTACGGCCTGACCATTACCGATGCGTTTGGCCCAGCCGATCAGGTGTTTCTCCCATTTACTACGGCAACCGATGCTCAACTCGCTACCAGAAGATGGTTTTCCTGTATCAACCTTCCCGGACCCGGCTACGCCGCCATGCTGAGCTCAAGTTGCGTCTGGATAGGATACATAGCGGAGCTTGACACGCCATCTCAGGTCAGTGCCTATCGCAACTATTTGGACAGTTACGCACAGACTCAGCGGGCCTCCGGCCGCTTCGGGTGGGCGCCGAATAATCGCCTACGCGATTTTTCCGAATGGCTGGATTACGAGCACGTTGTTCCACCGCAAACCAAGATTTCCCTTGTGGTTGCGCTTTGCCTTCTGCTGGTTTGCATGGTCAACACGGTGGGTTTGTTGCTGGCAAAATTTCTGCGGCGCTCGGGCGAAATCGGGGTGCGCCGTGCACTGGGCGCCAGTCGCCTCGCCATTGCTGCCCAGTTCGGCGTGGAAGCGGGCACGATTGGCGTGGCTGGCGGAGTGCTTGGCTTGATGCTGGCCTGGCTGGGTATACACGTGATGCACGGTTCCCTGCCCAGACGGATCGCCGTCCTGGTCCTCATCGATCTGTCGCTGCTATGGCAGACGCTGCTACTTGCCGTTGTCGCTACCGTGCTGGCAGGGCTGTATCCGATCTGGCGCGCCATGTATGTGCGCCCGTCGTTGCAACTCAAGGAAGATTGAGGCGCCACTCATGTCCATGCACCCGATACTTTCCGCGTTGCGCCGGCACAAGACGGGCACGATCCTGATCGCTTTGCAGATCGCGCTGACCCTGGCGATCGTCTGCAATGCCTTGTTCATCATCAAGACGCAGTTCGAGCAGATGGGCCGCCCTACGGGACTCGACGAGCACCATCTGCTCATGGTTGCCACGACACAATCCGGCATCAACAGCGACACGGACGCCGGCAAGGCAACACTCGATGCATCGATCAAGGCTGACCTGACCGTCCTGCGGCATTTGCCAGATGTGGTCGATGCCTACGAAACCAATTCGCTGCCATTGAGCAACAACACCTGGGGGCTTGGAATAAGGATGATGCCTAGCGGTCCCTACGGCTCGCACACCACCTATTTCCACGCCGATGAGCACACCCTGAAAACGTTGGGCCTGCGACTGGTGGCGGGGCGCAATTTTCGCAGCGACGAGATCGGCGAGGATGACAATTTCGTCGGTGTCCTGCAGCCGGCGGTCATCATCGTGTCCAGGCACCTGGCTGACAATCTGTTTCCGCACGGTGACGCTCTGGGCAAGCCGGTCTATTTCACCAACGCTACCCAACCCAGCACCATCGTCGGCATCGTCGAACGTATGCAAACCAGCTCGACGCGTAGCGGGACCGATAACATGACGTGGAATACGACCTTGATGCCTCTGCGCTTGGTCACCGCTTCCCGCCACTACGTTGTGCGCACCAGACCAGGTCGACTGGCTGCTGCCATGCGGAGCGTACCGGAAGCCCTGTATGCCCAGGATCCGCAGCGCGTCATTCCTGATGGCACAGGCGGCGACGAAGCCGGTGTGCGCAGCTTCGCGCAGATTCGTGCCGCGGCATACCAAGGTGATCGCACACTGGCGATGCTGATGGGCGTCATCAGCATCATCCTGCTGGTGGTAACCGGTAGCGGTATCGCAGGACTTTCCAGCTTCTGGGTGGGCCAGCGCCGTCGGCAGATTGGCGTGCGCCGTGCACTCGGGGCGACCCGGAGCGACATCGCCCGTTACTTCCTTGTCGAAAACGCGCTTATCAGCGCGAGCGGGGTCATCGTCGGGATACTGCTGACCTTCGAGTTCAACGGATGGTTGATGGGGCAATTCGAGCTGACACGGCTTTCACCGGTCTATGTCCTGATCGGGGTGGTGATGCTCTTGCTGCTGAGCCAGGGAGCCGCCCTTGCACCCGCATTGCGCGCCGCACAGATTACACCTGTGGAAGCTATCCGCTCTTCGTGAAATTCATCGTCTTTTTCGCGAAGCAGGGGTTGCTGATTTCCACCGAGATCAGGACGGACCACCTATAGTTGGCCGGTCAGCGACCGTTGGTAGTCGCTCGATGATTCGCCGGCCAATGAGTGTTTCGCAACGGTCGCTGGCCGACCCTGAGGAGGCATCCGACGTCTTGATCTATCTGCCACAAAGCCGTCGATCGGAACCTTGCCCACGCTCGGCATGCCCAATTTGGGTCCCGAGCAGCAAAGGAACTCCGTGCGATCGGAGTCCGTAGGGCGATTCGCTTGCAAATTACCCATGCGCGTCGTACTGTGAACCATATGGTTCACTATCAAGCCCGCCTCGACACGACGTTCGCCGCGCTCTCCGATGTCACCCGACGCGGCGTGCTGGAGCAGCTAGGGGGTGCAGACGCCTCAATCACTGACCTTGCCCAAAAGTTTCGCATGACCCTCACGGGCATGAAGAAGCACGTCAGCGTCTTGGAGCAGGCCGGACTCGTGACCACGGAGAAGGTTGGGCGCGTACGAACCTGCAAGCTGGGACTGCGCCGGCTGGAAGAAGAGGCTGCCTGGATCGAGCGGCATCGCCAGCTCTGGAGCGCACGTTTCGACGCGCTGGACGAGCTGGTCGAACACCTGAAATGCAAGGAGAAGGCAGATGTCCAAAACAAAAGAAGGTAGCCCCGCCGCCATCAACCGCACCGCCGTGGAACGCAAGTCCGACCTCGAACTTGTCGTGACGCGAATGTTCAATGCTCCGGCGCATATAGTCTTCGAAGCGTGGAGCAACCCCGAATTGTTCCAGCGTTGGTGG
>JABBOE010000048.1:0-17888 GCA_019351955.1 Pseudomonadota bacterium
TTCCATCGCAACACCTTACAGGCTTGGGGTGTTGCACTTCAGATTTGAGGCCGCCCCCAGTTGTGACACCTAGACGATAGGCTCAATGCCTTTGCCATAGGGAAAGAAAGACAGGCCAGCCAGCTTGAGGTGCTGCAGGGCGAATGGAATCCCGATAATGGTAGCGGCGCAGGCTACGGCAGACACCAAGTGTCCAAGTGCAAGCCACCAGCCAAACAGCACTGCCCAGATCAGATTGCCCAGTGCGCTGAAGGTGCCTGCCACGGCCCCTTCAGGTCTGTCCACGATACGCCTTCCAAAAGGCCAGAAGCTGAAGGCGCCGATGCGAAATGCGGCGATGGCCCAAGGTATTCCAATAAGGGTGATGGAGCAAAGAAGGGCCGTGAGCCACCAAGCGATGCCCATGAGGAAGCCGCCAAAGATCAGCCAGACAATATTGCCGATAAGCCGCATGGGTGAGTTGGATTGGCCGGGACGAATCAAAAGCAAAAGTCTAGCGGCTACACGGTGCCATCGGCTGCCCGCAGTATTGGGGTGTTTCAACGAGATGTGACATGTACGTCCACTGGGTGCAGCTCGATGCGTATTGAATCCCCCGGTGCAAGGGGCCATCTGCGCAACTGCCATGGCAGCACGTGGGCCAGAACCACGACGCCGTGGGTAAGCTCACACTGCAGCTGGACAAAAGATGGCAGCGGTCGAATTTTCACCAGCCGAGCCTCCATCAGGTTTCCCAGGTCCATGGGCGATTGTGTGCCAGGAACAACGATGACGTTGGCGGCTCGCACGCACACGTGGACTTGGCTGCCCAAGCTCGGTGTGCCGTGACCGCTTTCACTTGGCCCAGCCTCTAGGCCTATACCCCCGGTCGGGCCGATGTGTACCCGTAAACGTCCGGTCGGCGTGACTTCGGTAACCGTGCCGGGCCAGATGTTCTCGACATTCAGAAGCTGCGCGGTAAGCAAGTCGGCAGGGCGCGCAAACACCTCTGCGGCCGGAGCACATTGGCGCAGTTCACCCGCATGCATCACGCCCACCAGTTGGCCGAGAGCCATAGCCTCCGTGGGGTCGTGCGTGACGATGATGGATGGCGCATGGCAGCGCTGCAACTGTCGGGCCAGTTCTTCGCGCAGGGCTGGACGGGCTGAAGGGTCAATAGCGGAAAGCGGCTCGTCGAGCAGCACGATGTCAGGCGTCCCAGCCAAGGCCCGGGCAAGGGCCACACGCTGGCGTTCGCCTCCACTCAACTGCCCGGGTCGTCGCGCGGCAAGTGCGCGCAGATTGAACCGATCGAGCAGGGCCCCGAGTTCTTCCGAGGCGAGGCGGCCAAATTGCAGGTTTTCCGCGACGCTCCGATGCGGAAATAGCGCATCCGTCTGGAATAGATAGCCGACACGGCGGGATTCGGGTGGCGCCTCCGTGCAGTCACGCCCTGCAATCCATACCCGCCCGGCTTGCGGATCAAGGAACCCAGCAATGGTGTCGAGCAGGGTACTCTTGCCCGCACCGTTGGCACCAACCAAGGCGAGTGTCTGCCCCCGCTGCAGGCGCAGGCTGATCGGCTTGCTGCGGTAGCGACCTACCGCCGTAACGAGCCCCTGCAGCTCGAGCGCGGGCCCGGGCGGGGCGGGTGCAGGGCGCACTGCTTCAGAGCTCGGCAGTGCGTTCGATGCGGCGTCCATAGGCCAGCAAGCGCAGAATCCAGAAAAGCCCGAGTACGATGACCAAGAACAGTACGGACGCCGCAACCGACTGATTGAGGCCAGCCTGCAAAAAGAGCTCGTAGATTTTCACCGGAGCGCTCATCGGGTAATAGGCTAGGAGGACGACGGCGGCGAATTCGCCGATGGCGCGCGCAAAACAAAGCGTCAAACCGGTCATAACTCCGCGCCAGGCCAATGGCAGGCTCACTTTTGCGAATGTTTCCCAAGGGCCAGCCCCCAAGCTTCGAGCGGCTTTTTCCAGGCGAGGATCAATGGCATCAAAGCCCACCATCGAAGCATTCACAGCATAAGGAAGGCCAACGTAGGCCATGGCTAAGACCACACCGGCGAACGTGCCCCAGAACGACAGTCCAATTTGCGCTGCGGCGGGCCCCAGCCATCCATGGCGCGAAAACACCAGCAGTAGTGCGATGCCCGCAATGGTGTGGGGAATCGTCAATGGCAAATCCACGACTGCCTGCACGATAGCCTTGCCACGAAACTGCTGGCGCACCAGCAGATAAGCGAGCGGCACGCCTAGAAGCATGGACAAGAGTGTGGCAAGCCCAGCCCCCTCAAGACTGACGAAAAAAGAGTCGCGAATGCCCGCGTGCATGGCTGCCTCGCGTAGCTGAGCGAGCGAGGGCCGCAGCAGAAGCGCCAGCAGAGGCAGGCTGATGAAGGCGAGCACAACACTGGCTGCTAGCCAGAACATCCAGAACATGAGACTGCGCTGGGTCTTCATGGGCGCGCAACCGTCGTGTTGGCGGCCCAAAAGCGCATGCACCAGCGCTTAGGGCCGATGTGCCACAACGTCACTGGCCGGGCCAAGCGACCGTGAGCTTACGCAGCGTCTGCGGCATCTTGTCCGCATGTTGGGCGTAGGCCGGATGCACCGCCGCGAAGCCGTTCTCCTTGATCAATGCCTGTCCCTTTGGGCCCAACATGTAGGCAATGAATTCAGCGGCGAGTTTAGGGTGCGGTGCATCCTTGGGAATGGTTAGCGCATAGACAATGGGGCGTCCTGGCAAGTCACCGTTAGCCGTGTGCGCACTGGCATGCGCATAGTCAGCAGCGAAGCGCGGATCGCTCAGGTTGATTTGCGGCGGCAGCTTGATGTAGCGGAGGTGGTGCTGCAATGCATCCGACTGGTAGATGGCCAGATAGTCAATCTGACCAAGTTGAAGCGCCGACAGGAGATCAGTTTCAGTGTCGCGCATATTCGCCTTGGGCGCGTTCGCGAGCACTTTTTCTGCAAGCTGTGGATCATGGTAATACTTTGAAGCAAGATCCAGCATTTGCAGAGTCTGGTAGCCAGAAGGATCCGTGTCCGGATTGGATCGGCCGATCTGCACGCCGGGCTGGCTCAATACCTTATACCAGTTCTTTGTGTTGATCGTGCCGGCATCCTTGCTCCTCGGCGTGTACACGAAGGTGATGGCGTTGCCCAAAAAACCAATGGACCAATCGGCCGTGGCAGCTTGGGCTCCGTGGGCGTACATGTATTTTGGGATGACGGAATAGTCGGCCACTGCCACAACGTCGGCAGGTTGATGCAACTCGGTGACCATTTTGACCATCTTCACACTGCCGCCGAATTGTGGCTGCACTGTTACGCCGGGATGCAGTTTTTCAAAGTTTTTTGCCGCTTCCTTGAATGTCTTGCCTAAGGTGCCGGCGGCGAAGATTGTGAGAGTTTCCGCTTGGGCCTGTGTGGCTGCTGCGAAGGCCAAGACACCGAGTAAGGCAGCTATCCTGGATGCTTTGGTGATATTTCGGGGGTGCATGTGGATCTCCATTCTCATTCTTATCGATGTGTGGCCGGCCCGTTACGTGTGGCGGCCGCTAGAAATGTCCATCAATCGATAGACATTTCTAGCATATCGTATGCGAGAACACATGCGCATTGCATGGATTGTGGCGGCCTGGTGAGCAAAAGGATCAGCGTGGACGGCGCTGGGCCGATTTGGGGCGGAAGGCGGCGCAGACGTCGGGATTCGTTTCCATATAGGGGCCCCCAATGAGGTCGATGCAATAGGGTACGGCTGTGAAGACGCCCTTGACGGTGACCTGTCCCTGGGTGTCGCGCACGCCTTCAAGTGTTTCGCGGATGGATTTGGGTTGTCCAGGCAGGTTGATGATCAAGGTGGATCGGCGAATTACGGCCACCTGCCTCGAAAGAATGGCGGTAGATACAAAGTGCAAACTGATCCGTCGCATTTCCTCACCAAAGCCTGGCATGAGTTTGTCGGCAACGTCCATCGTGGCTTCCGGTGTGACGTCACGTACAGCCGGGCCAGTGCCGCCCGTAGTCAGCACCAAATGGCAGCCAGCTTCGTCCACCAGTTCACGCAAAGTCTGTGCAATGGTTTCGCGTTCGTCCGGAACGAGACGCTCCGTGAAGCGCATCCTGTTGCGCAAGGCGCTTCCTAACCAGTCACGCAGAGCAGGCAGTCCCTCGTCGGCATAGACGCCGCTGGATGCGCGATCGCTGATCGACACCAGGCCGATGTGAACCGCGTCGAAATCGGCTGCAGACAAAGGGTCAGAGGTTATCGGGTTCATGGTCTTGAGGTTCGAGCAGGGCTTTGAGTCGTTGGAAGAGCGCGCGGTACTGGCGCGGGGGTTTGCCGGCGGCTTGTTCGGCGCGGGTTGCACGCACCAATTGGCGCAGCCCTTGTGCATCGGCATGCGGGTACTGGCTGAGGAATGCGCTGAGCGCATCGTCGCCGCCGAGAAGGCGCTCTCGCCAGTCTTCGAGCAGGTGCATGCGCGTTATGGCCTCGCGGCTGTCGCCCGTCGCGTCGAGTAGGGCCTGGCGCAGCGGAGCAGGGTCGATTTTGCGCATGAGTTTGCCGATGTACTGGGCATGGCGCCGACGCCCCTCGTGCGAGTGGATACGTTGCATTTCGCGCAAGGCTTGGCGTAGGCCATCGGATACATCGAGCACGTCGATGCGAGAAGCGGGAAGCGCGGCAAGGCGTTCGCCCAAATCCTGAAGGGCCTGCATCTCGCGCTTGAGACGGCTTTTGCTGGGGGGAAGATCCTGCTCAGCGCGAGCATCTTCACCGTGGGGTTTTGTTGCAGATGTGCGTGTGGTTCTCATCGACCGGTATTATCGTTTCGCTTGAGCGAGGATGGGTTTGGCGGCGTCACCGGCCCGGTAGCATTGTGGAGCTTCGCTTTCCATTTCCAAGACCAGCAAAGGTTCAATGTGGGCCAATTCGCATACACCAAATCTCAATTTCAAGATCTTGCCGCGCTGGCGCTACAGGAGGCTCGAAACGCGGGTGCCACCGATGCGGCCGTAGAAATCTCGGAGGGCCAGGGCCTAAGCGTGAACGTGCGCCGCGGAAAGATCGAGCAGGTCGAGCACAACACCGACAAGGGGTTGGACATCACGGTCTATGCAGGGCTTCGCAAGGGTCATGCCAATACCTCGGACTTTTCGCTTGAGGCCATCCGCCGCACTGCGTTGGCTGCATTTGATATAGCCCGCTACACGGCTGAGGACGAATGCGCGGGCCTTCCGGAGCCTGGCTTGTTGGCCAAGTCGGTGCGGGATCCGCTCCTCTACCATCATTGGAACGTGGACGTGCAAGCTGCTGCGGAGCTTGCACACCGCGCCGAAGAGGCTGCATTCGCCACTGATCCTCGCATCCGAAACAGTGAGGGTGCGAGTGTTTCGGCCCAACACATGCACTTTGTGCTGGCGAACAGCCGCGGGTTTTCCAACGGCTATGCAAGCAGTCGCCACAGCCTGTCGTGTGTGCCCATAGCAGGCCGTGGCAATGACATGCAACGCGACTACTGGTACAGCAGCAAGCGCAATCCGGATCAATTGGCGCGCCCGGAGGTCGTCGGGCGCTACGCTGCAGAGCGCGCGTTGTCGCGTTTGCGCGCCCGCAAGCTGCCAACGGGGCAATATCCGGTGCTGTTTGAGGCGCCTCTGGCTGCTGGTCTTATTGGCTCGCTCGTGCACGCGGCGAGCGGCGGAACGCTATACCGCAAGGCATCGTTCCTGGTCGATCATCTAGGCAAGCCAGTGATGGCCGCACACCTTGACCTGATGGAGGACCCGAAAATTCCCGACGGCATGGGCTCGGCACCATTCGATGATGAAGGCGTCCGTACTCATGCCCGGCGTGTGGTCAAGGCAGGGCGCCTGGAAGGCTACTTCTTGTCCAGCTATTCCGGGCGCAAGCTGGGCATGCCCACAACTGGCAACGCGGGTGGACCTCATAATCTGACGCTGTCGAGTCGGCTCACGCAATCGGGCGATGACCTACCAGCGATGCTGCGCAAGCTGCATCGCGGTTTGTTCGTGATCGAGCTAATGGGTCATGGCATCAACTACGTTACCGGTGATTACTCGCGCGGCGTCATGGGGTTCTGGGTGGACGGCGGTGCCATTCAATATCCCGTGCAGGAAATCACCATCGCTGGCAACCTCCGTAGCATGTTTCTGGGTATTGCAGCGGTAGGCAGTGACGTGTATCAAAGCGGAAGCCGTCGAACTGGATCCATTCTCCTCGATGCCATGACTGTGGCAGGCAGTTGAGCCCCGCGGGCGGGGGCCGAGCCTGGCAGGGCAGCGAGGGCGAAGACGTTTGTGAATTCTCCCGCAACTAAACGCCTGACGGCGCTGTAGTCGCGGGATCCGCAGTGACATCGCTCAACCGCTCGTGCGGGCGCCACTTCCTGTGATCCGCGAAACGCATGAGCGGGGCCGAATCTACGCATCAGGACGCGTCGCGCTGCAACGGTTTGTGGTTGCCTGCGCGGTTATGCGCACGCCAAGTGCGCACAGCGGTAAGGCACGCTAGGCAACGAGCCGCGCCGAGAGGCAGTTTGGTCGATGCAAATTTGGCATCAGGCTTTGCGCTCGTACAGTGCGAAGTCAAAGGCAGGCAGGTCGTCCGTGGCTTCATGGGGATCGCGACTCGCCTGAACGAAGGCTGAACGATCCCAAGGGGGAAAATGTGTATCGCCTTGCGCGTCTGCATGGATTTCAGTGAGCCACAGCTGTTGGGCCAGCGGCAGTGCTTCGGCGTAGATCTCGCCGCCGCCGACCACGAATACCTCGGGAACGTCGGTGCAGAGCTGCAAAGCAGCATGTAACGACGCGGCGATCTCGGCTCCTCGCGCGACATACGCTGGATCGCGGCTAATCACCACGTTGCGCCGACCCGGCAATGGCCTGCCAATGGCTTCCCAGGTTTTGCGGCCCATCAGGATTGGATGTCCTAAAGTGACACGCTTGAAGTGGGCGAGATCGGCAGGCAGGTGCCAGATGAGGGCATTGCCATGACCGATCACGCCATTTCGGGCAACTGCAGCAATGATGGCTACGCGCGGCAACGCAGCAAGGGGCGGGGTAGTCGAGGAATTCGTTGGCATCTCGTTGCTTTCAAACGGCAACCGGGGCCTTGATTGCCGGGTGGTGCCGGTAATCCACCACCTCAATGTCGTCCAGGGCATAGTCGAACACGGTGGGCGGACGGCGCTTGAAGCGCAGACTGGGCGCTGGGTACGGTGGGCGCGAGAGCTGTAGCCGCACCTGCTCCAAGTGATTGTGATAGATGTGGCAGTCCCCACCGGTCCAGATGAAATCGGCCACGTCCATGTCACATTGTTGGGCCACCATGTGCGTAAGCAGCGCATAGCTTGCAATATTAAAGGGCACACCCAGGAAAAGGTCCGCGCTGCGCTGATAGAGCTGGCAACTCAGCAGCGGCTTTCCGCCGGAGCGTTCTGGAGGCCCCACATAGAATTGGAACAAGAGATGGCAGGGTGGCAGCGCCATCTCCCTGAGTTGTCCTACGTTCCACGCGCTCACGAGATGGCGGCGCGAATGGGGGTCACGCTTGAGGCCCTCGATCAGCTGCGCGATTTGGTCAACGTGGCGCCCGTCGGGGGTAGGCCAAGCGCGCCATTGCACACCGTACACAGGGCCCAGTTCGCCATCTGCGCGTGCCCATTCATCCCAGATGGTCACGCCGTGCTCGTGCAAGTAGCGCACGTTGCTGTCACCGCGTAGAAACCAGAGCAATTCAACGATGATGCTCTTGAGGTGCACCTTCTTGGTCGTGACGAGCGGAAAGCCATGCCGTAGGTCAAAGCGAAGCTGGGCGCCAAAAATGCTGCGCGCACCGGTACCGGTGCGATCACCTTTGTCAGCACCGTGACTTAGCACTGTGCGCAGCAGGTCCTCGAAGGGCGTAGGGATGTTGGGAGACATTGAGTGAGGAAACCGTCTGGATCTTGCATCTGACCAAGAGTGTATTGATCTTGGCCGTGTGCGACTACTCGGGACGGCTCGCTCTAAGATCAGGGTCCACACCCTCACCACGCGAGAACTGCCATGGCGGACGCCCCTGAAGCGCGGCTCGATTTCGTGCAATGTCTACATCCTGGCGGGTTACACCGCATGGCCTATTGGGAATGGGGAGAAGCGGACAACCCCGACGTAGTCGTTTGTGTTCATGGCCTGTCGAGGCAGGGGCGAGACTTCGATCATTTGGCGCGGGCCCTGCAAGACCGCTTCCGCGTAGTGTGCCCGGATGTGGCAGGCCGCGGCCGATCGGACTGGCTAGCCAATCCCATGCACTATCAGTTGCCGCAATACACGGCCGACATGGTCACACTCTTGGCGCGGCTCAATCCGCGGCGATTGGCCTGGGTTGGGACCTCCATGGGAGGACTAATTGGCCTGGGATTGGCGGGATTGCAGGGCAGCGCCATCGATGTGCTGGTGCTGAACGACATAGGGCCGTCTATTGCCGCCGACGGTCTGCAGCGCATTGCCGGCTACGTTGGGCAGCGCACGGCGTTCTCGAGCGTGCAGGAAGCGGCGGATTACCTTGAGCAAATCTCCGCCGGCTTTGGTCCGCATACCCCACAGGAATGGTTGGAACTCACCAAGCCGATGGTGGTGCCCGATGGTGCAGGGTGGCGTTTGCATTACGACCCGCGCATCAACGAAGCCCTCGCGCAGGTCACACCTGAGGCCGCGCAGGCAGGCGAGCAAGCGCTGTGGGCGCTTTATGACCGCATCATGGCGCCCACGCTGGTCCTTCGGGGCGCAGAGTCGGATATCTTGGCAGCATCCACTGCGCAATCCATGACACAAAGGGGCCCTAGGGCCGATTATGTTTCGCTGCCCGGGGTCGGTCATGCACCGACACTCCTGCATGACGACCAGATTCAGTTGGTCTTAGGATTTCTGCTTCGCCATACGGACTTGCCATGAGCGCAACGCACACGCGGGCAGACATTGTCGCCCCGCAAGGCGACGCCCTTCTCGACAAGGCAAAGGCGTACGCCGCCGCTTTGCTTGAGGGCGTAGTCATGGAGACGGGCGAGCCTGCGCTGCAACATGCGGATGGCGCGTGCAACATTCTCGCGGCGATTGGCGCCGACGTGCAGACCCGCGCAGCGGCCTACCTGAGCCAAGCGGCAACGCAGCTTGCCAAGCCTGAGGAGCAGCTACTAAAAGTCTTCGGGCGGGAGCTTGCCCTGCTGGCGATGGAAAATCGCAAATTGGTCGACGTGTTTCGCGTCGCGCGCAACGCTAGGGGACAGGACTCGGGGCACGAATCGGCGCATCACCAAGAGCTGATGCGCCGATTGCTGCTTGCCTTCTCGCAGGACTTGCGCGTGGTTCTGCTGCGGTTGGCCTCGCGCTTGCAGTCTCTGCGCTACTACTTGGCCGGGGGTGGCCAGCCGTCACCGGAATTCACAGAGGAATCGCTTCAGGTGTATGCGCCGCTGGCTAATCGCCTTGGTCTTTGGCAGATCAAATGGGAAATCGAGGATCTTGCATTCCGTTTTGCCCAGCCGAAGGCGTACGGTCAGATTGCACGCTGGTTGGCAGAGCATGCCGCGCAACGCGAAGCTCTGATCTCCGAGGCAACGGGGAAGATCCAGCAAATCCTCGCGGCACAGGGTATCGAGGCGCGCATCAGCGGTCGTAGCAAGCATGCCTACAGCATCTGGCGCAAGATGCAGGGCAAGGCGCTGCGGCTCGACCAGGTGATGGATTTGCTTGCTTTGCGCATCATCGTGCCCAGCGTGGATGCCTGCTACGCGGCCCTCAGTGCCGTGCATGCGATTTGGACTCCAATGGACGCAGAGTATGACGACTACATCGCAAAGCCGAAGCCGAACGGCTACCAGTCGCTGCATACGGTGGTGCGCGGGCCTGAGGATGTGCCGGTCGAAATCCAAATTCGCACCCAGGCCATGCACGAGCATGCCGAACAGGGTGTCGCCGCGCATTGGGCCTACAAAGAGGCCGGGGCGCAGGGTTACAAGGGAGTTGCTGCGGCATCCGACTATGACGCGAAAATTGCACTTGCGCGTCAATTGCTTGCCTTGCGCCGTGAGCTCGTGGAGCAGGGCCCGCATGCACGTCCTGACGCCGCCGGTGAGGAGATCAGTCCATTCGATGACCATATCTACGTGCTCACGCCGCAGGCGCGCATTGTCGAACTCGACAGCGGTTCGACCCCTGTGGATTTCGCCTATGCAGTGCATACCGATCTCGGTAACCGTTGCCGTGGCGCGCACGTCAATGGCGCGCTCGTGCCGCTTAACACGCGATTGCGCAGCGGACAGACGGTAGAAATCGTCGCGGCCAAGCAGGGCGGCCCATCACGCGACTGGCTCAACCCTGAACTTGGTTTTCTGCATTCACAGCGGGCCCGCGCAAAAGTGCGCGCCTGGTTTAACGCGCAAGCGCTGGAGCAGACGCTGGCTAGCGGACGAGCGTTGGTTGAAAAGCTATTGCAGCGCGAGGGCAGGACGGGCATGAGCCTGCAGGAGTTGGCGGCGGGACTGGGCTTTCGCAGCCCCGAGCAGTTGTTCGAGCGCGTCGGCAGCGATGCCCTGCCGTTACGGCAAATTGAGCTCCACTTGCGCGGTCCTGGGGGAGGGGCGGCCCAGCAGGCTGGTCCGGAACTTTCCCTGAAGTCGGCCAAGACGCTGCCGCAGGCAGGAGTGCTCGTTGTGGGGGTGGATGCACTCCTGACGCAACTGGCGAAGTGCTGCAGACCCGCGCCGCCCGATGCGATCAGCGGGTTTGTGACGCGTGGACGCGGGGTGTCGGTGCATCGCGCCGATTGTCCAAACGCTCGCAATCTCGCACACCAGCATCCTGAACGCGTCATTCCAGTGACCTGGGGTGCGCGTGGCGATGCGATCTATCCGGTTGATCTGATTGTCGAGGCCTCGGATCGGCAAGGTTTGTTGCGTGACATCTCCGAGGTGTTCTCGAAAGAGAAGGTCAATGTGATTGGAGTGCAAACCCAAAGCCGCGGCGATGCCGCGCACATGCTGTTTACGGTAGAGTTTGCTGGCTTGGAAAAGCTGCCGCACGCGTTGCAAATGCTGCGCGAGGTCAAAGGTGTGCGCAGCGCAGCGCGACGTTAGATGGGGTCGTTGTGCAAGCTCTGGTATGATTATGAGTTCACAGGCGGTTAGCTCAGATGGTTAGAGCGCTTGCTTGACATGCAAGAGGTCGTTGGTTCGATTCCAATACCGCCTACCAGAACTTTCTCCCGCACGAATTTGCGACACCATCGTTATGACACCGCGAACTTGCTCCTAGGCTTGAACTGCCGGGGTCTGGCTCGCGCGCTTTCCCAGAGAGGCGAAAGCGTCTGAAAGTGCGGCTTGACCGCAACTCTGTCTTTCCGGGTGATCATCCATGCTTCAAATCACGCTTCCTGACGGATCGCGGCGCCAGTTCGATGGCGCAGTCAGCCTGTCTGAAATAGCCGCCTCCATCGGTCCCGGCCTTGCCAAAGCGGCCATCGCGTGCAAGGTCGACGGGCGTCTGGTGGACCTTGGCACGACCCTGGACCGCGACGCGCACATCGCGATTGTCACGGACAAGGACCCGGAGGGGTTGGAAATCATCCGCCACTCCACGGCGCATTTGCTGGCGTACGCAGTCAAGGAGTTGTTCCCGGATGCGCAGGTCACCATCGGCCCGGTCATCGAGAACGGCTTTTATTACGACTTTGCCTACAAGCGACCCTTCACGCCGGAGGACCTCGTGGCCATCGAGTCCAAGATGGTGGAGCTTGCATCGCGCAATGAACCCGTGGTGCGCCGAGTGCTTCCGCGCAACGAGGCAGTGGCGTATTTCAAGAGCCTGGGTGAACATTACAAGGCGGAGATCATTGCTGACATCCCTCCCGGAGAGGATGTGTCCATCTATGCCGAGGGTGGCTTTACCGATCTGTGCCGTGGTCCCCACGTGCCATCGACGGGAAGGCTCAAGGTGTTCAAGCTCACGAAGGTGGCCGGCGCATATTGGAGGGGCGATCAGCGAAAAGCGCAACTCCAGCGCATCTACGGCACCGCCTGGGCGCGCAAGGAAGACCAGGCTGCCCACCTTCAACGACTGGAGGAAGCTGAACAGCGCGACCATCGCCGCCTTGGCAGAGAACTGGACCTGTTTCACTTCCAGGAAGAAGCTCCGGGCCTCGCCTTTTGGCATCCCAAAGGCTGGGCATTGTGGCAAGCGGTCGAGCAATACATGCGGAGTGTGTACCGCCAGAGTGGCTATCAGGAAGTGCGTGCGCCGCAGGTGCTTGACGTCAGCCTATGGAAGCGATCTGGCCACTGGGACAATTACGCAGAGAACATGTTTTTCACAGAGTCGGAGAAGCGTCAGTACGCGCTCAAGCCGATGAATTGTCCGGGCCATGTGCAGATTTTCAACGCAGGGCTTCGAAGTTATCGTGACCTACCGATTCGCTACGGGGAATTCGGTGCGTGCCATCGCAACGAGCCATCAGGCGCCCTGCACGGGCTGCTGCGCGTGCGCGGGTTCACGCAGGACGATGGGCACATCTTTTGCACCGAAGATCAGATCGAATCCGAGGTAACGGCTTTTCACCGGCAGGCCATGCAGGTTTATGCCGATTTTGGGTTTGCCGATATTGATTTGAAAATTGCGCTGCGCCCCGACAAGCGCATTGGCGATGAGGACGTATGGGATAAGGCCGAAGGCGCGCTGCGGGCCGCACTCAATGCGTGCGGTGTGGCGTGGACCGAGTTGCCGGGCGAAGGTGCGTTCTACGGGCCCAAAATTGAATATCACATGAAGGACTCCATCGGCCGTGCCTGGCAGGTCGGGACGATGCAAGTCGATTTCATGATGCCCGAGCGTCTGGATGCGTCATACGTCGACGAACACTCGTCGCGCCGCCGCCCCGTGATGTTGCACCGCGCCATCGTGGGGTCGATGGAGCGCTTCATCGGTGTGCTCATCGAGCACCATGCGGGAGCTTTGCCGATATGGCTCGCGCCCTTGCAGGCCGTCGTTTTGAGCATTACGGAAGAGTCTGCAGCTTATGCGGCGGAAGTGACGCAAGAGCTGAAAAAACAAGGCCTTAGAGTTGACTGTGATTTGCGTAACGAGAAAATCACCTATAAAATCCGAGAGCATTCGTTGCAAAAAATTCCCTATCTGCTCGTGGTCGGCGGAAAGGAGCGTGTGTCGCGGGCTGTTGCTGTGCGGGCACGTGGCAACAAAGACCTGGGTGTGCTGCCCCTTTCCGAGTTCTGCCAAAGAGCGCTTAAGGAAGTTGCTGATTTGCAATAGCCGCAGCACAGTACCGTCCACTTTATTGAAAGGTTGAACCATCGCTACTGTACAGAGCCGCAACGCCCCGGAAAAAAGGGCTCACCGCCTCAATCGTGAAATTACCGTTCCTGAAGTTCGCCTAAGCGGCGAGGACAACGAGGCTCTCGGCATCGTGTCCATCACCGAGGCCTTGCGTTTGGCCGAAGAGCAGGGCGTTGATCTTGTCGAAATTGCGCCTACCGCAAATCCGCCGGTTTGCCGCCTGATGGACTACGGCAAGTTCAAGTACCAGGAACAAAAGAAGTCGCATGAGGCGAAGCTCAAGCAAAAGCAAATCCAGATCAAGGAAGTGAAGTTCCGCCCTGCAACGGATGAGGGCGACTACATGATCAAAATCCGGAACTTGAAGCGTTTCCTGGATGAGGGGGATAAAGCCAAGGTTTCCTTGCGCTTTCGCGGACGTGAAATCACCCACCAAGATATCGGCATGCGTCTGCTGGAGCGTGTTCGGGACGATCTCGAACCGCACGGCCAAGTGGAGCAGATGCCTCGTCTTGAAGGGCGCCAGATGATTATGGTGCTGACGCCTCGCAAGAAGAAATAGCGGCCATCGGCTGCCAACAATCCGTGTGCAGGTTTTTGTCCTGCACACGGTTCACAGCCGGGTTCGCACAAGGCGAAGTCGGCTGATAACAAGTGGGCGCAGGCCCAAGTCCCGCATTGCGCGGGCGCCTGCGAGCATGTCAACTTCAAATGGAGCTTTCAATGCCCAAGATGAAAACCAAGAAAAGCGCTGCCAAGCGCTTTCGTGTTCGCCCCGGTGGCTCGGTCAAACGTGGCCAGGCCTTTAAGCGTCACATCCTCACCAAGAAGACGACCAAGAACAAGCGCCATCTGCGTGGCTCCACTGAGGTGCACGCCACGAACATGGGCCATATCGCCCAGATGATGCCGTTTGCCTAAGCTTCGTGCTCAGGCCTCTTTTACTGATGAAGGAGTGATGAAATGCCTCGCGTCAAACGTGGTGTAACGGCTCGCGCCCGCCACAAGAAAGTTCTGGATCAGGCCAAAGGGTTCCGTGGCCGCCGCAAAAATGTCTTCCGCATTGCCAAACAGGCGGTGATGAAGGCTGGTCAATACGCTTACCGTGACCGCCGTGCAAAAAAACGTGAGTTCCGCGCTCTGTGGATCACGCGTATCAACGCCGCCGTGCGTGAGTTCGGCATGAGCTACAGCGTGTTCATGAACGGCATGAAAAAGGCAGCCATCGAAATTGACCGCAAAGTCCTGGCTGAAATGGCCGTGAACGACGCTGCTGCCTTTGGCAAGATTGTCGAGCAAGTCAAGGCGAATTTGGCTTGAGTCGCCAATTTGCGGCGCGCGCTCCCGGGCGTGCGCCTGCTCAAGCTCTGCAGGCCTGGTCGTACCGGGCCTTTTTTCTCGCTGCAGCCTTTGCATCTCGACGGGTTTTTCAGCCATGACGCAATTGCAGGATCTGGTGCATCAAGCCGAGTCGGAGTTCTCGGCGATTTCACAGCCGGCCGAACTCGAAAACGCCAAGGCCCGCTATCTGGGTAAATCGGGCGTCATCACCGGGTTGATGAAGGAGCTGGCGCAGTTGCCGCCTGAGGCGAAGCGCGAGCGTGGCGCGGCCATCAACTTGGCAAAGCAGGGGATCGAGCAAGCGCTGCAGCGGCGGCGTGATGCCATGGCTGAAGCAGAGCTTCATGCCAGGCTCGCCGCGCAGGCCATCGATGTCACGTTGCACGGCCGCGGTCAGCACGGGGGTGGCCTACACCCCGTGGTGCGCTCATGGATACGTATCGAGTCGATCTTTCGCTCCATCGGATTTGACGTGGCTGACGGCCCGGAAATAGAAGATGATTGGACCAATTTCACGGCATTGAACTCACCGCAGAATCATCCGGCGCGTTCGATGCAAGATACGTTCTATGTCGACGTGCACGATGTTCGCGGGCAGCCGCTGCTGTTGCGCACGCATACTTCACCGATGCAGGTTCGCTATGCGCGCGCGCACGTCAAACGCTACGCTGGCGTGGATATGCCTGACATCAAGGTCATCGCGCCGGGGCGAACCTACCGCGTGGACAGCGACGCGACGCATTCACCGATGTTTCACCAGTTTGAAGGCCTTTGGATCGGTGAGAACGTGTCGCTCGCCGATCTCAAGGGAACCTATACCGAGTTCCTGCATACGTTCTTCGAGCGCGATGACATCACGCTGCGCTTCCGCCCGTCCTATTTTCCGTTTACCGAACCGTCGGCGGAGATCGACATGATGTTCGACAGCGGGCCGCTCCAAGGTCGATGGCTTGAGATCTCGGGCGCGGGCCAGGTACATCCCAACGTGGTGCGTAATTTCGGACTTGATCCGGAGCGCCATATCGGATTCGCGTTTGGTTCTGGCATCGAACGGCTCACCATGCTGCGGTATGGCGTGGGCGATCTGCGCCAGTTCTACGTTGGTGACCTACGGTTTCTCGAGCAGTTCAATTCAGACTGAGTGGGGCGTACGCGCGTCTCCCCTCCTGCCTATTCTTCGCTCACAGCATCTTCCCACCCATGCAAGTGCCCGAATCCTGGCTTCGCCAATTTTGCAACCCTGCTCTAACAAGTGAGCAGATTGCCGACCGCCTGACGATGGCCGGCCTTGAAGTCGAAGAGATGCAGGTCGCTGCGCCGGCGTTCAGCGGCGTAGTCGTCGGCGAAGTGATGACTGTTGAACCCCATCCGAATGCAGACCGACTGCGCGTTTGTCAGGTCAATGCGGGAGGCCCCAGCCCACTTCAAATCGTGTGCGGCGCGCCGAACGTTGCCGCGGGCATGAAGGTGCCTTGCGCGACGATTGGAGCGTTATTGCCGCCGACCAAGGACGGCGATGCACCGCTGCAGATCGGGCCGGCCACCATGCGGGGCATCGCATCGCAGGGCATGCTGTGCTCGGGCCGAGAACTGGGAATGTCTACTGATCATTCGGGCTTGTTAGCTTTGCCGCCTGAACTCGCGCCCGGCCAGAATCTGCGTGAGGCGCTGGAACTGGATGAATGCATCTACAGCATCAAACTCACACCCAATCTGGGCCATTGCCTAAGCGTATTCGGCGTTGCAAGGGAACTCGCTGCCATCACAGGGGCGCCGCTCAAACGGTCCGAGATCGTGCCCGTTGAGCCGACCCTCGATGAAACGCTGCCAGTGCGCATTAACGCGACGGATCTCTGCGGGCGGTTTTCCGGACGCATCATCCGTGGGGTCAATGCTCGCGCACTCACACCTGCCTGGATGCGCCAACGCCTTGAACGCGCGGGGCAGCGCAGCATCTCGGCACTGGTTGATATCTCAAATTACGTGATGCTCGAACTCGGCCGACCGTCGCACGTCTTCGATTTGAACAAGATTGAAGGTGACCTGGAAGTGCGGTGGGGCAGGGCGGGCGAGACGCTGAAGTTGCTCAACGGTCAGCAGATCGCGGTGGACGATCAGGTTGGCGTGATCGCTGCAGGGCGTGGCATCGAGTCCCTTGCGGGCATCATGGGAGGGGATGCGACTGCCGTCACGCTTGATACGCGCGACGTATACGTGGAGGCAGCTTTCTGGTGGCCTGACGCGATTCGTGGTCGGGCGCGGCGCTATAACTTCTCCACGGATGCCGCTGCCCGATTTGAACGCGGCGTGGATTACGCCACCACGGTGGATCATGCCGAGCGCATCACGCGGCTTATTCTGGACATTTGCGGGGGGCACGCCGGTCCAATCGACGATCACGCGCTGAACCTGCCCAAGCGCGAGCCGATACGCATGCGCGTGGCTCGCTGCGAGAAGGTGATTGGCATGCCGATTGGTGAATCACGCATGAGTGAAATCTTCACCCGTTTAGGCCTCCCATTTCAGAAGGAGCATGCTGCAGCGGGTGATGCATTTGTCGTGACGCCGCCCAGCTATCGCTTCGACCTTGAAATCGAGGAAGATCTGATTGAGGAGGTGGCGCGCATCCACGGTTATGCGCAGATCCCTGTGACCTCACCAAAGGTGGCAGCCCGCATGTTGCCGGCACCGGAGGCGACGAGAAGCCAGCACGCGCTGCGTCGAGTGCTGGCCGCGCGCGCGTATCAGGAAACCATTAATTTTAGTTTCGCTGAGCCTGAGTGGGAGGCCGACCTGGCTGGTAACGTTCAGCCGATCGCTTTGCTCAACCCAATTGCTGCACATGCCAGTGTGATGCGCAGCACTTTGCTTGGCGGGTTGCTGCAAGCCTTGCGGCTCAACGTCAGTCACAAGGCGCGCCGCGTACGATTATTTGAGATCGGGCGCGTCTTTATGCGCAGCACGGAGCCAGCGGACGACAGCCGGCCCGGAGGTGTGAACCAGCCCATGCGGGTGGGTGGGCTGGCATATGGGCCGGTTGAGCCCACAGGTTGGGCTACGCCTGAGCGCTTGGTGGATTTTTTCGACGTGAAGGGCGATGTTGAGCAGTTATGTGCGGGAGCCGGCCCGCTCACGTTTGAACCCGTTAACCATCCTGCCCTTCACCCCGGCCGCAGTGCTGCGGTGTTGGTCGACGGCCAAGC
>JABBOE010000048.1:17898-24054 GCA_019351955.1 Pseudomonadota bacterium
GTGAGTTGCATCCGCGGTGGTTGCAGAAATATGCGCTTGCGCTTGCTCCAGTCGTTTTCGAGCTTGATGCCGTGGCTGTGCAGCGCCAAGCCATGCCTGTTCTGCATCCAGTACCACGCACTCCCGCGGTGTTGCGTGATCTCGCCTTGGTCGTGGACGCCGGTACCGCCGCGTCCCGCATCCTGGAAGTGTTGGAGCGCGCAACCGTGAACGACACGCGTTGCGCCATCGTTGCCAAGAGCGTGATCTTCGATGTTTTCCAGCCGCAGCAGCAAGACGGCGTGCGAAGCAAGAGTATTGCCTTACGTCTGACTTTGCAGGGCGAAGAAACGCTGACAGACGCGCGGGCGGAAGCCGCCTGCGCTGGGGTGGTTGAGGCTCTGCAGGAGGCGCTAGGCGCTCGGCTTCGCGCCTAGCTGCCGGCTACGCAAGCGCGAGCATCAGGCATCATTACGGGGAGAGGGGAACATGGAAAAGATTGTCACAAGCTTGCAGACGCCTAGCTTGACCAAAGCTGAATTGTCAGAATTGCTTTATGAGCGGATTGGATTGAACAAGCGTGAGTCCAAAGATATGGTGGATGCTTTTTTTGACCTGATCCGTGACACGTTGGCATCAGGGCACGATGTCAAGCTTTCTAACTTCGGGAATTTTCATCTACGCAACAAGGCTCAACGCCCGGGGCGTAATCCTCGAACAGGGGAGATCATCCCCATCCAGGCGAGACGGGTTGTCACCTTTCATCCGAGCCAGAAATTGAAGGAACAGCTCCAGGTGCAGGTGGATGCTGTGGGGAAGGGTGGAGTCTGAGGAGATCAACCCAGCGCCGCCTTATAGTCTCATCAACGCTCCTCACACCCTTCGCACCCAGCCTCGACTGCAGCCATGAACGCCGCTTCGGACTTGCCACCAATACCGTCCAAACGCTATTTCACGATCGGTGAAGTTAGCGATCTTTGTGGCGTCAAATCGCACGTTCTGCGCTATTGGGAGCAGGAGTTCAGCCAGTTGCGGCCCATGAAACGGCGGGGCAATCGGCGCTATTACCAACATCACGAAGTGCTGCTCATCCGCCGTATCCGGGAATTGCTGTATGAACAGGGGTTCACGATCCATGGTGCGCGCGCACGGCTTTCTCAGGGCGACCTGCAAAGTGAACACCAGTCCCCTGAGGCGGTGGCTACAAGTTCCAATACGGAGCTATCGCATGGCAGTGAACCGAAAGACGAAGCCGACAAAGGCAGATCAGCTTGGCCCGGAGGCGAGCCGCTGACGTGGCCTGCAGCGGTGCGAGACGACCTGCGGAGTCATTTGAAGGCCCTGCGTGAGCTCTTGGACTTGGAATAATCTGCTATAGTTTCTCGCTTGGTCGTCGGGGCGTAGCGCAGCCTGGTAGCGCACCTGCATGGGGTGCAGGGGGTCGGAGGTTCGAATCCTCTCGCCCCGACCAAGAAACAACAGTAAGAACAACGGTTTAGAGAACAAGCCCACACGAACACTGTGGGCTTTTTTTCGTCCAAATGGGCCGAAATGGGAGCTAAATTCCCACTGGGACCCCGCTGCGCCGCGACTACGCCGCCATCTTGCGCCGGTAACGGCTGCCTACGCCATCACCGAATCTTTACCTTAGAACTAGATAAAATAGAGCTAACGGATTGATCCGATGAAACTTTTATGGTGCAGGGGTCGGGGGGCGAATCCTCTCGCCCCGACCAATACCATCGAGCAATAGCCAAGGGCCGCGACAAGCGGGCTTTCGCCTTTATCGCAAGGTGCGATGAATTCTTCCACGATCTCCCCGGCAAGAGCGCGCAGCACCGGGCCGTGGCCCACGTTCAAGTGGTCCCGAGCGTCCAGTCATGGACAGCTGCTTTGCCCCGTGTTGGTGGTCTGTGCAATCGATCGCGACTCCTAGCGCGGCGGGCCCCGGCGGGTACCACGCCATGACGACGGTCAAACCGCCGTCGCCGGAAGTCACGCAGGTGGAAGCAGCACCTTGCCGCCTGGATGCACGCCCGTGTGGACCGATGCGCGAGATTGGTGCTGGCCATCCCACGGTGGCTGGCTGCGCCCCTGCTCTACGGCGCTGAGCTATTTATGCATAGGGCCGAGTGACGCCGCGTCACCCGCATGATCGAGCAATTGGGACAGCCGGGCACGGTCGATGATCCGTACTTGGCGCAGATGCACCTGCAGCAATCCCATTTCATCAAAGTGCGTCATCAACCTGCTTATTGTTTCCAGCTTCAATCCCAGGAAGCTGCCCAACTCTTCCCGGCTCATGCTGAGGTTGAGCGCGTCGCCCGATAGACCTAGTGCCTTGAAGCGGTCCGATAAATCCAGCAGAAAATACGCCAGACGCTCGGCAGCGTGCATGCTGCCGAGCGCAAACTGAGTCCGTTGCGCGCTTTCCAGGCAATTGCCAATGAGGCAATGAATCTGATGCTGCAAACCTGGCAGTTCGCGGGCGCAAGCCTCCAGAGCGCCCATGTCAATCGCGCTGGACTCGCCGTCTTCAAGAGCAACTGCGTCCGTGGAGTAGGCCCTTGTGGCAAAGCTCTCCAATCCCAATATTTCGCCGGGGAAATGGAAACCGATGATCTGCTGTCGACCATCGGGGCTGCCCAGGATGGATTTGAACGATCCCATACGCACGAGGTAAAGCTTGTTCGCCAGTTGCCCCGACTCGAATAGCGGATTGCCTTTTTGGATGCGAATCGTAGACTGCACCATGTCCTGTATGCGTTCGCATGCGTCTTGCGATAGCACGAGCGGGAGACAGAACGGATTCTGAACGCCTGAGTCGCAGGCGGAGGCGCCTGCTTGGGGGACGGTCTGTACGTGCCTAGTGTCCATATGCGGCTGAAGGATGCGTAAGCCGGAATATCGCATAGTTTGCATATATTGCCCACTGGAAATATTCGTGCCTATCCCTGAGGCCGCCTCAGACAAGGAGGATGAGACGCTGATGCCCGTTGACTCGATCGACCTGGTTGTCACCCTGAATGCGCTGCAAGCCCAAGCGCTCGCCCAGTTTCTGACCAGCGCAAGCTTGGAGGATTTCGGGCGAGTGGCCGTGGATCGTCGGGAGGCAGCGTTGATGCAGCAAGCTGCCGAGATCATCCGTCGATCGTTGGCGGAGCATGGTTTCGATCCGCGTCGCGCAGGCTCTGAGCATGACATTAGGTGAACCAACGATCGCGCTCTCGACATTGCTGTTTGAGAATCAGAAGCGGCTGTAGGGGCGCCCTCGCTGACAGGGACTGCGGGTTCGGCAGGTGGTCCGATATTTTGCGTCGAATTGATCTGGATCACTCGGCCAAGGACTTACCCCGAAGACCGTGCGCGACAGCGTTCGCTACAAAGCGAGAATCTGCGGTTCACCCAGTGCGGGAACCAGTTGGTGATCGGGCCATGTTCGGTCGGTTCGCCTTGCCTAGTGGCGTCTGGTGATGCGGTGCGGAATCGCTTCCAACAGCAACCTGAGAGGAATACCCCATGAGCGCCGTGCTCGATCCTGCGCATGCAGGGACCCCTGCTGCCGATCATGCCCATGACCATCCCCGTGGCTGGCAGCGTTGGCTTTTTTCGACCAATCACAAGGACATCGGCACGATGTATCTTGTGTACGCGCTGGCGATGCTGTTTGTTGGTGGGGTGTTGGCACTCGGCATTCGTGCTGAGCTGTTTGAGCCGGGTATCCAGTTTCTCAATCCCCAGTTGTATCTTTCATTTTCCACGATGCACGGCCTGATCATGATTTTCATGGCTGTGATGCCCGCGCTCACCGGGCTTGCCAACTGGATGATCCCGCTGCAGATCGGGGCGCCGGACATGGCCTTTCCGCGCATGAATAATCTCAGTTTCTGGCTGCTCATCCCTGCTGCACTCCTCGGGGTGGCGGCCTTTTTCGTACCAGGCGGCGCCCCTGACGTAGGTTGGACCCTTTATGCGCCGCTTACGGTTCAGCAAGGCATGGGCATGGATCTGGTGATCTTCGCCGTGCACATCCTTGGTGCCTCGTCAATCATGGGGTCGATCAATATCATCGTCACGATCTTGAACATGCGCGCACCCGGCATGAGCTTGATGAAGATGCCGATGTTCGCTTGGACTTGGCTGATTACGGCTTATTTGCTGATCGCGATCATGCCTGTGCTTGCAGGCGCGGTGACGATGACGTTGACGGACCGCCACTTTGGCACAAGCTTCTTCAATGCGGCCGGTGGCGGTGACCCCGTTCTTTATCAGCACCTATTCTGGTTCATGGGGCACCCTGAGGTGTACGTCCTGATCCTGCCGTCGTTTGGCATCATGAGCACCGTCGTGCCCACCTTTTCGCGCAAGCCCCTGTTTGGCTACAGTTCGATGGTCTATGCAACGGCATCGATCGCAATTTTGTCGTTCATCGTCTGGGCGCACCACATGTTCACGGCGGGCATGCCAACGTTTGGCCAGTTGTTCTTCATGTACGCCACCATGCTCATTGCAGTGCCAACAGGAGTGAAGATTTTCAACTGGGTAGCGACGATGTGGCGGGGGTCGCTGACTTTTGAGACCCCGATGTTGTTTGCCATTGGTTTCATCATCGTATTCTTGATCGGAGGTTTCACGGGCTTGGTATTGGCGCTGGCGCCGATCGACGTCCAAGTGCATAACACCTACTACGTGGTTTCACACTTTCACTACACGATGGTGGCTGGTGCGCTTTTTGCCATTTTTATGGCCTTTTATTACTGGTCACCGAAATGGACAGGCACGCGATATAGCGAGAGCGCTGGGCAGGTCCATTTCTGGCTGTCGATGATTGGCTTCAACCTGACGTTCTTCCCGCAGTTCTTCCTGGGCCTGGGTGGCATGGTGCGTCGCTACGCGGACTATCCCTTGCAGTTCACGGATTTCAATCAACTGTCGTCGATCGGCTCGCTGATCTTCGGGTTGGCGCAGGTGTACTTTCTCTTCGCCGTGGTGCTGCCTGTGGTGCGTCGGCATGGTGAGAAAGCCCCGCAGCGACCTTGGGAGGGGGCGCATGGCCTGGAGTGGGAAGTGCCTTCACCTGCACCATTCCACACCTACTCGACCCCTCCAAAGCTGGACCAAACGGCAACGAGAGTTCTTGCAGGCGAATAACTTGCTAGTCCCGACGACGAGTGCCCTCCCATGCAAGGGGGACGCTTGTCGCTGGGTGGCTGCAGATGTCTCAATTCAAGGCTTTTCCCTATGACCGCACCGTGCCATGGTTGCTCCAATCGGGCGACGTGTGGACTCTTGGGACTCTTGGGGGACGCACGCAATAATCCGCAGGCGAGGATTCAGATCGACGAATATCGTGCCGACGCCGTGATCCCCGTTCACCCAGCACGTTTATATGTCGTCAGATCTGGGGCAGTCAAAGCGGTCTGGAATGCCATTGGGCGTGCGGCTGAAACGGTCATTGATTTCAGCTTGCCCGGACAATTGTTCGGACTCGAAGCGCAAGTTGATACGCAGAGTCTCGATAAGCATTTCAGGGCGTCGGTCGCCATGACATGTGTCTGCAGCATTGGATGCAACATCAAAGGAAAGAGCAGCCCTTCGAAGGAATTATGCGAACGATTCAATGCCGCGCTTGCCAGTCGCATTGGATCGACTTACAGGCATACGCGCGTTATCCAAGCTGCGGCGCGGGCTCGCGTGGCTGAATACATGATGCAAGTTCTCCAAGCGACTGCGGCGCGCGGCGCCTGCGTACCCCGAAGCCTGCCGAACGTTCCCCGGTCGGATATCGCCAGTTACTTACGTTTGCGGACGGAGACGCTTAGCCGTGTCTTATCGGAGTTTAGGAAAGAGGGCTGGATACGCGGGCCGATTCATCGCATGGAGGTCCTCGAACCAGATGCCATTGCGGCGCTCCGCGAGCCTTAACGAGAGAAGGTACCGGAATTGTCGACCGGTCATCTGATAGGGCTCGGATTGCGTTTGGGGCGCAGATGGCGGGCGCAATGCCTCAATGGAAACGTGATTTGCGCACCGCCTGCTTGACGTTAGACACGATCAGTCAGCCGCAAGGCCTTGAGAGCTCTTGCAGAGGGCGCGGGCTGTCGTGTGTATGTCTCTGGGGAGTCGAGATTTCAGGCGGGGGCAAGCGGGCGTTTGTCGGTCGCTACACCCGTGCGG
>JABBOE010000230.1 GCA_019351955.1 Pseudomonadota bacterium
AATCAGCAGGTCAAAGACCTTATCCAGAAACTGGGCGAAGCGATCCACGAGTCGGCGCGCGAGCTCCGATGGGGCGGCCTGGTTGGAGTAAGATGCGCCCGTCCAGATCCGAACCGGCGAGGTTGCCTTGAACGCATCGACACTATGGTGGGGCATGCTGTTCGGCTCGATCGGGACGGGCTTCTTCGTCTACGGCAAGAAGCAACGCGTGGTCGTGCCGCTGTTTTGTGGGGTGGCGCTGATGGTGTTTCCGTATTTCGTGACAGGCACGGCGGGGCTGATCATCGTTGGCGCGGCGCTGATGGCGATTCCGTATTTCGTGAGAATCTAGCAACGTTCCGATCCATTCACACAGGCGGCCTGCGCTCGCCGGGATATTCGAGCCATGCATTGCTACGACAATGATTCGCGATTTGGCCAGCTTTCAGCGCCAGGCGGAGCGGCGCTTGCCGGCACCGGTGTTTACAGCAGGGGACTGAATGTCTACGGCATGACCGGGTTGCCTGGCTCGATGGCCGCCAGCCCGTTCCTGTCCACAGGCACCATTGGCACGGAACCGTATCGCGACGATTACCGGTTTTTGCTGGTGAGCAACGATGTCGCCCTGGTGACCGCCACGTTTCTGCGTGCCCTGCTGCCACATTTGAGCGGGCCCAGGGCCGAGCAGTTTGTTGCTCCGCTGAATGCGTATTTGATGAAGTACCAGATCAACACCATCCAGCGGATCGCTGCCTTCCTTGGGCAGGTGGCGGTGGAGTCGGGGGAGTTCCGCAAGCTGGTGGAGTCGACCTGGTACAGCGATGCGAAGCATCTGAAGGACACCTTTCCCACTGCCTTCAAGAGCGCCCATGCGGCTGACTACACCAGGCACCCGGAAAAGCTCGCCAACTTTGTCTACGCCGGCATAAACGGCAACGGCGATGAAAAAAGTGGCGACGGCTGGAAATACCGTGGTCGGGGTCTGATGCAGCTGACCGGCCGGAGCAACTATGCCCACTTCGCCCGGGATACCGGCGTCGATGCGCTGAACCACCCGGAGCTGCTGGAGCAGCCGAAAATGGCCGTTTATTCTGCCACCTGGTTCTGGGACAAGGCCGATCTCAACCACTACGCGGATCACGGAACCTACCGCAGCCTGACCTTGAGGATCAATGCCAAGGCGCTGGCCTACAAGGAGCGCGAGCACTTCAGGAAACGTGCCGTGGCGCTGCTCACGCGCTACCCGTGGGATCACTGGCCGGGGCTCTGCTGACATGGATGGATGTTCAAGTGGTGTGCGCTGGCTCGCTGCCATTCGTCGCGACGCGCTGATTGCCGTCCTTGCGGCGGTGCTGGGCGGGTGCCTGCCGGCTTGTGCTGCAACCAGGTCGAATGCGGGCCGGCCCGCCGCGCAGGTCACTGGCGCTCAATGCGATCGACCGGGTGTTGCCGGCGCCAATGTGGTTGCGCGCACCCGCTTCAACGTCAGCCTGCCGTCCTTCGGTGAGGTCTGCTTCCTGGCGCGACGCCATCGCGCCGACCCCGCACAACACGAGGCTGACGTGATCGGCTTCGAGCTCTGGCGAAATGGAGTCCTGGCCTACACCTTGCCGACGCCGCCCCGCTATCTGTGGAATGAACTCTGCGACAAGATCCGCGCCGTGGCGTTTTCGCATCACGGTGGTAAGGCCGACATCATTGTGCTGGGCAGTTGCACGACCGCGGGGCCCGAGGAGTTGTCCCAACCGCTGATTTTCTCGAGCCAGTCCGGTGGCTTCCGCTTCGATGGCGATTTGAGCGAGGCCTCCATGGGTCTGGGCACGATCAAGCAGGTGCAAGGCAAGATCCGCATGCTGCGGCAGGGCATGCGCTGACGCAGACCGGATCAGGGCGCGCGGCGCGCCAGGTTCGCACCCGCAAGGTCAGCCCCAAGGCGGCGCGGCGCACGCGCGCGAAGTGGGCATGAACGCATGGGGTCGCTTTTTTCCTTGCCTCAGGCTGGGCGCGGCGACAGATCAACGCATCCAGTTCTCGCACTGCAGACCCGGCACGCGGCGAAACTCGCGCAGGTTGTTCGTCACCAGCACCAGCTCGCGCGCCACGGCTTGCGCGGCGATCAGGCAATCCAGTTGCCCGATCATCTGCCCCTTGCGTTCCAGTGCGGCGCGGATGCGGGCATAGGTCATGGCGGCGTCGGCGTCGAACGGCAGCGGTGGCATGCCGGCGGTCAGGTCGCGCACGGCGGCAAGCGTGGCGGCCTTGCGCGTGCCCAGTTCCGCGCCGGTCGCCAGTTCGCCCAGCACCAGCGCGGACAGGTGCAGGCGGTCGGCGGCGATGCCGGCGAGCCGGTTCAGCAGCGCACGCGGCTCGCCACGCATGGCAGCGCTCAGGATGTTGGTATCCAGCAGGTAGCCGGACGCCATGCCTACAGTTCCAGCGGCTCGACGGGTTCAGCCTTGCCGCGTGGCGTGGGCTGGATGTCCAGCGGGCCGTGCTTGGCACGGATGCGCGCGAACAGGTCGGCGGCGGTTTCCGTTTTCGGGCGCAGTACCAGTTCGCCGTCGCGCTGGAACACTTCCACTTCGTCCACGTTGAAGCGGTAGCGCACCGGAATACGCACGGCCTGCGCGTTGCCCAGCTTGAATACCTTGATGGTCTGCATGATCGTGTCCCGTGTGTTCCCGTTGCGTCCTAGTATATCCTGCAAGGGATATCCTTTGCACGGGCACTGCGGCAGCGGTTCAGGTCATCCAGCCCTGCGCTTGATCGCCACCACCTTGCCGGGCGCCACGCGCAGCCCGTCCAGATACTCCGCCCACGCGTCCATCATCTTGCGGCGCTGGGGCAGGAAGGACGTGCGGTTGTAGGCGCGGCCGTTGGCGTCCTTCACGGCATGCGCCAGCTGGTGCTCGATGATGTCGACGCGGAAGCCCAGCACTTCGTCAAGGATGGTGCGTGCGATGGCGCGGAAGCCGTGGGCGGTCATGATGTCCTTGCCGTAGCCCATGCGACGCAGGGCGGCGTTTACGGCCATGTTGCTGAGCGGGCGCTTGTTGGTGCGTGCGCCGGGGAACACGTAGCGACCGGCGCCGGTCAGCGGGTACAGGTCGCGCAGGATCGCCACGGCTTGCGGCGCCAGCGGCACAAGGTGGGGCAGGCGCAGCTTCAGCCGCTCGGCGGGGATATTCCACTCGCTGGCATCAAGGTCGATTTCCGCCCATGCTGCCTCGCGCACTTCGCCCGGTCGGGTGAATACCAGCGGCGACAGTTTCAGCAGGGCAGCCACCACGTAAGAGCCGGTGAAGCCGTCGATGGCGCGCAGCAGTTCGCCCACTTTTTCGGGGTCGGTCATGCTGGGGTAATGACGGGGTTTCCACGGGGTGAGTGCGCCGCGCAGGTCGCGCGTCACGTCGCCCTTCGCGCGGCCGGTGGCGACTGCGTAGCGGAACACCTGCCCGCAATTCTGGTGCGCCCGGTGCGCGGTTTCCACGGCATTGCGCGTCTCGATCCGGCGCAGCACGGCCAGCACGTCCGGCGCTTCCAGCTTGGCCATCGGCTTGTCGCCGATCCACGGAAACACGTCACGTTCAAGCCGGCGGATCACCTTGTCGGCATGGCTGGGCGCCCACTTGGGCGCGTGCTTGGCGAACCACTCGCGCGCGATGGCCTCGAACGTATCGGCATCGGCGGCACGGGTGGCCTTGCGCTTGTCGCCGGGGTCGATGCCGTCGGCCAGCAGCCTGCGCGCTTCGTCGCGGCGGTCGCGCGCCTTGCGCAGGCTCACGTCGGGATAGGTGCCCAGCGACAGCGCGTTTTCCTTGCGCGTGTCGGGGCGCCGGTACTTCCAGCGCCACCACTTCG
>JABBOE010000231.1 GCA_019351955.1 Pseudomonadota bacterium
TCGCGTTCCAGGCCACCAAGGATGCGTTCTATGGCCAGTATGCCCCTGGCCACTTGCTGCTGCTGACCCACGAAAGCCTGGTGCGCAACCCCGCCGCGGCCATGCGCGCGGTATACCAGTTCATCGGCGAGCCCTGGTTCGAACACGACTTCGAGAATATTTCCTACAACGCGGACGAATTCGACGCCCGCGTCGGCATGCCCGGCCTGCACACCGTGCGGCCGAAGGTGGAGCCGATCGAGCGAACCTCCATCCTGCCTCGCGAAATCTTCGGCCGCTTCATCAACGAGTCGTTCTGGATGGATCCGAAGAACAACGTGAGCCAGATCCCCATCGTCTAGAATTCCGGCCGGAGGCCACCCGTGATGCGATTGCCCGTAGCAAGCATGACAATCACTGGCCGGGTGATCAGGGCCGGTTATCGGGGGTAGGGCAACGCAGATGTCCGCCTTGCCCCTCGCAAGTCCCGCTTGCCCCATATAAAGCGTCTGTCGCTGCGGGCGCCGCTACACTCGCGCACGATGAACATGCCATCCCGCCTCCCCGCAGCAGGCGTCCACACCGACGACGGCGTGACGTTTCCTGCGAAGACCCTGGCCACGTTTTGGGCGTTGTGGGCAGCATTCTGGCTGCTCATGATCGGTGTTGCCATCGAGGATCAGCTCCGCAATCCACTCACGCAGTGGTGGGAGCCGATTCTGACGGAGGGGAGTTCGGCGTTGGTCTCGACCGGATGGATGTGGCTTGGCGTCCGGGTTCGTGGGCGCCGCGCGCCGTATCTGGACAAGCCCCTGATCTGGTTCGCCCGCTATCTGCGATGGTTGCCGCTGGTCTGCATCACGTGGATTGCGGCGGTTTACGCGATACGGTACGGCGCCTACGCCGCCGTGGGTCGTACCTACGAACCCTCCGGCAGTTGGGGATTCATTGTCGTGTACGAGAGCCTCAAAGTGATCTACGACTCGGGGCTGTGGCTCGGGGTGCTGTTCGGTATCGATTCCCATGGTCAGTGGCAACTCCAATGGCAACGTTTGCTACAAACGCAGAAAGCGCTGGCCTATGCGCAGCTTGCACGGCTCCAGGGGCAGCTGCGGCCGCATTTCCTGTTCAACGCACTCAACACCGTTTCGGCGCTGATGCATACGGACGTGGCGCGAGCCGACCGGTTGGTGGCCGCGCTCGGAGATCTGCTGCGTATCAGTCTTCGGTCCAATGAGCATGAGATGACACCGCTCGCCGAAGAACTGCGCACGCTCGAGCTGTATGCGGACATCATGCTCGAGCGGTTCCGGGATCGCGTAACGCTGGACTGGCAGATCGATGAGGCGCTGCTTGACACCCCCGTTCCGGCACTACTGCTGCAGCCCCTGCTTGAGAACGTGTTCAAGCACGGAGTGGAGCCCACGGTGGCCCACGTGCGCATCATTGTCGGTGTCCGGTGCGAAAGCGGTTCACTGGAAATTCTCATCAGCAACTCGGGCTCCCTGTTGGCGCCTGAGCACCGTGATGGCGTGGGATTTCGCAACTGCCGGGAGCGGCTCGGCATCATCTATGGCGATACGGCATCCCTGCTGATTCGCAATGAAGGCGATGGCGTTGCCGCGCGCGTCTTGATACCGCTGATGGACACCCTTCAATGATCCGCGCCGTGATCGCCGATGATGAGGCGCCGGCCCGCGAGAAGCTCGAACGTTGGGTGGCCGAACAACCGGATATGTCCGTGGTCGGATCGGCCGAGGACGGATTGTCCGCGGCGCAGCGTATCGAACAACTCCGCCCGGACGTGGCCTTTCTTGATGTCCAAATGCCGACCTTGTCGGGGCTCCAGGTCGCGGCGCAACTCGAACCATCGAGCGCTCCGCTGATCGTGTTCGTGACCGCCTTTGACGAGCACGCGGTGAAGGCGTTCGATCTCGATGCGGTCGACTATCTACTCAAGCCTTACGACCTGGATCGTTTTGCGCGCACCGTGCAGCGCGTCAGGGAGCGGCTGAACGCCCATGAGTCCGGTGCGACAGCGGTAGCGATTGGGCGAGCACGGGCACCTTCGTGCGAGCGCTTGCTCGTGCCGGATGGCGAGCGGCTGCAACTGATCGATGCGGCCTCCGTCGAATGGCTCCAGGCGGACGACAACTACGTCCACGTGTACACCCCTTCGCGCAGCTACATGCTGCGCAGGACACTGCAGGATCTGCTGTCCCAGCTGGGTGAACAGCGCTTCGTGCGGATCCATAAATCGACAGCGGTGAACTTCGAATCCATCGGATCGCTCACCCCCCTCTTCAAGGGCGACTACGAAATCCATCTGCGCAACGGCCGTATTCTCCGGCTCAGCCGACGGTATCGCGAAGGGCTGTTCGCCCGCATGGGGCGGTAATTCCCCCCTCGCCACGCTGACGTCTCCATTCACCCCAAATCTGCTGTCAACCGGTTACCGGTTGATCAAACTCCTGCTTGCAGAAGCGGACGTGAATCAAGGAGAAAAGGAATGTTCGGTTACTACTTTGACCTTGCCATGCGCAGCCTCCGGCGCAACAAGGCGCTCACCGCGCTGATGGTGCTGGCGATTGCGCTGGGCATCGGGGCGAGCATGACCACGCTAACCGTGCTGCACGTGCTGTCGGGTGATCCGTTGCCGGGGCGCAGCAACACGTTGTATTACGCGCAGGTCGATCCGCGCGACCTGAACGGCTATCTGCCTGGAAATTCCCGGCCGATGTATCAGATGAGCTGGATCGATGGCATGAACCTGCTGCGTGCGAAACGCGCGGATCGTCAGGCGCTGATGACCGGCGGCCTGGTGGCAGTGCAGCCGCACAACACGATGCTTGATCCGTTCTACGAGGCGGCGCGCTACACCACCGCCGATTTCTTTCCGATGTTCGGCGTGACGTTCGAGTACGGCCATGCGTGGAGCGCGTCGGATGACGAAGCGCATGCACGCGTGGTGGTGATCAGTGCCGCACTCAACGACAAGCTGTTTGGCGGCAAGGACAGCACCGGACAGACGCTGCGCCTGTCCGGTGTCGCGTTGCGCGTCGTCGGCGTACTCGGCGACTGGCATCCCAATCCGCAGTTTTACGATCTCACGCGCAAGAGCTACGGCCAGAACGAAGGAATCTACGTGCCACTGTCCACTTCGCAGGACGTGGGCATGCATCACGACGGCAGCGTCGACTGCTGGGGCAAGGGCGGTACCGGCATCGATCCGGATCACGCTTCGCGCTGCGCCTGGCTGCAGTTCTGGGTGCAACTGGGTACGCCAGCCGAGGCGGCCGCATACAAGACCTTCCTGATCAATTACTCGGCGCAACAAAAAGCGCTGGGCCGTTTCCAGCGACCGCCAAATGTGCAACTGCGCGACGTCATGCAATGGCTGGACTACAACCAGGTGGTACCGGATGACGTGCGTTTGCAGGCCTGGCTGGCATTTGGCTTTTTGCTGGTGTGTCTGGTCAATACGGTGGGATTGATGCTGGCCAAGTTCATGCGCCGTGCCAGCGAGCTGGGCGTGCGCCGCGCGCTGGGCGCATCGAAAAGCGCGCTGTTCGCACAGCTGCTGGTTGAGTCGGGAGTGGTCGGTCTTGCCGGAGGTATCGGTGGGCTGCTGCTGGCCATGCTCGGACTGTGGCTGGTGCGCCGGCAGCCAGCGGACTATGCGGCGCTGGCTCAGTTGGACCCGGCGATGCTGTTGGCCACCTTTCTGCTGGCGCTGGGCGCAAGCCTGCTGGCCGGCCTGCTGCCGGCCTGGCGCGCCTGCCAGATCGCGCCCGCCCTGCAATTGAAGATGAATTGACATGGACATCCTGCCGATTCTCTCCACCCTGCGCCGACGC
>JABBOE010000232.1 GCA_019351955.1 Pseudomonadota bacterium
GAGGACTGCGCGAGGCCGTCTGCGCGCACGGGCAGGCATCGGACAAACCTAAACCATTGCCGCCATTGGGGTGGGCTCAATGCAATGTCAGCATGTTGCCTGTTTCTGACATTGACCGTGTCGGACTGCTGTCAGGCTCTCAATCGGGCGAGCTCACGCCATTTCCCCTGGCGTCGCTCGTCCCGATTGATCATCCGGGTTCACGATGGATCGATGGTGACCTATCAAAATCGAAGTCAGGCCGTGCGATGGGGGACTTATCAAGCCCTCGGTTTGTTGGCGCCCGCGTGCATGCCAGGCTTGACATGAAGTTGTGTGGACGGATCCTTCTCAGATTCTTTGGGTGCTCCTTGATGGGCAGCTTTTCCGTCAGGCTTTGCCTGTGACCTGGGTGCAAATTTGCCGGGTTCTGGGATTCTCGAGATTGAATCCTTCGCAGGCTGCACGGTCGCGGGCTTTGCGGAACCGTCAATCGCGGTTGTTTCGAGTGGCTTGTTCATGCTGATGACCTCTGATCAATCCCGTGCCCGCGATATTGCGAGGTGCCGGGTAGAAAATCATCGCAGGAAGCCCGATCAGGGTCTGTGCGGTGGCGCTTACACAGCGAGCCGGCATGGCGCAACATCGCATCCGCGCTCAACGCATGAACATGCGCATTACGCAGATCAACGCGCTGCGTGAGCTGCTGGATGCATCGGCATCGTCCTGCCCGACACCGAGAGAGCAGGAGACACAGCCTTCAAGGCAGGCAGCAATCTGTCGTATTCCTTCTTCACCACGGCATAACACTCGCAGGAGCGCCGCTCCAAGCCGGGCCGGTCGAGTACCGTGATATGGCCGCGCGCGTAGCGGATGAGTCCGGCCGCCTGTAGTTTCACTGCCGCTGCGGTGACCCCTTCCCGGCGCACCCCCAGCATGTTGGCGATCAGTTCGTGCGTCATCACCAATTCATTGCCCTGCACCCGATCCATGCTCAGCAACAGCCAGTGGGACAGTTGCTGGTCCAGCGTGTGGCGGCGATTGCAGACCGCTGTCTGCGCCATCTGGGTGATGAGGGCCTGAGTGAACCGCAGCATCAGGTACATCACTGGCCCGTCGCGATTGAAGGACTCCTTGATGGTCTTGGAAGTGAGGCGGTAACCGCGGCCGGCGCTTAGCACCACCGCACGGCTGGGGGTCGTCTCGCCCCCCATGAACAGCGAAATGCCCACGACCCCTTCGTTTCCGACCACGGCGATTTCCACAAAGTCCCCGTCTTCAAGGACGTACAACAAGGAAACAATCGCAGTCGTCGGAAAGTAGACGTGACTGGGGGGGCGGCCAGATTCATAGAGAACGAAGCCCAGGGGCAGATCAACGGGCTCAAGCAACGGACGCCATCGCTGGAATTCCGCATCCGGCAGTGCCGCCAGCAGATGGTTGGTTTTGGGTTCAGATGCGTTCACCAAGTGCCCCCCGCAGTAGCGTAAAGACTCGGTTGGGCAACGACTGCCCAACCAGAGGAATTTCATTGAGCCGGCGCAAGGGCCACTCTTCTGTGCGGTCTCGCAAAGAGCTGCGCCGCCTAGGTTCCAAAAGGGCGTTCGGTTGAACCAGATCAAGGGAACCGGCTTGGCCTGTGCGTTCGCTGGACGACGCTTCAGCCTGCTGCGCCATGGGACGACAGCACCTCGTCAGGGTGATGTGGATTGGCCATGGGCCATGGAGGCGCCCACGATGGCGGCCTCGAACAGAGGCAGGCCGCCAGCAGACAGCAAAGAGCGCGATCAAGCCGGATTTTGTTGTGACAGGACTGTCGCACATGGCCACGCGATCAAAACATCAGGGGGAAGGTTTGGCGCTGCATATTGACGATCACAGGCTGTACGCGCCGCAAGCCGCTGCCGTTCAGAAATGACTGGAAGTCAACTGTGCGATGCTGTCCTGGTTCCAGGGGCTGCAGCGCGGTGCCGTGGCACCTTGGTTGACGTGGTTTCTCGCGGCGGCGATGTACAACGTCAGCCACCTGTTGCCGTCCGTGGTATCGGACTTGACTTCGCGTGCTGGATTTGTGCTTTTGGTCATGAAGTTCATGGGATTCATCCGTTGCTCCGAGAAACCCCGCCGTTCAGGGCGGGGAGGAAAGGAGGAGCAGCCGGTGGCTGCTGCTGGTGCGTTTCACACAGCGCTGACCAAGATGTGAATGGTGAATGTAAAGCGCGCCTACCGATGCCGGTTCTATCCGACGTCTGGGTGTGCGCTTTGCCTATAACCACATGCTGCGGCTGCGCAGCGATGCCTGGCTGCAACGGCAGGACCGTGTGGGGTATCACGCGACCTCCGCCGCGCTCACGGCGCTGAAAAAGACGCCAGACCATACCTGGCTCAACGACGTCAGCAGCGTGCGGGCGCAGCAGGCGCTGCGGCATCTGCAGACCGCGTTTTCCAATTTCTTCGCCAGGCGGGCGCTGTACCCGTCGTTCAAGCGCAAGAACGGGCCGCAGTCCGCCGAATACACCACCAGCGCCTTTCGCTGGGATGGCAAGGTCTTGCGCCTGGCCAAGATGAACAAGGCGCTGAACGTGCGCTGGTCGCGCGCGCTGCTCAAGGCGGCCAAGATCACGACCGCCACGGCGTCCAAAGACGCCGCGGGGCGGTACTGTGTCTCCTTGCTGTGCGAGGACGCGGTGACGCCCAAGCCCGCAGCGCTGGGCAACGTCGGCATCGCCCGTGGACTGTCCCACTTTGCGATCCTGTCCACGGGCGAGAAAGTCGTCTCGCCCAAGACGTTCCGCAAGAACGAAGCCCGACTGGCCAAGTGGCCGCGCAGATTGAAGAACACGAAGCTCGGCTCGAAGAACCGGGCGAAGGTGAAACACGCGGTGGCGCGTGTACATGCACACATCACGGATGCGCGCAGGAATTTCCTGCACAAGCTTGACCCGTCTGATCAACGAAAACCAAGCGATCGCCGTCGAGACGCTGTCCGGGAGCACCATGCAGCGCCGTCCCAGTCTGGCGAAGTCGATCAGCGATGCAGGCTCGTCGGAGTTCGTCCGGCAGCTTGAGTACAAGGCGCAGTGGTACCGACGCGAGCTGATTGGCATTGACCGCTGGTAGCCGAGCAGCAAGACCTGCTCGGTCTGCGGCCACGTGCAAGGCACGATGCCCCTGAGTATGCGGGAGTGGACATGCCCGGAATGTGGCGCGCACCACGACCGCGACGTGAACGCTGCGCGGAACATTTTGGCCGCAGGACGTGCGGTGTCAGCCCATGGAGAGGCGGTAAGTCCCGTGTTGCTGTAAGGTGGCATGGGCTGGACTCTGTGAAGTGGGAATCTTCGGCCTTCCGGCCGGGGAACGGTCACCGAGTTCTCCGGTTAAGGCAAGGACGACGGCGACGCTGTCGGTCTCAACCTGCGTGGGCAGGCCCATGATGCTGACGACAGGGCTGCTGGACCCTCTCCAAGCCGATGCCATCAGGTGACAAGCACCGGCTACCACTGCAAGATCAAAGCAGGGCGCAGTCCATTCGAGCAAGAGGCTGAAGCTTCAAGCGAGCCCTGAACAGCGATACACCTTGAGACCCGGAAACCGAGGCTTTCGTTGATGACGCGCGGCGGCGCTCAACGCTTGTCATCCCGACGCTCGGCCAAGGGCCCTACTTGTTCAACTGGTCCTTGTCCTTGAGCTGGTCCTTGTCCTTGAGCTGGTCCTGATCTTTAAGTTGATCCTTGGTCTGATCGCGAGTCTGGTCTTGAGACTGCGTTTGAGCCCCCATCCCCGTCGTGCCAGCGTTGCCGCGCCTTTACTTCGTTCTTTCTGGCATCGTTCTCCGCCCTACGCTCGGCCA
>JABBOE010000233.1 GCA_019351955.1 Pseudomonadota bacterium
GTACCGCCGCTTTTATATGCACCGGACCAGCCACTGGATGGGCATGGACGTGCACGATTGCGGCGAGTACACCGAGCCCGGTGAAGCCCCGCAAACGCTGCCCGACGGTACGACGCGCCCCGCGTCGCGGGTCCTGCGCCCGGGCATGGTCATGACCATCGAGCCGGGCCTGTACATCCGCGCCGCAGCGGACGTCCCTGCGGCGTTCCACGACATCGGCATCCGCATCGAGGACGACGTGCTCATCCGTGACAACAGCTGCGAGGTCCTCACTGCGATGGCGCCCAAGAGCATCGCCGAAATCGAAGACTGGATGCAAGCGGGCTGATGCCAAGGCACGCCATGCGCGGGGCTTCCCTCCATCCATCGCACCTGCCCATGCACGAACAGGCTGATGGGCACACGCCAGGTTTGAACGCCGGGCGGCTGCGCGTGGCCATTATCGGCGCGGGACCTGTCGGCCTGAGCATGGCCCTGCACCTTCAGCGACTGGGGGCAGGCGTGGACGTCACGGTGTTTGATGCCCTGCCCGACCCCGGCACGGCATTGGCCGATCCGCGTGTGCTGGCCCTATCGGAAGGCAGCCGGCAGTTGCTCGCGGCGGCCGGCGCTTGGCCCGATGCCGCGGCAACCGCCATTACCCGCATCCACGTCTCCCAAGCCGCGCCCGGACTGGCGTCACTGCCCCGCGTGTGGCTGAACGCACAGGATGCCGGATGGCCTGCACTCGGTTACACGCTGCGTTATGGGGAGCTGCTCGCGGCGCTGCAGGCCGCCGCACTGCGAGCAGGCATCGAGGTGCAGTACGGTCAGGCCATGCAGGCGCTGCCGAGCGAAGATGGTGTGCTCTTGCGTCGGGCGTCAACCGAAGACGACGTGACGCGGGCGCGCACACAAAGCCCCCAGGGCGCGTCCCCGGAGCCAAGCTACGAGCTTGCCATACTCGCCGAAGGCGGCGCCTTTCACACCCAGACACCACGGGCCTTGCGCTATGACTATCACCAGACCGCTCTGGTGGGCCGCGTGCGCTGCGACCGCCCGCATGCAGGCCTGGCGATTGAGCGCTTCACGTCGGACGGCCCGGTGGCTTTGTTGCCGCGCGGCGCCGACTACGCACTTGTGTGGTGTGTCCCGCCCGCCCAGGCCGATGTGCTGCGCGACAGGGACAAGAACGCGCAGATCGCTGCACTGCAGGGCCTTCTCCCCGCGGCGTGCGGCCGCGTGGTGGAGCTGCAAATTGCCGGAAGCTATCCCCTCGGACTCAACGCCGAATGGCGTACACGCCAGGGGCGCATCGTGCAACTGGGCAACGCGGCGCAGACTCTGCACCCGGTGGCCGGTCAAGGCCTGAACCTCGGGCTGCGCGATGCGGCGACCCTGGGGCAACTGCTCGGATGGACACTCGCGCAGTCTTCACACCCTGACCACGACCTGGACGCGCTGTTGCAGCGCTACGACCGCGCCCGCCTCCCCGATCGCGCTGCCTTGGTCGGCCTTACGGATCTTCTCGCGCGCGGCTTTACCTGGAAGGCCCCTGGCTCTGCTGCAATCCGTGCCAGCTGCCTCGCAAGCCTCGCCATGCTGCCACCGTTGCGCCGCCTGCTTCAAGACCGCATGGTGTTTGGCTGGCGGCTCTGACCCGCCCGGCTGGCGCCGGATGAACGTTGTTCGGGCAAACACAGCCGTGCGCTCAGCCATATTTGACCGGTTTCGCGCACCGCTTGTCATGCGCAAGCCATCCAAACACGTTCATACTGTGTCTTGAGACACCTTGGAGTTCCGCCATGGGCCCGTTTGCTCGTACCTCAAGCCTGCTTGCCGTCGTGTTCGCCTGCATGGTGCCCGCCGCGCATGCCCAGGAGCCGCCAGCGATCGTAGCGCGGCTGGACAATTTCGTGGGCCAGGTGAGCCTTTTGCCCGCGGGCAGCGAGACCTGGATTGCGGCAAGCCTGAATCGACCTATCAGCCTGGGTGACCGGCTTTGGGTCCCAGAGGGTGGCCGCGCCGAAATCCTGGCCGGACCGGATGCCGTGCGCATCGGCCCGGGAAGCGAGCTTGGCGTGCTCGACCTGCAGGAGCGGGACATGCAGCTTTCCTTGTCGCAAGGCACGGTGGAACTGCACGTGCGTGACTTCGGATCGCAGCACCGGGTGGAGGTGGACACACCCAACCTTGCCTTGCAGTTGGAGGGCGCTGGAGACGCGCGTTTGGACGTGGACCCTTTCGCCGACACCACCACGGTCACGCTGCATGACGGCCAAGCCGTTGTCTTTGGGGATGCGGCTGCACCGGCTTCCGTGCAGATAGGACAGCAGGTGCGCTTTGCGGGGCGTGACCTGACCGTCATTGCCGCCGAGAATGACCCGCCGCTTGATGCGTTCGACCACTGGGTCGTCGAGCGCAACAGGCGTGAGGATGCCTCGATCTCGGCCCGCTACGTTTCACCCTGGGTCACGGGTTACGAAGGTCTGGATGACTGGGGCACCTGGCAGGACAACACAGCGTTCGGCGCCGTGTGGTTCCCGCGTGTGCCCACAGGCTGGGTTCCGTACCGGGATGGTCACTGGGCATGGATTGCGCCCTGGGGCTGGACCTGGATCGCCGACGAGCCCTGGGGATTCGCCCCCTTTCATTACGGCCGCTGGGCGTGGATTGCGGGATCGTGGGCGTGGGTGCCGGGGCCGGTAGCGGTGCGCCCCGTGTACGCGCCTGCCTTGGTGGCGTTTATCGGCGGCGGCTCATTCACGGCCGACATGGTCAACGCATCGGCTGCGGTGGCCTGGTTTCCCCTCGCCCCGGGGCAGCTCTACAGACCTCCCTATGCCTATACCCCTGCCTATCTGGTCGCCGTGAATCGCTGCACGGCCATCCGGCGCGATGATGAGGACTTCAACGTGCGCCGCACGGTTACACCCGGTCGCCTGCCGCCGCAAGCGCTGACCGTTGTGCCGCGCGACGTGTTTGTTCGCGGGCAACCTGTGCGGCGCGCGACACGCCCCTTGCCGCTCGCGCGCATGCAATCGCTGTCCGTTGCCGATGGGCCGCAAGTGCGACCGCAAGCCGAAAGCGTGCTCGGCCAAGCCCGGCCGGTGCCGGCACCGCGCGGCGGACCGCAGCGACCGGTGCTGGCCACGCGGCAGCCGGTGCCGCCACCGGCCCCGCCCTACGCACCGGGTCCAGGCGCAGGCGCCGCGCCGCGCCTGTGGCCGGGGCATGCGGTACGCGTGGTGCCGCACCCATCGGAAGGCTACCCGGCTCGGCGACGTGTAGCGCCCCCGACCACCGTGATGCCGCTGGAGCGCGCGGGCATGGTCTCCCCCATGCCGCACGATCGTGCCCTGGGGCAACCCGGCCTTTCGCAGCCACGCCCGCCCGGCATGCGACCCCCTGCGCGCTCCAATCCTTCGCCCCGTCCGGCACCCGGTGCGACACCGGAGCGTGGCCCGTATTCCCCGCACCCCGGGTTTTCGCCTCCACCGCCGGATCAGCCCCACAGACAACAAGGCCAGCCCCCCCTGCCGAGGCCCGTTGTGGAACCGCCGCGCACCCTGATGCCGCTGGAGCGAGCTGGCATGCTGCCGCCCCCGCAAGGTGTTCCACGCAGCATCGAGCGCCCTGGTGGCGCAGGTCTTGACCACGGGTCCCCACCTGAACGCCCGGCACAGGGCCGTCGCGCCACCACCCATGAACGTGGAAGCGACCGGCCGAGCACGGCGAATCCCTTGCAGCGCGCGAACATGGCGCCCTAGGAGTCTGGGCGGCAGAAGGGTTCGCCGTGTGCACGCTGAGGAGTGCTGATG
>JABBOE010000049.1 GCA_019351955.1 Pseudomonadota bacterium
GGATGGACCGCAAGCGTGGCCACCGCGTTGGCAAGCGCGCTCCGTCCATATGCACCTTGAGATGCCGTCGCTTTGCGATGGCAGCAATCGCGCGTACCTCCTCCACCGTGTATACCGTACCCAATTCCGTGGCCTGCGTGATAGACACAACCTTCGGCTTGGGGTAGTGAATGTCGTGGCGTTTGGTCACCAGATGTTCCACCGCATCGGGAGTTAATTTGCCCAGACGGGCGGCGCTGCTTTCGCTTTCCGCCACAAGCAATTTGGAGCCGTTGGAGAAGAACTCAGGTCCGCCGCATTCATCGGTTTCGATGTGTGCCACGGGCGAGCAGATGACGCTGTGGTAGCTCTGGCACAGCGATGCAAGCGCCAGCGAATTAGCCGCAGTGCCGTTGAACACGTAGTACACGTCACAATCGGTCTGAAAAAGCTCACGGAGCATGTCGGTGGATTTCTGAGTCCACAGATCGTCGCCGTACGCGGGTTGGTGGCCACTGGCGTTAGCCTCGAGAAGGCATTGGAAAGCTTCGGGGCAAATGCCGGCAAGGTTATCGCTGGCGAATTGTTGGCGTGGAGCAGTGCTTGCTGTCATGGGGGTGCGCGAAAAGGGTGGGGGAGGAGAAAGCTTTACGGGTCTAAGTTAGGGTAGACAATTCCACATTCGACGCGCTTTTCGCATTACCTTCAAGCCACCATGCGCCTGACCCAGTTTTCCGACTATGCACTGCGCGTGCTGATGTACGCGGCGGCGCACCCAGATCGATTGGTGACGATTACCGAGCTTGCCTCGTTTCACCGCATCTCGCGCAGTCATCTCACCAAGGTTGTCATGCATTTGGCAAGCCGCGGATACCTTCAGTCCGTGCGGGGCAGGGGGGGAGGTTTGCGGCTAGCCCGTGATGCGGCGTCAATCTGTGTAGGGGAGGTTCTGCGCAGCACTGAGGAGGATTTTCAGCTGGTGGAATGCTTTCAAGGCGGCAGCGCGGCCTGCATGCTCAGGCTGGATTGCCGGCTCGCGCGGGAACTGCGCGAAGCGCTCAATGCTTTTTTCTCGAAACTTGATGCGCTTACCTTGGCCGACCTGCATCCGACAACATCGGCACTGTATGCGCCCATTGTTTTAAAAGGGCCGTCGCCAAAGTCAGAGAGATCCGCCGAAGCATCGACCTCACTGCCACCCCTCGTGCGAAGGCGCTGAGTTGGCTGGATATTGGCGTTTTTTGCTTGTGAATTTGGCGAGTGCGCAATAACATTCATTTTATGTGAATCAAAATATGGGCCTGGGCACCTTCGGATTTCTTGAGGCCCGCGGCTGTGCCTCAGCGGGAGATGCTTGAGCTCGCCCCGAGCGCAAGCATCTCCCGCGCTATGTATGTTGTCTTGTGCGGTTGGAGCTCAATAGAAGCTAACTCTGTTGAGTGTCCGCTCGGGTCGCCTTCCGACATGCTCGTGATCCGCGGCTCGCACATTTGCCGAAGAACATCAATGATCCTCGAGTCTTTGCTTGCTTACGCGCATATTTCCGCCATCTTGCTCGTCGTTGTGTTTCTTACGAGCAAGACAGCACTTATGCGCCCCGATTTGCTCGAAGGAGGCACAACCGTCCCGGAGCGCCTCTGGCAACTCGACCTTTGGCTTTGGGGAAGCTTCGCCGCGGTGCTGGCGACCGGCCTTGCACGCATGGTTTGGGGCGTCAAGGGTTTTGGATGGTATGCCGACAATCCTTTGCTTTGGAGCAAAGTCGCGCTTTTGGGCCTGATGGCCCTCATGTCGGTTCCCTCGAGCCTTGCGTTGCAGCGCTGGCGACGCATTCCGCCGCAGGCAAGCGCCATTCGCGCGCAACGGCGCTGGTTGATGTGGCAGGCGCATGTGATGGTGGTCATCCCACTTTTGGGCACGCTGTTGGCCTACGGTCTATAGATGCGTGCAAGCAAGGATACAGGTAGAAACATTACTCACATTTCGAGAATGCGGCGCATGACTTAGCGCAATGTGCAGCATCCGCCGTTGCTTATATTGACGAGTCGAAGTTGTCTGGCAGCCAGGCGCGATGACAAATCGCGATGCACCCACTCTGAGGAGAAGTTAGATGCAAGAAGAAATGCCTTATATACCTCTGGCCGTGACCGGACCAGACGGAAGCACGACGGAACAGGCCGATTTGCCCATGCCAGAGATGAAATTCGCCCGGCCGCTTGGCGCGTGGGTCATTGTCGGAGCCCTTTTCGTTGTCGTGGTCGGTCTTTGGGTGATGGTGGCCACCTATTTCTCCATTCACGCCTGAGGAGGACATATGGCAACGACGACGCATGATGAATTCGAAGACAAGTTCCACCACGTCGCCCTTCGGCACGAACGCAGCTGGGTATTCATCGCAGTGGCGATGATCTCTGTCCTTTTCATCGCTGCGGTGTATCTCGTGGTTCACGATTATGGTCTCGTGGCCAAGACAACACACTTTTACGCGAACCCGGACACCCCGGCAACTCTGGCTGATTTTCAGGGCACGGGCATCAAGCAAACAGGGCCGAGCAGCTACAGCGTTTATGAGATGGGGCGCGCTTGGAGTTGGACGCCCGGAACCGGTACGCCGATTACGCTTCCCGTGGGTTCGCACGTGACCTTCTATGTCACCAGCGGCGATGTTTTGCACGGCTTCGAAGTACAAGGCACCAGCATCAACTTGACGGCCATTCCCGGCGTAGTTGGGCATGTGAGCTACACGTTTGACAAACCTGGCACCTACTACATCATTTGCAATGAGTACTGTGGTGCCGGGCATCAAGCCATGATCGGGAAGATTGTCATCACTGGAGCCAAACAATCATGAGCGCAGTCCTGTCTCCCGCCGCACGTTCTGTGCCCACGACCCGCGAGATAGCGGGTGAGAAGAAGATGCTGCTGGCCTTCTGGGTCACCGGCTTTCTCGCCCTGATGGTCGGCATCGCCATTGGCGTGCTGCAGAGTTCTAACTATGCTGGCGTCGATCTCTATCCTTACCTGCAGCCCTTCCTCAAGTCCTACTACCAGGGCTTGACGATGCATGGTGTGCTCAACGCTTTTGTCTTCACTTTTTTCACGATTTCCGGATGGTTGATGTATTTGCCGGCTCGTGAACTCAAGTTGCGGCCCAATATGGGCTTGGCTTGGTTTACCTACGCTCTGATGCTTGTGGGCACGCTCATGGCGGCCTATGCCATGTTCGACAATTCGTCGAGCGTGCTTTACACGTTCTATCCGCCGCTCAAGGGCAGTGCTTGGTTCTACCTTGGAATCACAATCGTCGTTGTGGCCAGCATCATTCCTCTATTTGTCGTGCTTGAAATGCGCGCGCGTTGGAAGCGGGCCAACCCTGGCAAACTCACCCCGCTGGTCACCTACATGAGCGCCACCATCCTGCTGATGTGGCTGCTGGCGGCCTTGGGCGCCGGATCGGAGGCGGTATTTTTGCTTGATCCCTGGTCGCTGGGGATGACACACACGATCAATCCGCTTCTTGCACGCACACTGTTTTGGTGGACCGGACACCCGATCGTCTATTACTGGCTGATGCCCGGCTACGTATCCATCTACGCGCTACTGCCTCGGCAGGCGGGCGGCAAGCTTGTGTCCGACCCACTGACGCGATTGGCCTTCTTGCTGCTTCTGGTCTTTTCAGTACCCGTGGGCACGCACCACCAGTACACGGACCCCGGGATTTCGCCCGTGATCAAAGGCGTGGTTACGGCGCTAACGCTTTCCGTGGCCATCCCCAGCTTGATCACTGCATTTACCGTGGCGCTGAGCCTTGAATACGCAGGCCGGCGGCGCGGGGGAAAGGGGCTAATGGGTTGGTGGTTCGCGCTACCCTGGAAAGACGCATCGGTGGCCGCTCAAGTGCTGGCGCTCGTCACGTTCATCTTTGGTGGTGCCGGCGGGATCGTGAACGCGAGCTGGCAGTTGGATAACGTGGTGCATAACACCTTGTGGATTCCAGCGCACTTTCACCTGACCGTGGGTACCATGACGACCTTGGTCTTCATGGGCGTGAGCTTCTGGCTTTTGCCACATCTGACGGGGCGCAGGCTCTATAGCCCCAAGCTTGCCTTGGCCTCAGTGTGGCTGTGGTTCATCGGGCTGATGGTGTGGGGTTTCGCTGGGCATTGGGCGGGCATGGATGGGGTGCCGCGCCGCGCCTGGGTCTCGGGGCTTCCGCATGATCAGTACATGCAACTCTATGGCGCCGTACATCCGGCGCTGATCTTGGTTGGCATTGGAGGTGTCATCGCAGCGCTCGGGGCCGTCGGCTACTACGTTGTATTTTTCGGCACGCTGTTCGGCAGGAAGGACCCCAAGGCCATGGTCGAGATTCCGTTTACCGAGGTGATTGCCGGACCCGAAGGCTCGACTATGTCGCGTATTGCCGAACATTTGGGCTTTTGGACCGTCGCGACTCTCGTCATCACGCTAGCTGTATACATCCCAGTGCTCTGGCCCATGATTACACATCCCATTCATGCGCGTGGTTTTGTGCTGTGGTGATGCAGTGACAGGACAGTCCGCTGCGCCTAGGCCTCATCGCCCTTCAAGCGGCGCAGCGGATTGGCGGGGCTCGGCCTTTCGCGCGGCGCTCGTATCTTTGCTCCTGATTGGGGCACTGCTGGGCATTTCACAGCTGCAGCACTCCGTGCTGAAGCTGCATGGCACGTCGCTTACAGCGGAGCGTGCACCCGATTTTTCGGGTCTTCTTGACACCCAAGGCAGGCGGTTTTCGTGGCGAGCTGAGCGGGGTCGCGCCGTGCTTGTGTTCTTCGGTTACACACACTGCCCCGATGTGTGTCCGCTCACGCTCTCAGCATTGAGGCAGAGCTTGGACCGCATTGGCCCCCTGCGACGCAACGTCCGGGTAATTTTTGTCAGTCTGGATCCCATCCGTGACACACCTGCCGTTTTGCGTGCCTACCTGGACGCGTTCATTCCGGACGCCGTTGGGCTGCGCGGGTCCTTGCAAGACGTGGCGCAATCGGCACGCCAGTGGGGTATCAGCTGGCGGCGTGTAAACGCTACACATGGCGATTATTGGATTGATCACACCGCGGCCGTCACTCTCGTGGGCCCGCGAGGTCATCTTCGCGCACGCTACGGATATGGGCAGCTTGCGGATCCGGCATGGCTGGCTGCCGATTTGCATGCCATGCTCGCGCGCCCATGACCGCCGCCACTTGGCCCCTTGCCGCGTGGAGCGGATGGTTCGCCGCGGTAGGATTTGTGGCAGCAGGGTACGCAATTTCTGCGTGGCGCCGGCGCTGGCGTATTTTGCGCGTTGCGGTGTTTGCGCTTGGATGCGCGCTTACGCTTCTTGCGGTCTGGGGGCTGAATAATCCACTGGCCTCGATGACGGGCTATACCGTCGCTCTCATGATGCTGGGGCAGGTGGTGTCACCGCTGCTGCTGCTTGGCTTTCCAGCCTCTGAGCGTGCTCGATGGCAGCAGGCTCGTAACCGCCAATGGGCGGTTTGGATTCTCGATGCGTGGGTGGCCGCTACTGTGTTCGTGCTGCTGACATTGGGTGTGAATTTGCCGGGAGTATTCAACACCGCCTTGGCGGATGCGCTGTATTCGGCACCAATTGGCCTCCTGGTGATGTTGGCGGGGTTGATGATCTGGGCACAATTGTTGGACGGTAGCAGCGCCATCCAAAGGCGCTGGGTTGCCGGCATCTATGGATGGCTGGTGGGTTTGCCCATGATGGTCATTGGGGCAGTCTGGGTATGGAGTGGGCATGTGTTGTACACACCGTATCTGGATGTGCTGTGCCTTTGGAACTTGAGTCCCCTGGACGACCAGCATTACGCTGGACTCGTGATGCTGATGGCAGGGCTGCCGTTGCAACTGCGAAGCGCGTGGCTGCTGATCATGCCGGGGGACGAGGAGGACTCGGAAATCTGACGCATTGGGGTTGGGCACCGAGTTATGTAGAAATTCCTTAGAGTTTTACATTTGGCTTTATTCTCGGGGCTCCATGAGCCATCGGGAGTAGCGGTATGCCGGACGCTGGACAAAATCAACCTCCATTCAACCCCACTAGGGGGGCCGGCAAGCCGCCAATACTTGATCCCAAGGCGCGCGTGCATCTGATCTATTGGATGATTGCCCTTGCGGCCTTCTTTTGGCTTCAGGCACTTTGGTCGTCTTACCAGAACGTGCAGACGGTACCGTACAGCCAATTCCAGAGCTATCTGGAGCAGGGCAAGCTCACGGATGTGGTCGTGGGTGACCAGACCATCACGGGAACACTCCAGGCGCCGGGTGAAAATGGCAAGAAATTGGTCGTGGCGGTGCGCGTCGATCCCCAACTGGCCAGTCAGTTGCAGAAATATGGGGTTACCTATTCACACGTCTACCAAAACACGTGGCTTTCGAACATCCTGTCGTGGATCCTTCCGGCCGTGGTGTTTTTCGGGGTTTGGTTTTTTATGGTGCGTCGCTTTGCGGAAAAGCAAGGTGGGTTGGGCATGGGCGGGTTCATGTCAATCGGAAAAAGCCGCGCCAAGGTTTATATGGAGAACAGCACCGGAGTGACCTACGCGGACGTGGCTGGCGTGGACGAAGCCAAGGAGGAACTCAAGGAAGTTGTGGACTTCCTGAAGGATCCGGTCGAGCACAGCCGACTGGGCGCGCGCGCGCCCAAGGGGATCTTGTTAATTGGACCACCGGGAACCGGCAAGACACTGTTGGCCCGGGCCGTCGCAGGTGAGGCCAGCGTGCCGTTTTTCTCGATTAGCGGCTCAGAATTCGTCGAGATGTTTGTCGGCGTGGGCGCAGCGCGTGTGCGTGACCTATTCGAGCAGGCGCGCGCAAAGGCTCCTGCCATCATCTTCATTGACGAGCTTGATGCGCTAGGACGAGCCCGCGGCGCGAGCCCCTTTGGTGGCGGGCACGACGAGAAGGAGCAGACGCTTAACCAGTTGCTTGTCGAACTTGATGGATTCGATACGGGGTCCGGGCTGGTCATCCTGGCCGCGACAAATCGCCCCGAAATCCTCGACCCCGCGCTGCTGCGCGCGGGCCGCTTCGACCGGCAGGTATTGGTCGACCGCCCTGACAAGATTGGGCGAGTGCAGATTCTGCGTGTCCACGTGCGCAAGATCCGGCTCGACCCGACGGTGGATCTGGAGCAGGTTGCGGCGCTCACACCAGGTTTTTCTGGCGCTGATCTGGCCAATCTGGTTAATGAGGCGGCGCTTTTGGCGACGCGCGAGAACGCGCAAACGGTAACGTTGGCGCATTTCACACGCGCTGTGGAGCGAATCGTGGCGGGGTTGGAGAAAAAGAACCGCCTGCTCAATCCGAAGGAGCGCAACATCGTCGCGTACCACGAGATGGGGCACGCCCTTGTGGCCATGAGCCTGCCGGGTAGCGATGTTGTGCACAAGGTCTCCATCATTCCGCGTGGCGTGGGTGCTTTGGGTTACACGATCCAGCGCCCCACCGAAGATCGATATCTGATGACCCGCGAGGAGCTGGAAAACAAGATGGCAGTCTTGATGGGCGGCCGAGCGGCCGAGCACATTGTGTTTGAACACTGGTCCACTGGCGCGGCAGACGACTTGGTGAAGGTCACCGACATCGCGCGCAGCATGGTTACGCGCTACGCCATGGTGGAAAAGCTCGGCCAGATGACTCTGGAAGAACCACCGCAATCGTTTCTCGGCGGGCCGGCGATGCCGCAAATGCGTGAATACAGTGAAGAGACTGCGCGCGAAATTGACTGCGCCGTCCGCGAATTGGTCAACACGGCATTTGCTCGATCTGAAGCGATTTTGAAGGAGCGGCGCGCCATCCTGGAAGAGGGTGCTCGGCAACTACTGCAGAGGGAGACGCTCAATGATGCAGAACTCAATGCGTTGCTGGATCGCGGCTCAATACCTGTGATGCCTGGGTGAAAAACGCCGGCGCGAGGCCGGCGTTGGTTGATACTTGGGTTTGCGACTTATTGCGTAACCTTGGCTTGAGCCAGAAGTTCCTGTTGGTATTTCTGGACCGCTTCGCGCTGCAGTTCCTGAACAATCTGCGGCTTGAGCTGCTCAAGGGTCGGCGGTTTGGCGGGGCGCGTTTTGTCGAGCTTGATGATGTGCCAGCCAAACTGCGTCTGCACGGGCGTGGTGGTGTATTCGCCCGGCTTGAGCTTCGTTAGTGCTGCAGCAAAGGGTTCCACGTAGTTGCTCGGGGTCGACCACCCCAGATTGCCATTGTTCGCGGCCGAGGCTGTGTCCTTTGAATACTTCTTGGCCAAGTCGCCAAACTTGGCGCCCTTCTTCAATTGGGCGATGATGTCCTGCGCCTCCTTCTCGGTGGGTACGAGGATATGCTGGGCTTCGTACTCTGTGCTGCCGAAGGATTTGGCGAACTGATCATACTTCGCCTTGATCTGGGCGTCGGTGATTGGGTGCTTCTTCAAATAGTCAGCAAAAACGGTGCGGATCAGGATGTTCTGGCGGCTGATCTGGATTTCGTCCTGCACATCCTTTTGCTTTTCCAGACCCTGCTTCTCCGCTTCTTGCACCACGACTTCGCGCAGGATCAGCTCTTTCTTGATCTGGTCCTTCAGCTGCGGCGTGACGGGTTGGCCGGATTGCTTGGCCATGTTTTCCGCCACGGTATTGACCATGGCCTCGGAAATGGGCTTGCCGTTGACCGTGGCAGCAGTCTGGGCATTCGCCAACGGGCTGAGTAACGCGATCGCCAAGGCGGCTGGCAGGAGTTTGAGCAGGGGTTTTTGCATGACGGAGGGAAAGGGAATGGGGAATTGGCGAAGAGACACCTTACTGCCCGCGAGGGCGAGAGGCTTGGTGCAGAGGTGTATTTGACGTCTCGCCCGGGGCACGTAGATCGAGCATGAGGGCATGGATGTCGTGCACCAGCATCGAAGCCAAAGCATCATACACGAGCCGATGTCTGGAAAGTCTTGACTTTCCCGTGAAGGTCCGGCTGACTAAAAAAATGCGGAAGTGGCTACCCTTTGCATCGAAGCCACCATGGCCAGCGTGGCTTGCCGAGTCATCAACGACCTCAAGTCGCTCGGGTTCAAAGGCCGCGCGCAAAGTGTGCTCGATGCGATCAATGCGGCGCATCACGTGTTTTTTTGGGGCAGGTAGCGCGCAATCATCAGTGACTGGATGATTGCGAAGACCAAGGTGAGCCCCAAGCTTCCAAACAGCTTGAAATCGACCCAAACGGCCGTTGAATAGCGATAAGCAACCCAGATGTTAACGACGCCCATGACTGCAAAATATGCGGACCAAGACCAATTCAGGCGTGTCCAGGCAGCCCCGGGCAATTGCATCTGGCTACCCAGCAAGGATTGGATCAGGTTCTTGCGAAACAAAACCTGTCCCCCAACCAGAGCCGCGGCGAAAACCCAGTACAAGACGGTGGGCTTCCACTTGATAAATGTGTCGTTGTGGAGCAGCAGCGTCGCGCCGCCGAACAACACCACGATTACCAGGCTCACCCACAACATCGGCTCGACTCGACGGCCCTTGAACCAGACCCAACCGATCTGGGCGAAGGTTGCCGCGATGGCCACGCCCGTGGCCACGTAGATGCCACCGATTTTGAAGGCGACGAAAAACAGGATGATGGGGAAAAAATCGAACAGGAGTTTCATGCCGCCATTATCCCAGTTCACGGGCCTTGCCGGGATGCACGCTAGGCGCAAAATCGAGCGCAGCTGAGTTGATGCAATACCGATGGCCTGCCGGACCAGGGCCATCCGGAAAGACATGGCCAAGATGGGCGTGGCATTTGGCGCAGCGCACCTCCGTGCGCGTCATGCCATGGCTGCTGTCCATCCGCTCCTCGATGGAGTCGCCCCACACGGGCTCGGTGAAACTGGGCCAGCCTGTGCCGGAATCGAATTTGGTTGTGGAATCAAATAGCACCGTGCCGCAGCAAACGCATCGGTAACTGCCGTCCGCATGGTGGTCCCAGTACTTCCCGGTGAAGGGCGCTTCGGTTGCGCTGCAGCGTGTGACCCGGTATTGCTCGGGGGAGAGGGATTCGCGCCATTTGGCATCTTCGGAACTTGGGTCGGACATTGGGTTCTCCTCATGCGTGCTCGAGGTGCGCGTGCGGCATCAGGCACGGGGTTAAGATGAACAGGACAGGGCGGGAGCCAAAGCGTCCTGCGGTGGAGCCGCGGCAAAAATGTCACGGTCGGGTTGCTCAGAGTAAGGACGCCGCAACACCTCCATGAGCTCTTCTGTCGCGGAGAAGTCGCCAGCTTCGGCTCGCGCAATCGCATGCTGCGCAAGGTGATGGCGCAGCACAAAGCGAGGGTTAATAGCGTCCATTGCGGCACGGCGCTCGGCGTCGGTGGATGCGTTTGCCTGCAAGCGTGCGCGATAGTCGGGAATCCAGGCCCGCAAGCGCTCAGGGCGCGTTGCGAACAGGGCCTGCAAAGCTGCAGGGATCGGGCTTCCGGGGACTGCCGAAAGGTGGGCGAGAAGGCGAAAGGCCGAGGTCCAGTCCGCGCGGTTCTCAGCCATCGCGGCGAGCCAACGGTCGACCAGATCATCGTCGCCGGGGCGCGCTTCGCCCAATCCGAGTTTGCGCTGCAGCAAACCGCGCATGCTGCGTGAAAAGATGGCATCGAATGCCGCAACGGCATCGACGGCGGCTTGTGGCTCGTCGATCAACGGTAACAGTGCTTGCGCGAGCGCCAGCAGATTCCAGCGCGCGATACTCGGTTGACGCGCCCAGGCGTAGCGTCCGAAGCGGTCCGTGGTGTTGGGCGTGTGGTCCGGGTCAAATCCGTCCATGAAGGCAAAGGGGCCATAGTCGAGCGTCCATGCGAGCATCGACATATTGTCGGTGTTCATCACCCCATGGATAAAACCGACACACTGCCACTGTGCGATGAGGTGCGCGGTGCGCTGCACCACCTCCTGTAACAACGCCAATGGCGGGCTGACCGCTTGCGCGCAGGCTGGGTAGAGTTGTGAGATTGTCCAATCGGCCAAGGTACGCAAAGCCGAAATCTGCCCAGTGGAGGCGAAATGCTCGAAATGCCCAAAGCGGATGAAGCTCGGTGCTAGGCGCGTGACCACTGCTGCCGTCTCCATGCGTTCGCGAACCACCGGCAAGGGAGAGGTCACGAGGCACAGCGCTCGCGTGGTGGGGATGCCGAGATGCCACATGGCCTCGCTACAGAGGAATTCGCGAATGGACGATCGAAGCACGGCGCGGCCGTCGCCGTGGCGCGAATATGGCGTGCGTCCCGCCCCCTTGAGCTGCAATTCCCAGTGCGCGTGGCCCCCGTTTTGGCTGGCGTCGGGCGTTCGAACCGCACCCAGCAGGTGCGCTCGACCGTCTCCAAGCTGCCCCGCCCAATTTCCGAACTGGTGGCCCGCATACACCGTGCATATTGGGGCGCATCCCGTTGGCGGGCGGTTGCCGCTGAACAGCTCGGCCCAGGTCTGTGCAGCGGCGGAATCGTCCGGCGTATGCTCAATGGCCAGCAACCGCACCGCATCGCGACTGACCAAGCGCAAACGCGGCGTCGGTAGGCCCTGAGGGTGTACGACGCGAGAAAAGGCATCTCCAAGCCCGCCGAAGGGTGGGGCAAAGAGCAATTCGGACACGGGGCGGGGCGGACACGGGCGGCTCGACATGCCATGAATTGTCCCTGAGTGTGCAAATCCATGTTGAGCGTGGTTGACTTGCCCGGGCCTTGCCCGGGTTCATTCATGCCAATGCGTGCGAGGCACGTCGAAAAACACAAGTGCCGGGTAATGATGAGTTATTCGCTCAATGATGAAGGTCTCTGGAAATGTTTTCAGGGTTTACCCAGGGTTAAACAGCTTGAATAGGAGCTGTGCGTTGCAGCAGAATGTCGTAAACCCACAATGAAACAACAATGTCGAGTACATCCATCCTGAGGGCGCAAGGGCTCAGCAAGCAGTTTTCGGGGTTCGCAGCAGTCCAGAACGTCAATCTGGAAATCGCGGAAGGTTCGATTCATGCGCTTGTGGGTCCAAATGGCGCGGGTAAAACAACCTGCTTTAATCTGCTCAGCAAGTTTCTTGAGCCGAGTTCTGGCGTTATTTACTTTCAGAATCGGAATATCACAAATATGCAGCCCGCCGATATTGCGAGGCTGGGAATGGTTCGTTCTTTCCAAATTAGCGCGACTTTTGCGCACATGAGCTTGCTCGAAAATGTGCGTGTGGGTTTGCAACGGGCCGCAGGTCTTGCTCACCAGTTCTGGGTTTCATCGCGCGTACTCAGGAAGTTGGATGACGAAGCCATGGGATTTTTGGATTTGGTCGGGCTATCGACGCATGCGCGCGAACTGGCTGTGAATTTGCCGTACGGGCACAAACGGGCTCTGGAACTGGCGACGACTTTGGCGATGAATCCAAAGCTGCTACTGCTGGATGAGCCCACACAGGGTTTGGGCCATGAAGACGTGCAACAAGTGACGAATTTGATCCAGCGTGTCGCTCAGGGCCGAACGGTGTTGATGGTCGAGCACAATATGTCGGTTATCGCGCGGATCTGTGATCGAGTGACGGTCATGCAGCGCGGGCAAGTCTTGGCAGAAGGTAGTTATGCGGAAGTATCGCGCAACCCCGAGGTGATCGCTGCATATATGGGTGATTCCCACGAGGAAGTGGTCGCATGAGCGCAATTGCGACGTCGCAGCATGCGATGGCAGGCGCAGCCGAGCAAAGCAAGGTAGCCGGCCCCGAGCGGGGTGTAGAAGCGCTGAATATCGCCAATCTTCATGCATGGTATGGCGAGTCGCATGTCCTGCATGGTGTTGATCTGGTCGTAAGGCCGGGCGAAACGGTCTGCTTGCTGGGACGCAATGGCGCGGGTCGAACCACCACTTTGCGGGCGATCATGGGACTCACCAGCGCGCGCAGCGGCAGTATCCGCGTATTCGGTCAGGAGGTGATCGGTTTGCCCAGGCACCGTGTGGCGTCCTTGGGAGTTGGTTACTGCCCGGAGGAGCGGGGCATTTTTGCAAGTTTGTCAACCCGCGAAAATCTTTTGTTGCCACCAGAATTGCCAACAGGGTTTTCAGGTGTCGCGATCGAGGAGATTTATGCGCTTTTCCCAAATTTGAAGGAGCGCGAAAACAGTCCAGGGTCGCGATTATCCGGGGGGGAGCAACAGATGCTTGCAGTCGCCCGTATTCTGCGCACCGGAGCACGCCTGCTCTTGCTTGACGAAATCTCGGAGGGCCTGGCCCCGGTAATCGTGCAGGCGCTAGGTCGGGCAATCGAGGAACTGAAGGCAAAGGGATTTTCTATTTTGCTCGTTGAGCAAAATTTTAGATTTTCAGCGAACCTGGCGGATCGTTTTTACGTGATGGAGGGTGGCCGGATCGTTCTGGAAATTGCACGCGCCGATCTCGATGGGCATCGTGCTGAGCTCAGAGGTTTACTGGGTATTTGATTCAACACATCTACAAGGAGACTTGCATGAAACTCGCAAAACTGACCGCAGCCATTGCATTGGCATTGGGCACAGCAGCCATGGCCCAGGCGGAGGCACCGGTGAAAATCGGCTTCATTACCGATATGTCCGGGGTGTATTCGGCGGTGGATGGTCCTGGGGGCGTGGCAGCCATCAAGATGGCGATTCAGGATTTTGGCGGCAGTGTGCTTGGGCGCAAGATTGAACTCATGAGCTTCGATCATCAGAACAAGGCCGATCTCGCCGCAGGTAAGGCCAAGGAGTACTTTTCGCAAGACGGCGCGGACATGCTGATCGGCGGCACCAACAGCGCCACGGCACTAGCAATGGAACCGGTTGCAGCGCAGTTCAAGAAGCCATTCTTCGTGGTTGGTGCCGGCGCCTCGACCATTGTGGGCAAACAGTGCACGCCATACACGGTCATGTATGCATACAACACGACCGCCTTGGCCCGCGGCACGGCAAGTGCCATGATCAAAAACGGGGGTAAGACCTGGTACTTCTTGACCGCGGATTACGCGTTTGGCAAGTCCTTGGAAGGCGAGGCGGCGAAGGTGGTCGAGGCCGACGGAGGCAAGGTTCTAGGCCAAGTGTATGCGCCGCTCGGATCGGCGGATTTTTCGTCCTATCTGTTGCAAGCCCAGGCTTCAAAGGCACAAGTGCTTGGTCTGGCCAATGCAGGTGGCGATTCGGACAACGCCATCAAGCAGGCGAATCAATTCGGTGTGACCAAGACCATGAAGCTGGCGGGTCTCTTGCTGTTCATTACCGATATCCACGCAGTCGGTCTTCCGGCCGCGCAGGGCTTGTATCTGACGACGCCTTGGTACTGGAATCAGAATGCGCAATCACGCGCCTGGGCTGAGCGTTATGCGAAAGAGATGCACGCGATGCCAACGTTCGTGCAGGCTGGCGACTATTCGGCCACGCTCACCTATCTCAAGGCCGTGAAAGCGGCAGGAACGACCGATGGCACCAAGGTGATGGCCGAGCTTCACAAGATGAAGGTCAACGACATGTTCATGCATGATGGATTCATGCGCCCGAGCGGTTTGATGATCCACGACATGTATCTTGAACAGGTCAAGACGCCAGCGGAGTCAAAAGAGCCTTGGGACTACTACAAGCTGGTGCAGACCATTCCTGGCAATGACGCGTTTGGGCCAGCGTCCGCTTACGGTTGCCCCCTGGAGAAATAGGGGCAAAATCCTCCTGAGACGGGATCGGGCTCCTTGGCGGGCCTGATTTTCTTGTAATGACGAATTGACCATCCCTCGAGGTCGCGATTGCCTGAATTTTTCGGATTCCCCCTGCCTCTGCTGCTTGGCCAGTTGATGCTCGGTTTGGTCAACGGCGCTTTCTATGCCATGTTGTCATTGGGCCTTGCCGTGATTTTCGGCCTCATGGACGTGGTGAATTTCGCGCATGGCGCCTTTTTCATGATGGGGGCAATGTTTACTTGGATTGGCAGGCAGTATTTCGACCTTGGTTTTTGGTGGATGTTGTTGATTGCGCCACTTCTGGTGGGATTGATTGGCGTAGGGGTCGAGCGTCTGATGCTGCGACGGTTGCGCGGGATGGATCCGATCTACGGTCTGCTGTTGACCTTTGGCCTGACGCTGCTGATTGAGGGCATCTTCCGCTCCTTCTTCGGCGTGGCGGGCGCGCCGTATAACCCGCCCGAGGTACTCGGAAGCACGCTGAATCTGGGCTTTATGTTCTTGCCGTCCTATCTGGCCTTTGCCGTGGCGGCCAGCTTGGTGGTGTGCTTCGGCACTTGGCTCTTGATCGAGCGCACCAAGCTCGGCTCCTATTTACGTGCGGGAACCGAGAATTCCGCCTTGGTTCAAGCCTTCGGCATCAATTTCCCGCTACTGGTCACGTCCACGTTTGCGTTCGGCTCAGCGCTTGCCGGATTGGCTGGCGTGTTGGCCGCTCCGGTCATCCAGGTATCACCGCTGATGGGGTCCAATCTGATCATCGTGGTCTTCGCCATCGTGGTCATTGGCGGTATGGGCTCGGTACTCGGGGCGATCGTCTCGGGCTTGGCGCTGGGCCTAATTGAGGGCCTTGCGAAGGTTCTTTATGCACCCATTTCCACCACGGTCGTGTTTATCCTCATGGCGTTGGTGCTTACCGCGCGGCCCGCAGGCCTGTTCGGCAGGGATAGATGAGCATGCTCTGGCGTACTCGTATTCCCGTCGTTGTGGCTTGGGTCGCGCTTGTTCTGGCTGTGGCTGCACCTTGGCTCGGCCTGTATCCGGTGCTGGGCATGCGGATGATGTGCTTTGCATTGTTCGCATGCGCCTTCAACCTGCTGGCTGGTTACGCGGGGCTCATTTCCTTCGGTCATGCCGCCCTGTTCGGTGGGGCGGGTTACCTCACCGGTCTGGCGCTCACCACTTGGGGTTGGCCAACCCCAGTGGGAGTACTCATTGGGGTGCTGGCCGCACTGGCCATCGGTCTGGTGATGGGATTGCTTGCCGTGCGCAGACAGGGCATCTATTTTTCCATGATCACGCTGGCGCTCGCGCAAATCGTCTATTTTTATTGTCTGCAGGCGAATTTCACGGGGGGGGAGGACGGTCTGCAGGGTATACCGCGTGGCAGCATGTTCGGGCTGTCGTTGCAGTCCGACCGTGTGATGTACTACTTGGTCTTGGTGGTGTTTGTGGGGAGCTGGTGGTTCATGCGGCGCGTGGTGAGTTCGCCGTTCGGGCAGATCTTGCAGGCTGTGCGCGAAAACGAGCCGCGCGCAATTTCACTGGGTTACCGCGTCAATCGCTACAAGCTTGGCGTGTTCCTGCTATCGGCTGGATTCGCGGGGTTGGCCGGGGCATTGAAGGCGGTGGTCATGGGCTTTGAGACTCTCACCGATGTGCATTGGGGAACATCGGGTCTTGTGATCCTCATGACCCTATTGGGCGGTCTGGGTACAGACCTTGGCCCCATCCTTGGCGCCGTGATTGTTACAGTACTTGAGGAGAAGATGGGAACTATCGCGCGGTTCTTAGTTCACGTCACTGGCATCCAATGGTTCAGCCAACTCAATGACGCAGTGAGCATGGTGATCGGCGCGATCTTCGTGCTGTGTGTGCTGCTGTTTCGGCGCGGCATCGTGGGCGAACTGCGGGCACGCCTGCGGGGTACACAGCCGGCGGCCAGCTGAGCAGCCGTGTGTCTTGTCTCATTGCGGATGTCAATTCCCATCCAGCGGGAGTGCCTCATGGGCTGGCGCGAGTGTCTGGCGCGACACCAGGACCTTGTCGATGCGCTTGCCATCCATGTCCATGATCTCGAAGCGCCAGCCGCCCCAATCGATATAGTCGCTCGTATGTGGTAGGCGGGCCAGAAGAAGCATGAGCATGCCGGCCAGGGTGTTGTAGCGTGCCTTCTCTTCCTCCGGCACGGATTTGAGGCCTAACTTGTCCTTGAGATCGCCCACGGGAATCAGGCCATCAAGAAGCCAAGATCCATCTTCGCGCTGGATGGCCCAAGGCTCTTCCGATGGGTGACTCTTGAACTCGCCCGCGATGGCTTCCAGAATGTCCTGCACGGTGACGATGCCCAGAGTCTGTCCATACTCGCCCAGAACCAGTGCCGTGTGATCCGGGCTTTGCTTGAAGGTCTGGAGCAGTTCGAGCCCCGTGAGACTCTCGGGTACGAAAATGGCATGACTGGATGCCTTGCTCAGATCCTCGATTCCTTCGCGGCGTATGAATCGACCGAGAAGCTCCTTGGCTGAGACCAAGCCGATTACATCGTCCAAATCACCGCGGACAAGGGGAAAGCGGGAGTGGGGCGACTGCGCGATCTTGTTGAGATTGTCGGTCAATGGATCCTCAACATCGAGAAACTCAATTTCATTGCGCGGCGTCATCAACGAGGCAATCTGTCGGTCGTCCAGGCGGAATACATTGCGCACCATTTCATGTTCCTGAACCTCGATCACGCCTGCGTCTGAACCTTCCTCGAGGACAACGTTAATCTCCTCTTCGGTGACGTGCGTCGGTGCATCCGTGCGCACGCGCATGAGTCGCAGCAACAAATCGGTGGATACGGAGAGCAACCGGACGAACACCGACACGCTGCGCGCCAGGATTAGCATCGGCTGGGACATCACCAGTGCGATCTTCTCCGGCGCCAACTGCCCAAGGCGCTTCGGGACGAGTTCGCCTATGACGATCGACAGGTACGTGATGACGATGACGACGAGTGCCGTGCCTGCAACGTTGGCGAACTGCGGCAGCATGCCGAAGCCCTGAAACCAATTGCTTAAAGGGGCCGAAAACGCCGCCTCGCCGATGATGCCGTTGAGCACCCCGATGGAAGTGATGCCAATCTGTACAGTGGACAGAAGCCGCGTCGGCTGTTCGGTAAGTTGGAGGGCGGCCCTGGCGGGGACGCTGCCCGACTCTGCCATGGCGGTCAATCGGGCTCTGCGGGCCGTGACCAATGCAATTTCCGACATGGCGAACAGGCCATTGAGCACGATCAAGGCGAGAAGAATCAAGACTTCCGTCATCATGGAGCACTCAGGAGGTAAGAGGGCCAGGGGCGCCGGACAACCAGACGCACGCCAAGGCACGCATGCCAGGCATTCCAGGGGAAGGGCGTGCCGATGGCGCGCAGGCACCGGCTCCGGTATCGGCTCCGGTATCGGCGATCAGGGGTGGGCGGCGCGCGGTTGCGGGGGCTGGGTCCAATGCAGAGGGCATGGGCATTTGCGGATCTCGCGCAGGTTCTATGCTTGGATATTGAACCGAGGCTCGAAAGAGCGTAGCGATGGAGGACCTTCACCCATGTCCAGTAACGAACACAGTTCCCAATTAGACCAGAACCCCGACACAAAGCCCCAGACGCTCGGACGCACGCGTGCTGTGGCCACGAGTTTGCAGCATCCGTCCTATGAGCCACCTGCAGGATTCGATGCCGTGCAGCCTGCCACTCACCGTGCATCGACCGTCATTTTTCCATGCGTCGCAGCCATGCGCTCGCGCGACTGGCGCCATAAGAACGGGTACACCTACGGTCTCCACGGTACCCCGACGACGTTCACTTTGGAGGCTCGATTGGCCGAGATCGAAGGTGCACGGCATTGCATGCTTTGCCCATCGGGTTTATCGGCCATCGCTCTGGTCGATCTGGCACTTGTCGCGCAAGGTGAGGCGGTCATGTTGCCATCCAACGTCTATGGGCCAAGCCGTGAACTGGCTGAGCAGCTCCTCACCGGGTGGGGAATCACGGTACAAATTTACGACCCCCTCGACGTGGCGGCCACGCGCGCAGCCATCACGCAGCACACGCGCCTGATGTGGCTGGAAGCGCCCGGTTCAGTCACAATGGAGATGCCCGACCTCCGTGCGTTGATAAGGCTTGCACGTGATCACGGCGTCATCACCGCCCTCGACAATACCTGGGCTGCGGGAATTGCGCTCAAGCCGTTTGATCTTGGCGTTGACATCTCCATGCAAGCGCTCACGAAATATCAGTCTGGTGGTGCCGATGTGCTGATGGGCTCCGCGATGACCCGAGACGACGCATTGCACGAAAGGCTCCTTTATGCCCATATGCGCCTTGGTCTGGGCGTGGGCGGAGACGACGCAAGCCTCGTATTGCGTGGCTTACATAGCCTGGCTCTGCGTTATGGCGCGCATGATGCGTCTGCGCGACGCATAGCTACCTGGCTGCAGACGCTCCCCGAGGTTCACACCGTACTCCACCCCGGCTTGCCAGGCAGTCCTGGACATGCCAACTGGGTGCGCGACTGCAGCGCTGCGGCCGGCCTGTTTAGCTTCACGTTCAAGCCTTGGGTGAATGCGGCGCAGATTGACGCCTTCGTTGACGCGCTGCGGTTGTTCAAAATCGGCTATTCCTGGGGCGGCCCGCTCAGCCTGGTGGTGCCTTACGATATGGGAGCCATGCGCGGTGACGCATGGGCTCACGGGAGCCCCTTGGTGCGTCTGAACATCGGCTTGGAGGATCCGGACGATTTAATCGCAGATATCGCGCAGGCCATACGCGCGTGTCTCCGCTAACGGCGCGGTGCCGCTGCTCAATATCGAAAAGGGAAACGTCATGGGATTACGCTCCATCGTGTTCATTGTGCTGTTTGTCCTGGTGGCGGCCTTCGCCGCGCTCAACTGGGCGGCGTTCACGGCGACAACGACGCTTTCGCTGGGCTTCGGCACCGTGCAAGCGCCGTTGGGCTTGATCATGCTGGCGTTTAGTGCGGCCGTCGGGCTCGTTTTTTTCGCCTTCGCCCTTTACGTCCAGACCGCTGCTTTGCTGGAGAGCCGCAAGCAGATGAAGGAATTGCAGGTCCAGCGCGAGCTGGCCGAGAAGGCTGAGAGTTCCCGAATCACACAGCTGCAGCAGAGCCTGGAAGCTGGTTTCAACCGCTCGGCAGGGCTGCTCGAAGCATACAAGGCAGAACTCACGGCACACATGGATAGTCTGGAGCAGACACAGGCCCAGCACATTACTGAAACGGGCAACGGGTTGTCGGCCGCAATTGGCGAGTTAGACGAACGTCTTACGAGACACACAGGCACGTAAGGGCGATCATGCCTCGAACAGAGGCAGAACTCCATCGAGCCCGCAGTATGTCAGGGCCACGGCTGCTGCATCCTGCACAGCCGGTTTGGCGTGGTAGGCCACGCTCAAGCCTGCCGCATTCATCATGGCGAGATCATTGGCTCCATCGCCAATGGCGATGGCTTGTGTTGGAAGGCAACCGATACTGGCGCACGCGTCGAGCAGAGCGCGGCGTTTGCCTTGGGCGTCAACAACGGGACCTAACAGATGGCCCGAGAGTTTGCCACTGAGGATCTCAAGGGTGTTAGCCGCCACGAAATCCAGCCCAAGCCTGTCTTTCAGCCTTTCGGTGAACCAAGTAAAACCGCCGGTGGCCAGTAACACTTTCAGACCAGCTCGCTTGGCTTCGTCAATTAGCGCCTCTGCGCCGGGGTTCAGTCGCATACGGGCGTACACGGATTGCAGCACGCTTTCAGGAGTCCCCGCCAAGAGGGCTAGGCGGCGGCGCAGACTTTCGGCGTAATCGGTAATTTCGCCGCGCATGGCGGCCTCAGTGATTTCCGCAATCTGCGCTTTCTTGCCGTCGGCGGCTCCCAGTTCGTCGATGGTCTCCATTGCCACCAGGGTGGAATCCATGTCCAGTGCCAGCAGTTTGAAATCGGCCAGCCGCATCGAACCAGGAACGATGGCCCAATCCAAGGTGTGCTCGAGTGCAACCCGGGGCATAAGGGCGCGCACCACGTGTGGGTCGACGGCGATCGACCGCAGACGCACGGCCCGCAGCCCCCAGTCACCGTGCGCGCTTGGCAGCTTTTCCAATCCGCGGGGCTGAACGTGTTCGGCGATCCTGCCGACGAGGTCAGCATTTAGGGTGGCGGGGGCGGCAACTTGCAGGACAAGGTGGTGCATGATCAAAGGTCGAGAGTGAAAGGTGGGATCGGGGGTGCTAGACGATGCGTGGCCCAAACCAAAATCGGACGGAGCGTGATTCAGAGCGCCAGAGCCTCGCCGCGAGGCGCGCCGAGCAATCCCAGGGTTTCGCGTACCAACCGGGCTCGGGCGGCGCCGTCCTTCGCATCGCGCTCAATGCGCAGCCTATCGTTGCCAGCTAAGCGCACGTGTCGGTGATTTTGCACAAGCCAGATGATGCGCGCACCGTCCACGGGCGGATTCGGGCGGAACTGGAGCAGCGTCTGCGTCTCAGCGGCGTCCACCTTTTGCACGCCGTAACGCGCGGCCAGGAGGCGCAGTCGGTGTGTCTCCAACAAGTTGAGCGCCGCAGCGGGCATGCGGCCGAACCGGTCGATGACCTCCTCAGCTACCTCCTGCAATTGGGCGTCGCTGCCCGCGCTTGCCAGCCGTTTGTACAGGTTGAGGCGGGCATGGACGTCAGGACAATAGTCCGCGGGTAGCAAAGCGGGCTCATGGAGATTGATCTCGGTGGTCACGCCAAGGGGGTGCAGCAAGTCTGGCTCGCGCCCGGCCTTGAGTGCCTTGACGGCAGCGCTAAGCATGTCCACGTACATCTGGTAGCCAATGTCCTGCACGTTTCCGGACTGAGCTTCGCCCAGCGCCTCGCCGGCCCCGCGAATTTCCAAGTCATGCATGGCGAGGTAAAAACCTGAGCCCAGTTCCTCCATCTGCGTGATCGCGTCAAGCCGCTGTTGTGCCGCTTTGGACAGCGACTGCACGTCGGGTACCAGGAGGTACGCATAGGCTTGGTGGTGCGAGCGGCCCACGCGCCCGCGCAGTTGGTGCAATTGGGCGAGGCCGAACTTGTCGGCCCTGCTCATCACGATGGTGTTGGCCGTAGGCACATCAATGCCTGTTTCGATGATGGTCGAACAAAGCAAAAGGTTGAATCGTTGGGCGTGGAAGTCGCGCATCACGCGTTCGAGCTCGCGTTCGTGCATCTGACCGTGGGCGATTTCGATGCGTGCCTCGGGTACGAGTTCGGCCAGCATCTCGCGCCGGCGCAAGATGCTCTCCACTTCGTTATGCAGAAAATACACCTGCCCGCCGCGCTTGATCTCGCGCAGGATGGCTTCGCGGATTACGGCGCGGCTTTCATTGCGCACGAAAGTCTTGATGGCTAAGCGTTTCTGCGGCGCTGTGGCGATCACAGACAGGTCGCGCAGCCCTTCCATCGCCATGCCCAAGGTGCGTGGAATTGGCGTTGCGGTGAGCGTGAGCATGTCCACCTCGGCGCGTAGCGCCTTCAGCGCCTCCTTATGGCGTACCCCGAAGCGGTGTTCCTCATCGACGACGACCAGTCCCAGACGATGGAATTTGACATCGGCTGACAGCAGCTTGTGGGTGCCGATCACGATATCCACCGTTCCTACCGCCAGGCCCTCCAGTGATGCCTTGACCTCCTTAGCTGAGCGAAAGCGCGAGAGCTCCGCGATTTTCACGGGCCAATCGGCAAAGCGATTACGGAATGTTTCCACGTGTTGCTCGGCCAGCAGTGTCGTTGGGGCAAGCACGGCCACCTGCTTGCCGCCCATCACCGCGATGAAGGCGGCACGCAACGCGACCTCCGTTTTGCCAAAGCCCACATCGCCACACACCAAGCGGTCCATGGGTTTGGGCGCAATCATGTCCTGAACCACGGCGTGGATGGCCGCACGCTGATCGGGCGTTTCCTCAAAACCGAAGCCAGCGGCGAAGGCCTCATAATCCTGGGCCGAAAAGTGGAATCCGTGTCCGGGGCGCGCAGCCCGACGAGCATAGATGTTGAGCAGTTCAGCTGCCGTGTCCCGGATTTGCTCGGCAGCCTTGCGGCGCGCCTTGTCCCACTGCCCTGAGCCGAGCGTATGCAGCGGGGCATTGTCGGGATCCACGCCGCTATAACGAGCGATCAGGTGCAGCTGGGCCACTGGCACGTACAACGAAGCATCCTGCGCATAGCGCAGATGCAAAAACTCGGCCGGGCCGTCACCCAAGTCCAGGGAGACCAGTCCCTGGTAGCGGCCGATACCATGCTGCTGGTGGACAACAGGGTCGCCGGGTTTGAGTTCGGACAGATCCCTGACCAGATTTTCCACGGCACTGGCCCGCTCCTGTTTGCGGTGCTTTCGCTGGCTCGGTGAAAGGGCAAACAGCTCGGTCTCGGTGAGCAGGCCTATGCCAGCGCCGGGAAGCGCGAAACCCGTGGCCAGCGGCGCTACGGCCAAGCCAAATGCGGTGTCGGTGGAGGTAAAGGACGCCCAGTCATCGACGATTTTCGGGGTCAATTGCGATGAGGGCGATGAGGG
>JABBOE010000234.1 GCA_019351955.1 Pseudomonadota bacterium
CCGTGATTCCAGAGTCGAAATGAGCGGAATTCAAGTGCGAACTGTCGAACTCGGGCGTCCAGGATGGCACTCACTGCGCCAAGCGCCACAATCTCCATCCGGCGAACCCTGCACCTGCTGGCTTGAACCGTAGTGAAAGTGCTGTCAACTCAACGACTATTCGGCGCGGAGAGCACAACAGGCGCTACTCAGACTCCCTGCGCAGGTGACGCCAGTCGCTCGAGCACCGCCGGACTGTAGCTGCGGCTGAGGGTGATCACCGTGCCGTCGTGGAGCTCAACTCCGTAATCACCATTGTGGCGGGGACGGAGGTAGCGGATTCGATCAAGGCGGACGATTTGAGAGCGGTGCGTTCGAAGAAAATCGGCGGGATCAAGCAGCTTCTCCAGATCGCGGAGTGAGCCTCTCATCAAATGAACCTTCGAATTGACATGAATACACAGATAGTGCCCGGCGACATCTATGTAGTCGATTTCAACAACGGGAACAAGCTCGGTCTGCCCGGAATCACGTATCGCCAGTCGAGACAAATAGCCGGGTGACGAATTCGGTAGCAGTACCGTCCCCTCCATCGTGCGATTCAGCACCGATCGCGCCCGGTTCACCGATTGTGCAAAACGAGCCCGATCCACAGGCTTGACAAGGTAGTCAACCGCGCTTACTTCAAATGCTTTGACCGCATATTCTTCATGAGCCGTAAGAAAGATAACGAGCGGCCGCTGCCCTGGTGGCAGTGTCGCCAGCACGTCAAAGCCACTCATATCCGGCAATTGAACATCTAGAAATACGAGATCCGGCCGCAAACGAACCAACTCGCATGATGCCTGCTGACCAGAATCGCACTCGCCGACGATGCGCACATCGGAATACGGCTCAAGGTAGACGCGCATGCGCTCCCTGGCCAATGCAATATCGTCTATTATCATTACACGCATGCAATTTTCTGTCACGACAGCCCTGCCGCTTCCCGAAATGGAATCTCGATATTTGCCACAGCGCGATGACCGTTTATGCAATAAAGCGTGAACGAATGCGCGTTCCCATAGAGCACCTGAAGACGATCACGGGTAATGCGCAAGCCATTACCGCGCGGCAAACGATTTTCGCCGATTGGCGGTGTACACGCCTCAGGCCGGACCTCATTTTCAATAGTCACGCGGAGCCTGTCTTGGCTCCTTTGAGCAACAAGCTTGACGGTCGCGCCGCAGCCACCGCTCGCAACGGCACCATGAATGATCGCATTCTCCACCAGTGGCTGAAGCAGCATCGGTGGTACATCCGCGTGCCAGATACCGGGCTGCACATGCACTTCAAATCCCAAACGATACGTCACCAGCAATTGGTGGATTTCAATATAGGCCTTCAGAAAGGCGATTTCTTCACTTAATGGAACCATCTGTTGATCGCAGGCGAGGCTGGCGCGCAGCAATTCTGCAAGTCGTGTCAGAATTCGATCGGAGAGTGCCGGATCCCGATAACCGGCCGCGGTCACTGCATTCAAGGTATTGAAAAGAAAGTGCGGATTGAGCTGCGTTCTGAGCGCTGTGAGTTGAATCTGCGCGAGTCGCCGTTCTTGAATTCGGTATCTTCGAAACCACGCGATCGCGTGACCAATTCCAATGACTGCTCCATACGTGGGAATCGCAAATAATGAATTTATCGCAAGAAGATTGAAAAAATGCGGAGGAATTTTCACTTTTTGGATAAAATAATCGATATGATTCAGTAACAGTCCTGCTGTCTCAAGCAACGCAATGAGAAAAACGGCCGCAAGCAGCTGCAGCACGAGGTTTCTTACCAGGTGTGGCCTTGAAATTGAATATCGATCGCCAAGCCACAGGATGAGTGGTGTCGCCAGTACCCAGGGAACAATCCCTTCCAGCAAATACGCAAAATCCTGCAACCAGGAGTGAGAGGCACTACCCACCATCTCGCTCGCCAGGTGCATCGAAGTGGACCAGGTAATGGCGATGAGCAGCCATCCCGCAATGACGACAAGACTCGGAACCCCATAGACGCTGACCCGCTTAGTGATGAAGCCGTACCGTCCCTTAACCCATGATCTAAGTTGAATCTGCTTTGGCATCAAGCGATGTGCCCTCTCGTATGTTGTTCGGCGGATTCAATTCTGGGGTGCAACACCTGCGCAACTTCACCCGCAACGGGAACTGCACGTGGACTGCACATGCCTGCGCCAAGACAAGCGCTACCAGATTCAATGCAAGCGTCGGGCCGCCTCATCTTGAACGCCACCCTGGTCTATGCGAGCGGCAAGAGGCACTCAATGTCCCGATCCTTGGTCGTGGGCAGCCTGGTGAGCACATCGGAGAGCCGGGCATGGGGATCGATGCCGTTGACCTTGGCGGTGACGAAGAGGCTCATGATGGCGGCGGCGCGTCTGCCGGCGCCTTCGTAGCCGGCCTGGTGGGCATCGAAGAACTTCCGCCGCGCATGCGCCCAGCAACCGAGTTCGGTGATGCCGTGGGCAAACAGCGCTTCGTAGCCACCGTGGTCGTCGACCATCAGCGCGCCTTGCCACGGGCCGAGGAAGTCGGCTGCATGCCGGCCTGCCCGCGTGGGGCAATAGTCGAAGATGACGATCGGCGGTGGATCAGGACGTCGGGCCGCGCCTGCGCCTCCTGCGCTCGCACCACTCGGCCCTCCATGGCCAGCGTAGGCAAACAGGTAAGCCCGCTTGGTTTTGCCTGCGCCCGGATCGAGCTGGGCGACCAGGGGTTCGTCGGCGTGCAGTACCTCGACGGTGAGCAGCTTGGCGCGCAGCGCGTCGACCAGCGGCTGCAGGCGCCGGCCGACATGCCCCAGCCATTCGGCCAGGGTGCTGCGCGAGAGCGTGATGCCGTGGCGGGCGAAGATGGCTTCCTGGCGATACAGCGGCAGGTGGTCGGCGTACTTCTGGATGACGGCCTGGGCCAGCAGCCCCGGGGCGGTCTGACCACCGTCGATGAGGGCCGGGGCGACCGGCTCGGCCACGGTGGTCTTGCACTGAGGGCAGGCCCGCTGCGGGTATTCGTCGCGGCGCACGAAGAACACCGGCGGCTTCACGGCCAGCTTCTCGCTGGCGTGGGTGCCGTTCCGGGTCAGCGCGGTACCGCAGGTGGCGCAGTCGCACTGCTCGGGCGTGTGAACGGTGATCTCGCGCGGCAGCTCCGGCGACAGCGGACGGCTCACCGGCTTGGCGCGTGGCGGCCTGGCCGACGGTGCGGACGCGCAGTCCTGCAGCGCCTCCAGCTCCGCTTCCACGGCGGCGATGTCCGCCGCCATGGCCTCGTCGAACAGCTCGCGCTGCACGGGGTTCATGCGCTCGGACCGGGCCGAGAACTGCACCCGCCGCAGGCGCGCCAGCTCGTGGGTGAGCTTGTCGATCTTGGCGGTCTTGCAGGCGATCTCGTGATCGCGGCGGGCGATGGTCAACTCGCGCTGGACGATGACCTCTTGCTGCGGGGCAATCCTCGCCATCTGCTCGCGCACCAGGGCGCGCAGCGCGTCGGTGTCGGTGATGGCGTTGAGGGCGGCTTCATCCATGCTGCCATTATTGCCGTCCAGACCCGTTTGCCCAGTGGACGAATGTCACATGACAAACGCTGCCAATCCACGCCCGCGCACACGCAGGAAAGCTGCGCCCGGTTGAGCGAGCACAATGACTCCTGCATCGATGGCAGCACGAAGCGTCCATGATGCAGCCGTCATTGCGCCAACCCCTACCTGCTCGAGGTAGACCATCGCCAACCTGCCAAAGCGGAGGTGGGC
>JABBOE010000235.1 GCA_019351955.1 Pseudomonadota bacterium
GGATTGTGACCGCCAGTCCGCGCAGCAGGTTCAAGCGACCCGGAGGGCTGTGACATGCGCACTCTCCTTGAAACAAAAGAATGGGCCAATGCTTTGGTCCATTCTTCGCGCGCCAAAATGAACAGGCCAAATCAATGGCCCATTCTTTCTCCGGGCATGAAAACGGGCCCAATCAATGGCCCATTCTTTTCATGGCGCATGAAAACGGGCCCCATCATTGGCCCATTCTTTTCACGGCGCATGAAAACGGGCCAAATCAAAGGCCCATTCTTTCTTGCGCCCCCTCCGACAACCCACCCCACCCCCGACACACCCCTTGCCGGTCTGCAAGGGAAAGAACCGACAAAGGCCCCGCGGAGCATTCCTTCCGTGCAAGGAGGCACGCGGGGCAAGGGGCGTGTTCGAGGGACCTGTGATGCGCCGGGGTGCAGGCGGGGAGCGGACATCGTCTGCCGCAGGTCGATGTCGCGGTGGAACCCTCCCGCCCAAGTGTGGTGGGCGACGGATTGCATGGATTGCTTCCTTCGACAGTCCACGCCGAAGCATCCCCCTGCCCAGATTGGAGCGCTGTCGTCCTACGGGGTGCGTGCGCCCAGACGGTTAGCAGCAAGCCATGTTTTCGCTTCGCTCGAACGTCTTGGTCAGGGCTGCGCCCCGACACCCCGAGGCGGCCTTCGCTGCGCTCTTGCCGCCCGCTGCGTGCATGCATGGGAGGGTCGCCCATGATGCTCGAGACCCCTCCACCTCCGCCGCGTCGGCGCAAAGGCGGCCGCCCCAAGGGCGACCCCTCTGCCGTGCGCGCCAGCACCATCGGCGTGCGCGTGTCGCCGTCCGAGTACGCCGCGCTGAAGGACAAAGGCGCGCACATGGGCGTGACTCCGGCGCAGTGGCTGCGGCAGGCCGCGCTGTCCCGCCGCCTGCCCTCTCCACCCGTACCGGCAATCAACCGCGCGGCGTATGCCGAACTGGCCCGGCTGTCGGCCAACCTCAATCAACTCGCTTGGCATGCGAACCGCGGCGAGAGCGTGCATGTCGATGCCGATCTGCTCCGCCAGTTGGCGTTCGAGGTGCGCCAGTTGCGCCTGGCGCTGGTCGGTGCAGGAGGTCAGCCATGATTGCGAAATCCAACAAGGGTCGGGGCTTCCGCGGGGCGCTGAGGTATGACCTGGGAAAAGAACAAGGCCGGATCCTGGCTTCCAACATGGCCGGGCGGAATCCGCGCGAGCTCGCCGCCGAGTTCGGGGCGGTGCGCCGGCTGCGTCCCAACCTCGGCAAAGCGGTTTTGCATGTCTCGCTGTCAGCCGCCTTGGGCGAGAAGTTGACCGATGCGCAGTGGCAGAAGATCGCACGGCGCTATCTGCAGGGAATGGGGCTGACGCACAACCAGTTCATCGTCACGCGGCACACGGACACCGAGCACGAACACATCCACCTCCTCGTCAATCGCATCACGCTGTCTGGCAAGGTGGTGAGTGACGGGCGGGACTACCGCCGGCAGGAGACGCTCATGCGGGAGATCGAGCGAGAGTTCGCTCTGCAGGCCGTCGCCCCGAGCCGCGCGTCGCTGCGCAAGGCGGCCAAGAAGGGGGAGATTGAAGGCGCGCTGCGCACAGGCCAGCCGTCAAGTCGTCAGCGCTTGCAGCAGTTGTGTGATGCCGCGGCCGAGGGCTGCGACAGCCTCACCACCTACCTTGAACGGCTGGATGCTGCGGGGGTGGAGGTGGTGCCGGTGGTGCAACTGGGCGGCGCCAAACTCTCCGGGCTGTCCTACCGGCTTGAGGGCGTGCTGATGAAAGGCAGTGACCTGGGGCGTGGCTATGCCGCCGCAGGCATTCAACAACGAGGCATCTCTTATGAACAAAACCGAGACCTTGCGGCAGTCCGCCGCTGCATCGAACGAGAAGCGACTCGCGCATTTGGCGCACCAGATCGAGACGGTGCGCCAATCGAAGCATCAGAGCGTGGAGGATTTGGCCACGGCGCTGGAGCCCTTGGCGCAGGCGATGGCGGCATTGAGCGACGAGACGCGGCAGACCTTGGAACTGATCGATCGCCGGAGCCGCGAACAAGCGGAGATGTTCGCCAGCCAGTTGCAGGACGAGGTGCGCACGTTCCGGGAGATCACGGCAGCGGCGCGCAAGGCAGCGGATCAGATGAAGCAATCGACGCAGGGGTTGCGGTGGAGGCATTACGCCCTGGCCATGGCGACGGGGTTGTTGACAGCGGTCCTCGTGAGCGGATTCTGGCTCTGGGTGGCGCCACCGAAGATCCAGAACACGTTGAACCTGGACGCGCGGGCGCTCGCCCAAGATCTCGCGCCCGCGATCGCAGCCTTGAAGCCGTCCAGAAGCAAATGACGGCACTTGGGGTGGAACGTCTCTTGGTCGGCATCCGGGATGCGCAAACCGGGTTGATGATGCACCGCACGTGGAGCCGTGCCGAGTTGGAGCGGTCGGTCCCTTGGCTCAAAAGGATGAACGCCCAGGGGAACGACATCTACCTCCGTCCCTCGGGCGATCATGGTCTGGTGCTGGTCGATGATCTCAAACCGGATGCGCTGGAGCGGATGCAGCGGGAGGGGTATGCGCCTGCCGCGGTTATCGAGACGAGTCCGGGCAACTTCCAGGCATGGGTAAAGGTGGTGTCGGATGCGCCACTGTCCCCAGAGGTGCGCACGCGTGCGGCGCGGGGGTTAGCCGAGCACTACGACGGGGATCTGAACAGTGCGGACGGCAAGCACTTCGGGCGGTTGGCGGGGTTCACCAACCAGAAGCCCAGACACACCACTCAAGCGGGTAGGCAGCCGTATGTGCTGGCGCATGCCTGCCCCGGCACGATCGCTCGCGCCGCACCTGCGTATCTGGAACAGATTGCACAGAGCCTGGACAAGGAGGCAGCGGAGCAGGAACGCCGCAAGCGCCTGGACGCGCTCCAGGCGGCCAGTCCGGGGGCTGGAGAGGACCCCATTCAGGAGTACCAGCGCCAGGCACAACGCCTCCTGTCCAAATACGGCAACGACGCCGACCTCTCGCGCGTGGACTGGATGATTGCCACCGACATGGCGAAGTCAGGTCGATTCACGCTGCAGGACATCGCGACGGGCATCCGGGAGAGTTCGCCGAATGTGGAAACCCGCAAGGTGGGACATCTTGCGGACTACGCCAGGAGAACGGCTGAAAAAGCGTGGAGCGACCCGGGGGTGCGGCAACACCGGGAACAGGAGCAGGCCCGGCAAGCGCAGCGCGCCCGGGCACCGGACAAAGGACCCGGCGTGAACTGATGTACTTTCCTCCCGCCCGGCAGGGCGTGGGGGGTGTGTCATTCCTTAGGCCGATCGCTTTGTGGACGGCTACGGCTGTGCATGCCTGCGAAGATCCGCTCCGGCTCAGGTGCTGTCACTGGCCGCAATTCGGCCCGTTGCTGACGTTGGCAGTATCCGGCTGCTGAGCGTCAGGTTCCCCCACCAGCCAACCCCCAACTAATGCTTAGTGGCACCACTCAGCCGCCTGTGCGGCGGTCAACCTGTCATGACGCCACTGAAGGCGCTCGGCTATCTTCTCAGCCGCCTGTGCGGCTGTCAACTCGACATGATTGAAGGTAGCGGTCAACGTCCTCTTCTCAGCCGCCTGTGCGGCGGTCAACATCCCGGCGATCCGGGAGTTTCTTGGCGCGGACTTCTCAGCCGCCTGTGCGGCGGTCAACCAAAGGTCGAACCGTGCGAACATCCGCAGCACCTTCTCAGCCGCCTGTGCGGCGGTCAACA
>JABBOE010000236.1:0-3448 GCA_019351955.1 Pseudomonadota bacterium
CCTGATCGGGGTGGTGATGCTGTTGCTGCTAAGCCAGGGAGCCGCCCTTGCACCCGCATTGCGCGCCGCGCGGATTGCACCAGTGGAAGCTATCCGCTCATCGTGAAATTCATCGTCTCTCTCGCGAAGCAGGGGTTGCTGATTTCCACCGAGAACAGCACGGGCTGATTCAACTGTGAAATGGGCCATTCGGCGATGCTCATCGATTTTGAATGGCCGCGTTGCCGCATGCATCCGATGTAGCCGACCAGCCGTTGTTGGCCGCTCAGCGACCTTTGGTTGGAGGGCGCTGACCGGCCGAAATGTGACGCAAGATCCCGATCAACGCGAATACGAAGCCGGAACCGGCGTTGTCGCCTCGCTTACGGCGAACGGATCCCCGCAATCATCTTTTCGATCTTCGCTTCCTTGTCCACGGCATCCGGTAGCGGCTGATAGCCGATGGAAGTCTTGCAGTCGGATAACGCTGCCTGCAATTTCCCAAGGTACATCTCGGCATAGCAGCGGTCGTTGTAGTAAGAAGCAATGTTGTAAATGCTGGTGAGCGCGGGGGTGAACAAATTGCGCCAACGGTCCAGCGTCTGCAGCGCCTGCCCGAAGTGGTGCTGATTGTCTTGAAGAAGCGACACCTCGACCGCGGAGTAGGTACGAAATCTCATATCTGCTGGGCCGTCGGCGACGGCTGTATAGGCCTCTGCCGCACCGTGCGGATCCCCGGTCGCTTCCTTGGCATGCGCAAGGAAAAAGCGTGCCTGCCAGTCGCCGCTGGCAGCCCAAGTGGCCGCGCATGTCTTCAGGGCGCCAGGGTACTGATGCAGCCTGAACAACCCGTTGCAGGTCACACGATCATAGGTTGGTATTGCGCCGTACCCACCCATCAGTCGCGCAGCGGCTTCGCCATACCTGACGCCGTTACCCCAGTCGTTGCTGTCGAAATAAATCGCCGCAATGTCATCGTCGATTCGTGCGCGCGCCCAATTTGCCGCATCTGGTGTCGCGAAATGCGTGTTGGCGAGATCGTGTTCGGCTCGCAGGTAAAGTGGCAGTGCTTGCCGATCCTGCCCGCGCCAGTGCCAGTACAGCCCAGCATCGCGGTCCACGACGTAGCTACCGTGGGTATCACTGGAAAGCTGCTGCACGTCGCTACCGGTTGCCTGGGCGATGGCATGAAGCATGGTCAGCGCCGGCACTTCGGCCAAGCGCTCGAACAGGAGGTTGCGCAAGGGTTGGTTGGCCGCCTCCAGCGCGCCGGGCGTGCCGTGACGAATGTAGCGATCCACGTCGGAGTAGGCTTGCTGGCGCGCTGCAATGACGTCAGGTGCATTTAGCGCCGCCTGCATGCATGCCTTCACTCCCTGGTTGCCCAATGCGCATCCACGCGCAGCGCCTTGGACCAAATACGTGTACAAAGGCAGGTACAACATCTGAAGCGGCACGTCGGCTTTGCCATTGGCATACTTGGCGACGAACTGAATCATGGGAAGGTTTGCGTCCAGCAACCCCGCCATCGCGTCGGTAGGCCGTAGCTGCTTGAGGCGGATGGCGTAGAGAGCATAGTCGCGCGGGTGCAATGCAACCGCCTTTTGGAAAACGACGGCCTCTGCGTTCGCGTTTTGAAGATCACCTTCAATCCGCAAATAGAGCTCCCATGCAAAATCATCATCAGGTCCCATTCGGACCGCCATTTCTGCATCCCGGCCGGCCGCCTCGATGAACTTGCTCGCTTTGGCCTGCCTCATGGGGTCACTGCCATCGTCCCCAAGTATCCACCATCCCATCGCCTGCTCGTGCAGGGCCAGGATCAACCACGCGTACGAAGCCTTCGGTTTGGCGTGTACCCATCGCTCCAGCTGAGCTTGCATTCCCGGTGCCCCGGGGGCGGCTACCCAACACATGAAACATGCGGACGTTGGTTTGGACTGCGGCTCGGTCTGTCCCCTTTGCGCCACTGCGGCGATTCCGCTAGCCGCGTCTGCAAAATCGCCGCCTCCGATCTCACCTCGCACTTGCATGGCGCGCTGGAATAAGGTCGGTCGCATACCAGAGTCCGATCCCAGTCCACTGCTACTGCTACCGCCATTGCAGCCGCCAGCCAAGAGGCACAGTCCCGTGGCCACCATGACGAGTGAAAAGGATTGGCGCCTCATCCGCGTAGCCCCCGTAATCAAAACCGTCGTGTTGGATTCCGTAGCGAACACTCACGCCAACGCTGGTGACCCAAGCTGATACCAAGGTTCTCGTATCCCAATTCGATGGTGCGGATCAGTCATGGAAATGGGCGCGCTGCGCGTACCACCAGCGCCCCCAGATAAGAACGATCACGATCGACACGATGAAAAATGCCATCGCCGGGATACGTGCGTTACCCAAGTCAGCACGCGTCAGCAGCTCGAACAACGAATAGAGCCAGCTGCCACCGAGAAGCCCAAAGCACAACCTCCAAGCGAGCAAGCTGCGGCGGTAGATACCGTATGCCAGGCCGAGCATCACTAGGCCGCATGCCGCAGCTACGTAGCGAAGCGTCCCGCTCGCGTAGTGCGTGATGACAGTGCGCCGGAGATCGGAATGGTATGTCTGGATACCCGTGCTTGCCGAGACTAGGCCCATCACGCCCGAGATCGCAAGAAGCAGGGCGACAACCGGGATGAATGCCGGCGTCCGGCTTGTCGACAGGTGAGCAGGGTGCGTCGGGAATGTTCCATTGGGTAATGCCGCTTCAGGTGCATGCAACGCCGTGCTGATGAGTTCAGACAACCATGCTGGATCCCTGCGTGAGAACCATCCGCCCAACCGCACCAGCCCAAGTCCGAACAACAGCATCAGCCCACCCATCAACGGCATGGCGGCGGCTTTCGGCGTGCGCATGGCCGCGGCAATACCGGCCACCGTAAACAACGCGCAAAACCCAAGCCAGAACGCCATGAACACCTTCACCAGCCAGTGCATTGCGAACCGCCCCGTGAGGAGCACTTTGCCATCGTGCTGTTCAAACCGTCCGACGAAGAACGGCTTGAACGAGTTGCCCACCATCGGGATAACACGCTGGAGTGAGACCCGCGACGCGCTCACGCTCCCTGCGGCGAACTCCCGTCCCATCGACGAAAATACCCAGCGCCGGCTGGCAGCCTTGAGACGATTGACAGACTCGGGCAAGTCGAACGCGCTCTCGAACTCGACAGGGGCCGAACCAACGATGGCCTCCTTGATCCACCTGAACATATAGCCCTCCCCTGACGCTCTCCCAAGCTTGCCTATCATCGCAGAAATCGTGACCTGCTTAAGCTGGCCGCGCGGCGGGCATGGAGTAGCGCAGAGGCTCCTGGAAACACCGGCAGCTTTCAGGCAGCCTGATTGAGGTAGCGAGTGTCGTGTTTTGGCCGGTCAGCGACCTTTGGTTCGAACGCGCCGACTGGTCGGTTGGCTGCTCTTTCCCGATGGTCGTTGACCG
>JABBOE010000236.1:3458-3727 GCA_019351955.1 Pseudomonadota bacterium
ATTCCAGCCCGTGGGCCAACCCTTATCAGGATGCTGGCGCGCTGATCACGACAGATTGGTTCGCGTGATCAACTTCATCGGTGTGCGCAGTAGCTCGCTGCTTGCGTGAAGAGGGCGCTGTTCATCAGGGTGGCGATGACTTTGGCAACGCCGCCGCCACATCGCGGAACGAGGCTAGCGCCGCCTCCAGGTGATCTACGATCTCCTGCGCCAGCACATCGGGCGGGGGCAGGTCGTCGAGGTTGTCGAGGCTGTCGTCCTTGAGCCAG
>JABBOE010000050.1 GCA_019351955.1 Pseudomonadota bacterium
CGCACCCAACCCGAACTCGTCTCGTTCGCTAACCAATTGAATCTGTTCGAGATTTAACCGGACACTACTGGGCGCGGGAAACCTCCCCGTTCACGGGAAGGAGGAATCGTGCGGATGCCACAGGCATCCATGTGGGGCTTGCGGTCGGTTCGCTGGATGCTGTCTATTGATCCTGCAATGACGAGGGGGACGCGCCCGGATCCCCTGCCAAGGGAGTGGTGCAGCAATGCCGCCAGCGACAGGAACCCCCGAAGCTGCTGCATCCCGGCTCGATGCAGAGGTGAGCGCCCTAGGAATCTCCGCCCTTTCCGCGCAAGCCAAGGGCGGTGGGATGTCAACACCGAAAATAATGCGTCGCGTCAGTAGAACGTGAACGTCAGCGCGGTGTTGTTGATGACGTTGTAAGCGCTCGTGTAATCGCCTTGCACATTCGAGGCAGTGAGGTTCCACGTCAACAGGTTGTTGGCATTCGGGTCGTCAGTCGATGCCGGCGCAGCGACCAGGTACTCTTGCACGCCCTTCAGCGCCTTGTCGTACGCGTCACCCGCAACCGGGGCTGCGTTGATGTTCAACCCGCCCAGCTGGAATTCGCCCGCAACCTTGGTGGATGCCGCTGCATAGTTGGCTAGCGTAAGGCCGCTATTGGGCGTAATCATGGCCGTGGCTATGGTCGTCAGCGGCGTGACCACCGCGTCGACCGTACCGCCACCGCCAATGTTGACCAAGGCTTGCAGACTCGCGTTGGTGCTGGTGAGGTTGGTCAGCGACGTCGTACCGCTCGCCACATTGGTATAGGTTCCGCCTGCGACCTGGATCAGCACGGGGCCATAAAAACTCGTCAGATTGACGGAAAAGTTGCCGTTTGCATCCGTGGGAAAGCAACTGCTCGTCAACAGGGTCCCCGTGCTGGTCGCCGGCGAAATGGTGGTGTTCAGAGGATTGCCCAATCCACCTGTGACGGCGTAGAGACACACGTTACCCGTGCCATTGCCGTTCACCGGCTGGCCCGCGCCCATCAACACGTGGCCGCTCAGGATCGATCCCTCGTAGTTGGTGCTGGTCCCACCCCCGCCGCAAGAGGCAAGCAGGAGGGTAAGGGGAAGCGCCGCGCCCAAGGCAGCGCGACTGTATTTCCGAGGCATGAGGCATTTCTCCAGGGGCAGCTGAGATATACACAAGGCTGTAAGGGAAAGCGGTCCTTGCGGGTGCGGGTGCGGGTGCGGGTGCGAGTCAGTGAACCACGCGGTCGTCGGCCTCGACGAAGAGTTCATCGAGAATGAGCGCATCGGGTTCTTCATCGAGGCGCCAAAAGACCATCAGCACGATGGTCTTAAGCTGCTCCAGCGGCAATTGCTTGATCCCGGTGGCGAGCGCACGCTCCACCACGATTTCGCGAAGGTGAGGCTTGAGCGTGCCGGCCGACTCCAGAAAATTCAAATATCCCACCGCATCCACACCAAGACAGTCCAGCTCCTGGGCCGCATACAGACGAATGGAGTTTTCACTGGGCGCGCCTACCGTATAGCTTCCCGCCACCGCCTGCTCCAAGCCACGCAGCCAATCGAGGGCATCACTGATTTCCTCGGTTTCAAAGCCAGCCGCACTCAACTTGCGCGAGAGTTGGCCAAGCTCCGGGCAGGCTTCCGGATGCCAATAGGTTTCGTACACGTACATGAGGATATCGAACATGGTTTCATTTTATGCACAAGACTGTGCCCGGCGAGCCAACCGGGCGAATTGGGCCAAATCCGCAGGCTATCGACAACGCGTCGCCCGTGATGCAAGCAGGCAAAACGGTGGGGTCTGGCGGGGCAGGGGCGCCCAAGCGCGCGCCCATTGATAGGCCCGGCAAACCGCGAGCTCCCTTCGCGCCTGAATGGTCATGCACGCGTGGCGGGAGCACGAAATGCACGGAAATGGGGAAGAGCTCGGAGGCCCTGCCGGGCTTTGCCCACGCGCAGCGATTTGACGCTGGCCGGGGCCGGAACTGCGATGCTTGCCGCGCATTCCGACCCAGCCGCCCCATGAGCGCCAAGGCGACTCACCCATAACTCGCTCTCGGCGCATTTGAAACCGGGCGCGGTATTCCGCGCGTTACAGAACCCACGCTCGGCCATCATCGGCTGGAGCTCGAGGACGCTAGGCGCAGTGCTGTAGTGGCAATGGCCCCGGCAGCCAACACGCGAGTGCAACCTCGCCGATTGCCAGAGGGCCGCTCGCGTCAGGGCAGCGTGACGCGGTCGGCGACTGCCACCGGTTCATTCGACGCCAATACCAAGCCATACGCCACGTGATGGAAGGTGCGAAAGACCATCAATAGGCCAATGCGCCGCGCGGGAATTTCGATCATCGGCTTACCTTCGACCGTGGTATCCCGCACTTCCCGCGGCGCTTGCAAAACGGCAAGCACGTCACCCCGCTCCAATCCATCCTCGGCACCGCGGTTGAGCGCCACCACACTGTTTTTGCCCGCAAGCTGCAAATCGCCGTAGATGGAAATAATCTGCGCGTCCACGGGCTTGGTGGGCGCGTGCGGCGTGAAGTTGAGGTATTGACGGGGAGGCGTGGCGATGAGCCGGTCGCCGACTCCCATCTCGCGGATGGTCGAGAGCACGCGTACCGTCGCCACGCCATCCTTGCCCTGCGGCGGACGAATCAACTCGACCGAGCCCAGATAATCGGACTCGTAAGCGATGATTTTCTTGGTGGCGGGGTCATGCAGCGGCCGCCCGGGGCGGTAGACGTCGAAGCGTTCGGTCGCGCCCAGAGGGCCGCGCACGTAGGCGCGATCCCCGGGTGAGAGCATTACGTGACCCGGCGCCATCGCCACGATCCGCGGCGACTGCTCGAGCTCATCGGGCTCGACGATCAGGGGGCGCGTGAGGAAAGGGCCGATCAGCGCAGGGTCGAGAGCGGGGATGCCCGAGGGTGGCAGCTTCTCGCTGATCACGCCCGGCTCGAGCTTGACGGTCGGCATGCCGCCTTCGCCTTGCCCGTTGTCCAGACCAAGCTGCGCACGACCATTCTCGACTGTCAACACCAGCACTTGGCCAGGAAAGATCCAGTGCGGGTTGCGGATCTGGGCAATGTTCATGCCCCAGAGTTGCGGCCAATTCCATGGCCTTTTCAAATACAGCCCGGAAATCCCCCACAGCGTGTCGCCACGCTTGATGGTGTAGCGTTGCGGCGCAGCGGCCGCCAGTTCAGCCGCTTGCACGCCCTGCTGCGCGGCGAATTCAGCCCGTGCGCGCTGCTGCGACGCCACTGGATAGTTCGGCAATCCCTTGATGGAAGGTGCAGAAGCGGCCGGCTGCACGACCCCGGTCTGTGCCAGCGCCGCTCCCGCCCACAGCAGAAGACCTGCTGCGGCAAGGTGGTTGATGAGCTTGCATTGCATGAATCCGCCCCCAAGAAGAAAATATTGGTAATCGCAAACGACGTGGCTGGCAAACTGCGGCTTCATCGCCGAAGCTTTTGAATCGCGATGAAGGATCTTGGCACTGCGCAAGACTTCAAAGCCTTGTTACATTGTCTCCACAAGGTTGTGTTGCCGCAATGAAAAATGCTGTTTGCCCGCCGATGCAGTTGCATGAATGCTGCGCATGGCCCCTTAAGCACCCATAGCGAGGGGCCTAGCGCTGCACGGAGTCCTCAATGCCCCAACTTGTCATTCTTCAGTATCCCGATCCGCGCCTTAATAAGGTGGCGAAACCCATTTCCGAGGTGGATGATCGCGTGCGCGCGCTTTTGGCGGATCTGTTCGAAACCATGTATGCAGCCAAGGGCGTTGGCCTCGCGGCCACCCAGGCGGATATCCACGAGCGCATCATCGTGGCCGACGTCTCGGAAGATCGCAATCAGCCTCTCGTGCTGATCAACCCGGAACTCATCGAGCGCAGTACCGACTGGAAGGAATGGGAAGAGGGCTGCTTGTCTTTGCCCGGCATCTACGACAAGGTCACACGTCCCGACCGCATCCGCGTGCGCGCGCTCAATGCACAAGGCGAAGTGTTTGAGCTGGAAGCTGATGGATTACTCGCGGTGTGCGTCCAGCATGAGATGGACCACCTTGCCGGGAAGGTCTTCGTCGACTATCTCTCGCCTCTCAAGCGCAACCGCATCAAATCACGCATGCTCAAGCGCCAACGCGAGGCGGCCTGAGCAGGACAGCCAATTTGCAAAGCTCCAGCTTGCACCCCGCCCCGTCCGCCTCGACGCCGCTGTCCATTCGGGTCGCGTTTGCGGGCACCCCGGACTTCGCTGCAGTCGCGCTGCGCGCGCTGCTGGCCGCAGGGGTGAACGTGCCCCTGGTTCTGACCCAGCCTGACCGGCCCGCAGGCCGGGGCCTGCATCTTCAGCCCAGCAGCGTCAAACAGGTTGCCCTGCATCGTGGGTTGTCCGTTGCACAACCGCGCGGACTGCGCTTGGACGGGCGCTGGCCCGAGGACGCGGTCCGGGCGCGCACAGCCCTGGAACAGGCGGCACCCGATGTGCTGGTGGTGGCCGCCTACGGCCTCATCCTTCCGCAGTGGGTGTTGGATCTGCCGCGCCTCGGCTGCGTCAACATCCACGCCTCGCTGCTACCGCGCTGGCGCGGTGCGGCGCCCATCCACCGCGCGATTGAAGCGGGCGACACCACCACAGGCATCAGCATCATGCGCATGGATGCGGGACTGGATACGGGGCCGATTTACCGCATGCAGGAGTTGCCCATCGCCGCAACGGAAACCACTGCCAGCCTGCATGACAAGCTGGCTGCGCTAGGCAGCGAGTTGTTGCTGCAAACGCTGGCGGATCTGCAAGCGGACATCGCCGAGCCTACCTCGCAGGCCGTGGAGGACATCACGTACGCCGCGAAGATCGACAAAGTCGAATCCTGGCTTGACTGGGCACGGCCGGCTACCGAGCTTGAACGCCGCATCCGCGCGTTTCAGCCGACGCCAGGCACACAGTCCCGGCTGGGTGCGTTGACACTGAAAATCCTTGCGGCACGCCTGGGCACCGCTGCGCAAGCGAGGCAGCCAGCGGGAACCATCCTGGCTGTCGGCCCAGCAGGGGTCGAGGTGGCCTGCGGCGAGGGAACCCTGGTGTTGACCCGCCTGCAAAGACCAGGAGGAAAACCGCTGGCCATCGGACCCTTTGTGCTCAGCCACCCCCTGCCACCAGGCCAACGCCTTGATTCAGGCCCCCCTGCCAAAGAATTTGCCTGAAGCTGCCGCAACGCGGCGCGCTTGAACTTTTGACGACTGGCACAATCTACTGATTGTTTCAAGACGTAAACAGGAGACCGGTGTGTTTAATCTGCTCAAGACCGCTGTGTTGATGGCGGCGATTACTGCGCTGTTCATGGTGATCGGCTCGTTCATTGGCGGCAAGCAAGGGATGGTGTTGGCCCTGTTGTTCGCGCTGGCGATGAATTTCTTCAGTTACTGGTTTTCGGACAAACTCGTCCTGCGCATGTACAACGCGCAGGAGGTGGACGAGCACAGTGCACCGCAGTTCTATCGCATGGTGCAGGAGCTGGCCCAGCGCGCTGGACTGCCGATGCCGCGCGTGTACGTCATCCAAGAAGACGCCCCCAATGCCTTCGCGACCGGGCGCAACCCTGAACACGCTGCCGTGGCAGCCACCACCGGCATCATGCGCGTTCTGTCCGAGCGCGAATTGCGTGGCGTCATGGCCCATGAACTTACGCACGTCAAGCACCGCGACATCCTCATCTCGACCATCAGCGCCACAATGGCCGGCGCGATTTCAGCGCTCGCCAATTTCGCCATGTTCTTTGGCGGACGTGATGAAAACGGGCGTCCGATGAGCCCGCTCGCAGGCATTGCGCTGGCGCTTCTGGCGCCGCTGGCAGCCAGCCTGATTCAGATGGCGATCTCGCGTGCCCGCGAATTTGAGGCAGACCGTGGCGGCGCCGAAATCTCCGGTGACCCCGAAGCTCTGGCCTCGGCGCTTCGTAAGATCGAGGCCGTGGCTCGCGGCGTCACGTTCCAGACGGCCGAGGAACACCCGGCCACGGCGCAGATGATGATCCTCAATCCGCTGCACGCTGGCGGCATCGGGAAGCTGTTCTCCACGCATCCGCCGACCGAAGAGCGCGTGCTGCAGCTTGAGCATATTGCACAGAGCATGCGGAGCGGACAATACGCAAAACCGGGTCTTTGATGCCTAGCCTAGGCACTGAGGCGCCCGCGGTTGCCTTTAGCCGCGCAACGCAGGGTTCAGCGACGCCGCGGAAAGGCGCCCTCAAGCGCGCTGTCGATGATCAGCCCTGCGGCGCTATACAGCAGCGAGCCGATGATGGCCGCGCCGAAATTACGCACGTGAAAGCCATCGCTCAGTCCTGACGCGGCATAAAACATCAATGCGTTGATGATGAAAAAGAAAAACCCGAGCGTGAGCACCGTGATCGGCAAGGTGAGAATGAATAGCACCGGACGCACCAAGGCGTTGAGCAACCCAATGATCAGTGCCGCCCACATCGCCGCCGCAAATCCGGCCACCTGCACGCCACTGTAAAGGTAGGTCAGTGCCATCAAGGCTGTGGCTGACAGAAGCCATTTTGCAAGAAGCTTCAGCATTGCGCGCCAGGTCTCAGATGCGTCGCGCCAACTCGGCCGCCTTGCCCGTGTAGCTGCCGGGCGTGAGTTCCAAAAGCCGCGTCTTGTCGGCTTCGGGAAGGGGCAAGGTCGCGATAAATTCGCGCAGCGCTTGGCGCGTGATCGGCTTGCCCCGAGTCAGATCCTTCAACTGTTCATAGGGGTTAGGCAATCCGTAGCGGCGCATCACGGTCTGCACAGGCTCGGCCAGCACTTCCCACGCTGCCTCCAGATCCTCGGCCAAGCGCTGCGGGTTCGGTTCAAGCTTGTCTAGTCCACGTTGCAAGCTGTCATAGGCCAGCAGGCCATAGCCGAGCGCGACACCCATATTGCGCAGCACGGTGGAGTCGGTGAGGTCACGCTGGAAGCGCGAGAGGGGAAGTTTGTCGCTCAAATGGCGCAGCAGGGCATTGGCCAGACCAAGGTTGCCTTCGGAATTCTCGAAGTCGATGGGGTTGACCTTGTGCGGCATGGTCGACGAGCCAATCTCACCGGCTTTGGTGCGTTGTTTGAAATAGCCCCAGGAGATGTAGCCCCAGATGTCGCGGTTCAGGTCCAGCAGCACGGTATTGGTGCGCGCAACGGCATCGAAGAGTTCAGCCATCGCGTCATGTGGCTCGATCTGAATGGTGTAGGGATTGAAGCGAAGGCGCAGCTGCTGCTCCACGACACGACGCGCAATCGCCTCCCAGTCCACGTCCGGATACGCCGCCAGGTGTGCGTTGTAGTTGCCCACCGCACCGTTCATCTTTGCCGTCAGCTCCACAGCCGCAATTTGCGCGATGGCGCGTTCCAGCCGCGCGGCCACGTTGGCCATTTCCTTGCCCAGCGTGGTTGGGCTGGCATTCTGCCCGTGAGTGCGCGACAGCATGGGCGCATCGGCCAGTTCATGCGCTAGCGATTTCAGGCGCGCGAGGATCGCACGCAGCGCCGGCAGCACGACCTGTTCGCGCGCACCGCTGAGCATCAGTCCGTGTGCGGTGTTGTTGATGTCTTCCGACGTACACGCAAAGTGCACAAATTCACTCGAACGCGCGAGCTCGGGCCAAGCGTTGAGGCGCTCCTTGATCCAATACTCCACGGCCTTGACGTCGTGGTTGGTCACGCGTTCGATGGCTTTGATGGCCTGCGCATCGACATCGGTAAAGCTGGTGGCCACCGCACGCAGCTCGCTCTGGGTGGCTGGAGCAATCGGCGCCAGCTCCGGCAACCCGGCCTGCGACAAGGCGATCAGCCATTCAATTTCCACCTCGACACGGCTGCGCATCAGCGCGGCTTCGGACAGATGCTGGCGCAAGGCGTCCACCTTGGCGGCGTAACGCCCGTCGAGCGGCGACAGCGCTGAAAGCATGGAGTGGCTCGGCGGCGCGGAAGATAGGGATTCGGTTTGCATGGCTACATTGTAGGAAGCCCATGCACTGCCCTTGCCCTGGCGCGTGGCTCATCACCTGCAACAGAGCCTCGACTTATACTCATTCGGCAAATTGCCTACTTCCATGGTCATGAAACTCTTCGGTTCGCACACCAGCCCTTATGTGCGCAAGGTCCGCGTCGTCCTGGCGGAAAAGAAGATCGAATACAAATTCGTCGAGGACAACGTCTGGGACGCCGGCACGCAAATCCAGAACTTCAATCCGCTCGGCAAGGTTCCCTGCCTGGTCATGGAGGATGGCAGCGTGATTTACGACTCGCGCGTCATCGTGGAGTACCTCGACACATTAACCCCTGTGGGCAAGCTGATCCCCGGCACCGGGCGTGAGCGTGCCGAGGTGCGAACCTGGGAAGCGCTGGCTGACGGCATGATGGATGCGACGGCAACTGCGCGCCTGGAGCAGGCGTGGCCTGGACGCACGGAGGCTCAGCGCAGCCAGGCCTGGATCGACCGCCAGTTCGGCAAAGTCCACGCAGCCCTCAAGGCAGCATCGGTCGGCTTGGGCGATGCGCCCTGGTTATGTGGCACCCACCTGACGCTTGCCGACATCGCGGTGGCCTCCGCCCTTGGCTATGTGGAGTTTCGCTACCCGGATATTGCCTGGAAACAGGATTACCCGAACCTGGCCAAGCTGTACGACAAGCTCATGCAACGTCCCTCCTTCAAGGACACAGTGCCGCCTGCGGCCTGAATCAGTCCTCGGGGCATGGCCGCATGGCCCCGCGCCCGGAGGATCAGGGCAGCGCTCGCTGAGGCCGAAGCGGACTTGCGGATCCTGTCGCATGACCAGTGATGGGCAAAGCGCGGCACTCCAAGCGTTTTACGATAGCCCTACGGTTTGAGGAGCGCGGCCAGCCTCAACTGCATACCTGCCAAGGCATGATGGGCCGAGGCCATGCGCACGGCCTGCCGGTCCCCAGGCCAGACCACGGATTCGGCTTCGCCGTACACGCCCTGCCCCTGTCGCCAGGCCCAGCCGAACCATACAAGGCCAACCGGCTTATCAGGCGAGCCTCCGCCCGGGCCCGCAATCCCGGTAACTGCCAGAGCGGCTTGCACAGGCGCATGGGCAAGCACGCCCCGCACCATGGCCAGCGCCACTTCGCGGCTGACTGCACCATGCGCCGCAAGCAGGGCTTCGGACACCCCCAGCAACTCGGTTTTTGATCGATTGCTGTAGGTCACGAAACCGCGCTCAAACCACTCGCTTGAGCCTGCGATACTGGTCATTGCGGCCGCGACCAGACCGCCGGTACACGACTCGGCGCAGCCGAGCATCCACCCGCGGCCAAGGAGGCTGCCTCGCAGCGCCGTGGCGCTGCTGACCAGATCTTGCCAAGCAGGCTCAGCCGCGATGTCTGCCCCTCTCATGGCAACAGCCGCAAGGCACCAAGCACGACGGCCAGAGTCAGCAGCGCCGCGACCAGATCGTCAACCATGATGCCCAGGCCACCTTTGACATGCCGATCGGCCCAGCCCACCGGCCCGCGCTTGACGGCATCGAAGACGCGGAACAGGGCAAAGCCCAGGGCCTGGATCCACCACGCGGCAGGCGTGTAGGGCGCAGGCTGCAGCATCCAAAGCACCAACCAGATCGCGACAATCTCGTCCCACACCACGGGCGAGGGATCATCGGTCTGCAAGGCGCGCGCCGTACGCCCGCACACCCAAATGCCCAAAAGAAAACTGGCCAATAGCACCAATCCCCAGGCTTGCGGCGGCAACAGTCGCGCCAGGACCAAGTAGCTTACCCAGCCCAAAGCGCTTCCTGCCGTGCCTGGCGCAACGGGCGAGAGTCCTGAGCCGAAACCCAGAGCGATGAGATGCACGGGATCGCGCAGCGCAAAGCGCCAGTCGCAGCGGTGCGCGGTCGGTTGAGGCGTCGTGGTGTTCATGGCGAGCGGAAATGATCAAATGCAGCGTAATGCGCGGCGACCACCCGACCCTGCGCATCGCGCAGGTCCAGGCCATGCGCCGCGGTGATCTGGCCAATGCATGCCACAGGGGTGTGCGCCGCTGTGGCTGCGGCCAGCACGGCTTCGTGCTGCTGCGCTGGCGCGGTAAACAGCAACTCGTAATCGTCCCCGCCCGCGAGTTGGCACATCCGGCGACGCTCGACGGGCTGTGCATGCATCGCGGGGCTTGCGGGAACGTCATCCACTGCGATGCACGCACCCACGCGGCTTGCATGAAGCACATGTCCAAGGTCGCCAAGCAATCCGTCCGAGATATCGATCGCCGCACGCGCAATCCCGCGCAGCGCAAGCCCCAGGGCCACGCGTGGTAAGGGCCGGTCCAAACGCGTGCGCATCATGTCGAAGTCCTCGGCTGCCAGATTCCACTCGCCCCGGATGCTTCCCAGGGCCAGCCGCGCGTCACCGGGAGTTCCCGAAACCCAGATCGAATCGCCCTCACGCGCCGCATCGCGCCGAAGGGCGCTGTGCGGCGGCACCAAACCCATCACCGTGAGGCACAAATTCAGTGGGCCCTTGGTGGTATCGCCGCCAACGAGCTCGATGCGATGCGTGTCGGCCAGCGCCAGCAATCCCCCGCTGAACGCCTCAAGCCAGGCTGCGTCGGCCTTCGGCAGTGCCAAGGCCAGCGTGAAAGCCAGGGGCTCGGCGCCCATGGCGGCCAGGTCCGAAAGGTTCACGGCCAGCGCCTTATGGCCCAGATCCAGTGGGTTCGCGCCAGGCACGAAATGGCGGCCTTCGATCAACATGTCGGTGGACACGGCAAGCTGCTGGCCCGGAGGGACGTCCAGCAGGGCGCAGTCGTCCCCCACCCCGAGGGCTGCGCGCACCGGAGGACGCGTGAAGTAGCGCGCAATAAGATCGAATTCGCCGAGGCTTGTGCTCATGTGTCTATTGTCGCTGGGGCGCAGCACACAGGCTTTGCGCTCGCAATGCGCATGGAAGTTTGACTGAGGGAGGAGGCGATTGCCGGACGATGACGGCCTAGAATCGTTTGCCATCTGTCAAAAAATCTTCCGGTTTTTGGAGCCCCCCCATGTCCACCCCTGACGCCAAGGCCGAACTTCGCCGTGCGGCTTTGGAGTATCACGAATTCCCGCATCCTGGGAAGATCAGCGTCACACCGACCAAGCAGCTATCAAACCAGCGTGACCTGGCGCTGGCGTACTCGCCGGGAGTGGCCGCCGCCTGCGAGGACATCGTAAGCGACCCCAGTTGCGCGGCGCGCTTTACCGCGCGCAGCAATTTGGTGGGCGTGATCACCAATGGCACAGCGGTTTTGGGCCTCGGCGACATTGGGCCGCTCGCAGCCAAACCGGTGATGGAAGGCAAGGCGGTGCTGTTCAAGAAGTTCGCCAACATCGACGTGTTCGATATTGAGGTCAACGAGAAGGATCCGGCCAAGCTCGTCGACATCATCGCCGCCCTGGAGCCGACGTTCGGCGGCATCAATCTGGAAGACATCAAAGCCCCGGAATGCTTCCAGGTCGAGCGGGAGTTGCGCAAGCGCATGCGCATTCCCGTATTTCACGACGACCAGCATGGCACAGCCATCATCGTGGGAGCGGCGGTGCTCAATGGCCTGCAAGTTCTGGGCAAACGCATTGAAAATGTGAAGTTCGTGTGCTCGGGCGCGGGTGCGGCGGCATTGGCCTGCCTGCGCCTGCTGGAGCACTTGGGTTTGCCGCGCGAGCACATCTGGGTGAGCGACCTCGGAGGCGTGGTGTGGGCGGGCCGCACCGAGCTGATGGACCCGGACAAGGCCCGCTACGCGCAAGACACCTCGGCGCGCAGCCTGGGTGAGATCATCGACGAAGCCGACATCTTCCTTGGGCTGTCCGCAGGCGGTGTGCTCAAGCCGGAGATGGTGGCTCGCATGGCGGCCAAGCCCCTGATTCTGGCCCTGGCCAACCCGACGCCCGAAATCCTGCCCGAGGAGGTGAGAGCGGTGCGCAACGATGCGGTCATTGCCACCGGTCGCTCGGACTACCCGAACCAGGTCAACAACGTCCTTTGCTTCCCTTACATCTTCCGTGGGGCACTCGACTGCGGGGCCACCACCATCACCACGGACATGGAAGTGGCCGCCGTGCGCGCCATCGCCGAGCTGGCCCAGATGGAGCAAAGCGATGTGGTCGCCGCCGCCTATGGCGGCCAGGAAATCAGCTTCGGGGCGAACTACCTGATCCCCAAGCCTTTTGACCCTCGCCTGATCCTTCACATCGCCCCTGCCGTGGCCCAGGCTGCGGCCGACAGCGGTGTGGCAGCGCGGCCCATCGGCGACCTGGAGGCGTACCGGGAGCAACTGCAGCAGTTCGTCTACCAGTCCGGGGTGGTCATGCGCCCCATCTTTTCCATAGCCCGGCATGCCCAGAAAAAGCGCATCGTTTATGCGGAAGGGGAGGAAGAGCGCGTGCTGCGCGCCGTGCGTACGGTCGTGGACGAGCAGCTCGCGCGTCCAATCCTTGTGGGTCGCCCGGCAGTCATCGCGCAGCGCATCGAGCGTTTCGGGCTGCGACTGCAGGAAGGTCAAGATTACGAAGTGGTCAACACCGACCGCGACGATCGTTACCGCGACTTCTGGCAGACCTACCAGCAAATCGCCGCACGCAAAGGCATCACGCCGCCCTTTGCCAAGATCGAGATGCGCCGGCGCCTCACCCTGATCTCCAGCATGATGGTCCACAAGGGGGAGGCCGATGGCCTGATCTGCGGAACCTGGGGCAACACGCACCTGCACCTGCATTACATCGATCAGGTCATCGGCAAGAGTCCTGGCTCCAAGGTGTACGCGGCGATGAGCGGACTGATTCTTCCTGGTCGCCAGGTGATGCTGGTGGACACCCATATCAACGTCGACCCACGCGCCGAGGACATCGCCGAGATCACGCTGATGGCGGCGGAGGAAATGCGCCGGTTCGGCATCACCCCCAAGGTGGCGCTGCTGTCGCACTCGAACTTCGGCTCGAGCAACGCGCCAAGCGCGCTGAAAATGCGCGAAGCACTCGAGTTGCTGCATGAACGCGATCCCGGTCTTGAGGTGGATGGCGAGATGCACGGCGACTGCGCGTTCGACCCCGCCCTGCGCACCAGCCTGCTTCCCCAGACCACGCTGGCGGGCGAGGCCAATCTCCTGGTCTTTCCAAACCTGGACGCAGCCAACATTGCCTACAACCTGCTCAAAACCACAGCGGCGAACAACGTCGTGATCGGCCCCGTACTCCTGGGCGTGGCCAAACCGGCGAATATCCTCACCGCGGCGAGCACGGTGCGGCGCATCGTCAACGTGACGGCCCTCACTGTGATGGAGGCAAACACCGCTCGTTGAATGGCGCGTGGGGCGCCAGACCGGCGAACCAGCGAGCCAAGGCGCCTTGCGAGGCTGTCCAGCCCGCAGATCATGCGCGATTGGCCCGCCAGCCGCCGTGCCGGGCGCATGTACGCACTGCAAAATCCTCCAGGACGTCAAGACCCGGCTGCCTCACCACAAGTTGCGCGAGAAGCCCGGGGCTTCCGGCCGAGGAGGAGGTCGACATGCAGGTTGTGCACAATTTGAGCCGGCGCCACCCGATCGACGCACGCGGCGGGAGCGCCTTGTTGCACAAAAAATAGGCGCATTTCTTGCTTTCAGCAGCCAATTCCAATACGATTCGACTTTGGCGTGCAGCGTTGTCAACCGAATGAACGCGTAATACGGGGCTTGGCTAGCATTGCTCGGGCTGGAATTGAGCCTTGCGCGTGTCATTGTGAGGTTGTATCTCGCGCAACAGGTCGGCTTTGCTGAACGTCTCTTGCCTCATTCGCCCCTTTGACGAACTTTTCATTGGGATCAGCAGAGTCGCCGAAATTGAATTCCGTGCTCAGGCTCACCGCCCGTATCGATCGATTCATCAAATCGAGATCGCAATCCACCCGGCATCGGGTGCTCGGCGCGATCTTGGCGGTGGTGTCAACGGCTGGCTTCGCAGGTCCGTCAGTCATGGGATGGAACCAGGCTCAGGCACGCGAGCAATGGGTCCGGCCAGCCAATGCGCCGCATGCGCTCGCGCTTGGGCAACTTCCCCGTGAAGCCCAGCACACACTGGCGCTAATTCAGCAGGGCGGTCCATTTCCCTATGCCAAAGATGGCATCGTCTTCGGCAACTATGAGAAGCTTTTACCGCAGCGGCACCGCGGCTATTACCACGAATACACGGTGCAAACTCCGAGAAGCCGCAATCGGGGAGCACGACGGATTATCTGCGGGGGACCCAGGCGCACCCCCGACCTTTGTTACTACACCCATGATCACTACGCAAGTTTCCAACCCATCGCTCAGTGAGGCCGAGGGCGGAGTCAATCTCAAAGCCCTGCGACCGAACATCGTGCAGTCGATTCGCGCTTATCGCGTGCCCGCCCTCATGGCCGCAGCCCAGGATCTTGGGCAGCATTTCCTATACGCCAATCTGGCCGAGGCCACGACGAAGCAAGAGGTCCTTGAGACCGTTGCCCGCTCCTTCCTGTTTCCGAAGCACTTTGGCAAAAACTTCGACGCCCTGCGCGACTGCCTCACGGACATGATTGCTGGCGCCGGACCCCAACCAGGGTTTGTCATCGTGCTGGAGCAACTCCCCGTGACCCAGCGCTTCGACAAAGAGGCGCGCGAAACCCTGCTTGATGTGTTCCGTGACGCGGCCGACTTCTGGTACGAACAGGGCGTGGAGTTTCGGGTTTTCTATTCTTTTCTGTAACCCGCATGCCTGTCCGGGGGGCATCGCGGGGCGAAGATGAACCGGGTTATCCAGTGAGGAGCAAGGCCGTCTGCGCGCGGCCAGCACCTTGGTATGGGGTGTGGTTCGCCGAAGCGGCATAGCGCGGCGTCCAAGGTCGCGCACCCAAACGCGCGGCTCATACCTCTGGCAGTTCGATCGCCGCAAGGTCCAGAGCCAACTGCACGTACTCGTCCACGCTGACCTCCTCGGCACGGCGTTGCATGTCAAAACGACCGCCGTAGCCCCGTGCCGCCAGCCAAGGCTCCAGGCTGTGCCGCAGCAGCTTGCGACGCTGGGCAAAAGCGGCAGCCGTCACTTCCTGCAGCAGCACAGGCGCGAGGCCGCGCAGCTCCCCCCCTGCGCGAGGTCGCATGCGTACCACGGCCGAATGAACCCGTGGCGGCGGTGAGAAGGCCTGCGGGCCAACGTGCAGGATATCCCACATGCGGTAGCGCCACTGCAGCATCACGGACATGCGCCCATAGTCGGCACATGCGGGCTGCGCCACCATGCGCGCCACCACCTCCTGTTGCAGCATGAAGTGCTGATCAAGGATCAGTTCCGCCGCACTCAACAGATGGAAAAGCAGGGGGCTGGAGATGTTGTAGGGCAAGTTGCCAAACACGCGCAATCCCGCACCCAGCGTGGTGAAGTCCAGCGCCAGCGCATCCGATTCAATCACCCGCACCCTCTGCGGCTCGCGTGCGCGCCAGCGCGCTGCCAAATCACGGTCAAGTTCGACCACCGTCAGGCGCTGCGCGCGGTCAAGCACCGGCCATGTAAGGGCGCCCAGCCCAGGGCCGATTTCCACAAGCTGCTGGCCGGGGCGGGGGTCCAGTGCAGCCATGATCGCACCGATCACCCCGGGATCCGTCAGAAAATGCTGGCCAAAGCGCTTACGCGCCGTATGACCCGCAATCCGTGTGGGGCCGCCACCTGGGCGACGCGAAGTGGATGACATGGGCGGGCGCGTCAGAAGGGCTGGGCGTCAATCACGAGTCCGTGCCGGGGATGCGCACGTACGTGCGGGCGCGCACGTCCCTGACCAAATTATCAAAGTCCTTGGCTTCCTTCTGCTGCAACAGAATGTTGCGCGCTACTGCGCGCTCCTGCTCCTTCCCAAGAGGATGCTCGCGCCGATCGACGAGTTGCAGCAGCACAACCTGACCTGGCAGCGCAATGGGTTCAGACACTTGTCCGGGGTTGAGCCGGTTCAGCGCAGCATCCAACGCCGGCGCCAACTGACCGGGCAGCACCCAGCCAAGGTCGCCGCCTCTTTTCGCTGTGGCCAGATTTTGCGAAAGTTCACGCGCCTTTTCGGTGAATTGCACCTTGCCTGCATCGACCGCGTCGCGAATGCTGGAGAGTTCCTTGATGGCGGGCTCGCGCGACTTGCCGCCGTCGGTATCAAGCACGATCTCCCGCACATGGGCCTGCATCGCGCTTGCCTCGGGGCTCTGCGCGCCTTGTTCGGCGACCAACTGAAGAATGTGGAAACCCGCTGGACTGCGAATCACCCCGCTGATCTGCCCTGGCTGCAGGCCTTGGATCGCGTCCATGAACAGGCGAGGCCACTGCCCGGCCGGACGCACGCCCAGGTTGCCCCCGTCCTTGGCCTCGGGCCCCTGAGAATACTCCGCAGCGATCTGCACGAACTTGCGCCCCTGGCGCAGCTTGGCCAGTGCCTCGTCGATGCGGGCTTTGGCGCTTTGGACCTGCTCGGCACTGGGCTTGTCCGGCAGCGGGACGAAGATCTGCGCCAGCTGCACCTGCGTCTGCGCCCCGAGGCCCTGCTTGCCCTGGCTGGCGAGGTATTCGTCCACGTCCTGGTCGCTGATCGTGATGTGCGCGGTCACCTCACGCTCTCGCAGCCTGCCGATCAGGATCTCCCGCTTGACTTGCTCCTTGTAGTCGTCCCAGCCCAGGCCTTCTGCTTCGATCTGTTTGCGGAACTGCTCCGGCGTGAGTTTGTAGCCGGCCGCCACCTGGGCAATCGCGCGGTCAACCGTGTCGGGTCCGATGGTAATGCCGCTATTGGCGGCGAACTGCGCGAGCGCCAGCTGGTCGATCAATTGATTAAGCAATTCGGCGCGCAATTGCTGTCGTGGCGGCAGGTTTGCGCCCTGCTGCGCAATCTGCTGCTCGGCCGCGCGCATGCGCAAATTCAAGTCATACTGGGTGATGACCTGGTTACCGACGACGGCGGCGATACCGTCAGCATCGGACGCGCTGGGTTGCGGCATTGCCGCCGCGGGCGTCGCGGGCAGTTGCGGCGTTTGCAGCAGCGTCGAGGAGCCCTGCCCGGCTGGCCCGGGCCCCGTTCTCAGTCCCAGGCTCTGGGCCCAAGCGGCACTGCTGCTCAGCGCCGCAGCAGCGATGACTGCACCGCACAGAATGCGTTTACTCATAGTTTGCATAACGGCTGGGTGGAGCCGTGGGTTGGTTCAGCAGTTGGTAACCAGGGATATTTTGCTGGAGTGCCGAAATCGGATTGTTGCCCAGGCGTGAGAAACCCGAGAGTTCGAGCTGGAACAGCAGTCGCGTGGCCGCCGTGGCCGTGGTCAGGGAACTGCGCTGCACCACGATACGCCCAACCCAGCAGCCCCCGTCGTACTCGAAGCCCACCAAGCCGTCATTAAAGCGCTTGTCACGAATGCTGTAGTTGACTTGCCCGACGGAGTACCAGCGGTTGGACAACTGCCACTGCCAGGCGGTGTTGACGTATTTGAGCGGGATCTGCGTGGCCGTTGCGCTTTGAATCTGGTAGGACAGGCTCACGGCCTTGAAAGGCTGCGGATGCCACTGCGCTGTCAGCGCGCCCTGCACGAGTTGCCGGCCCCGCAAGTTGTAATCCACCCCTGACGTGGCACTCCAGTTTGGCGAAATCGCCAGGCTCGCCAGTGCATAGGTATCGTTCAGGCCAGCGGCGACCGGGTTGCCCGTCAGCGTCACACGTTGCTCCCGCAGGAGCACCCGTTGCGCCAGAGTCAGGCGCGCATACTCCATACCATTTTGGCGATCGAGAAATCGGGTGCTGACCCCACCGGTCAAGTTGTTCGCGTCCGCAATGCGGTCGCTGCCCGAGAATACGTTGTCCGTATAGATTGTGGACAGGTTCAGGCCGAGGGGCGCACTGTCAAAGTTCGGCAGGTACTGTTGGTTGCGGTAGGGCGTGTAGACGTAATACAGACGGGGCTCGAGGGTCTGAACGAGGCTGCGCCCGAACAGGCGCGTGTTGCGCTCGAAGACCAGCCCCGAGTCCAGGCTGAACGTGGGCACGTTGCGCACGCTCGAGCTGACGCCGTCGGCCATGGGCGAATCGGTGTTGTAGTAGGTGCTGTTGAAGGCGAGCTTGGGCGTGATGAATCCCTGGGGGGCAATGAAGGGCCGGGACACACTCGGGTTGATATACAGCCTGTCGCCTGATAGCAGGCCCGGTGTGGAGTTCGTGAACCGTGCCGCCTCGGTGGCAATCTGCCACTGCAGTCCCGTGTAATTGGAACTGTGCCAAGTGCCGTACAGGCGCGGCTGAACGTTGTACGGCACGCCGATCGGAGACACGGCGCTTTGCAGGGTCTGCCAGCGGTTGAAGCTCGCTTGCAACGATCCGTTGTCCTGACTCCACGTAATCTGGCCCTGCTGCGGAAGGGTGCGGTTTGCAGCGATGACGGGGTCCACGCCGCCAAAGTCCCGCCACCAGTTGTTGTCGGACACGCGCTGCAGATTCAGCCCGTAGCTGACCGTGGGCGCGAGCGTGCCGCCTTGCTGAAACACCGCCGCCCAGCGCTGCGCTCCACCCGTGTTGCTGTCCGAAGGCATGTAGTCGAGGTAACTGGTGCCGGCAAAGCTCGGCTGCAGCCACCGGACTTCGGCACTGCCCATGAACCCGCGGCGCAACAGCAGGTGCGGGGTGAGGGTCGCGTCATAGTTGGGCGCAATATTCCAGTAATAAGGCTGCGCGTAATCCAATCCATTCTGGCTGTCGATGCCGATGGTTGGGGGCAGGAACCCCGATTTGCGTGCGTCCGTGAGCGGGAAGCTGGCATAAGGAAGCGGCAAGATGGTGGCCCCCTTGAACACCACGCGCCCGTTGCGCGCCACACCCGTGTTGTCACCGAGATCCAGGTTGAGATGCGTGGCCTGCACGAACCAGTCGGCGGGGCTTGCCGTGCAGGTGGTGTAGGTCGCGTTCTCGGCGCTGACCACGTTGCGACTGAGAAACGTCACCACGTCGGCTTGGCCATGGCCCTGGGTGCGATTGAAGTAATAGTGCGCATCGGGCATCTGCCCGGCGTAGGTGTCCAGGTTGAACCGCAAACTCGGTCCGCTGAACACATTGCCGTCACGGATGATGCGAACGTTGCCGTGCGCGTCAATGGTGTTGCGCACCAGGTCATCGTGCAATCGGTCAGCCTTGAGGACCACGCTGTGCTTACGCAATTCCACCTTGCCGTGAGCACTGACTTCGATATCGGTCTGTCCCGTGAGCTGGTCAGCCCAGATGAAAACCGGCTCGCGCATTTGCGCCTCGGGTGAGAGGCGCTCAGCCAGGATTGGGGTGGGCACCAGTTGCAGATGTTCAGCCGGCGCGGGCTCGCCCTGCTGCGCCCGGGCCGGCACCATCTCCGCCAGCGCCATGCTCAGCGCCACCACGATCAGCCGCGGTCGCAGCCGCGTGCGGCACAGCAGGCGGGTCGGGGTCGACGAAACGATGGGCACTGGGAAGGCGATAGTAACGGCGAGGGCGGGCCGATAGTGGGAAAATGCGGCAGGACGCGGATGCTGCAGGGCTCACAACAAATCCGCAGGCCCGCGGCGCGAACCTGCCCGAATCATCACGGCCGGCTGCAGGACCCGAGCATGCTGCCGCAGCCTAAAATTCTTGGCGATTATAGGAAGCCCACCCCAACGGCTGGGCACACGCCCGCAATCCTTCACGCTTCCATGGCCGACTTCCCACCCACACCAGCTGACCGAACCCAACCCATGCCACCCCCCGGGACCCAAGCCGGCGTCGAGTCGCTGGATGCGGGCGGGGCTGCCGATACCCGCATCCAGGCCATTTGCACGTGGCTCGCCACGGCACCGGCGGGCCTGCACGCTGACGCCACGACCTTGCAGCCGGCGTCAAGCGATGCCAGTTTTCGGCGTTATTTCCGCGTACACATGCAAAAGCCGCCTGCAACCACGCTCATCGTTATGGATGCGCCCCCTGGCCGTGAGGACATCGAGCCTTTCCTGCGGGTTGCCACACTGCTGAGGGCTGGCGGGCTTTCCGCACCGAAGATCCTGGCCAGCAGCGTCGAACTCGGCCTGGTGCTGCTGAGCGACTTTGGCTCCACCACCTATCTCAAAGCCTTGCAAGCCGCGCGCGCCGAAGGCAACCTGCCACGCTGCGATGCGCTCATGCGTGATGCGCTGACCGCGCTTGTGCGCCTCCAGGGCATCGGCGCACCCGACCTCCCCCTGTACGATGCAAGCCGGCTGCGGGCCGAGCTGGAGCTGTTCCCTCATTGGTACGTGGCCCGCCACGTTGGTGCGGAGCTCTCGGTGGCCGAACGCAACGCACTGCAGGGCGTTTTCGATGCGCTCCTGGCCAACAACCTGGCCCAGCCATGCGTGCTCGTCCACCGTGACTACCACAGTCGCAACCTGATGGTGCTCGAAGCAGACCAGGAGCTGGGCAACCCGGGCGTACTGGACTTCCAGGACGCCGTGCGTGGCCCCATCACCTACGATCTGGTCTCGCTGCTGCGCGACGCCTATATCAGTTGGCCCGAGGAGCAGCAGCTCGACTGGGCCATCCGCTGGTGGGAACAGGCCCGCAAGGCAGACCTGCCGGTGGGCACAGACTTCTCGGTCTTTTATCGCGACTTTGAATGGATGGGGCTGCAGCGCCAGCTCAAAGTGCTCGGTATTTTTGCGCGTCTGTTTTACCGCGATGGCAAGGCTGACTATCTGGCTGAACTACCCACCGTAAAGGGCTATGTCCGGGCGGTGGCTGCACGCTACCGCGAATTCACCCCTCTGCTGCGCCTGCTTGACCGCCTCCAGGGTCTGGCCGTGCAGACGGCTTACACGTTTTGATGCGCGCCCTCATTCTCGCGGCTGGGCGCGGGTCGCGCATGCGACCGCTTTCTGATCAGACGCCCAAGCCGCTGCTGCCCCTTGCCCACAAAAGCCTCATCGTTTGGCAAATCGAGCGGCTGCGCCATGCGGGAGTCACCGAGTTTGTCGTCAATACCGGCTGGCTTGGCGCGCAGATTCCTGCAGCGCTTGGCGACGGCAGCGCCTTGGGAGTGCGCATTGTGTACTCCGAGGAGCCTGAGGACGCCTACGAGACGGGAGGGGCCATCGCCACGGCCCTGCCGCTGCTGGAAAGCCGCGACCACGAGCCGTTCATCGTGGTGAGCGGCGATATCTACACTGACTATGACTACACCCGCCTGCAGGCTGCTGCAGCACGCATTGCTGCCGACCCGCAAGCCACCACCGCGCATTTCGTGCTCACCGACAACCCGCCCCACCACCCCGGCGGCGACATGGCGCTGGGCCCCGACAACCGCGTGCGCAGGCTGGGTCGCCGCCTATTCAACTATGGCAACATCGGTGTGTTCCACCCCGACTTGTTCGCCACGCAACCGGCGCGTCGCGCATGGAAGCTCTTTCCGTGGATGTACGCCGAGGTGGATGCGGGACGCGTCAGCGGCGAACACTTCAGGGGCGTGTGGCACAACATCGGCACGCCGGAGCAACTAGCCAGCCTGGACGCCGAACTGCGGATCCGCGCATCCCACCCTGCCGTCAGGGCGACGCCCTTGGGACTAAGCTGAGACCTGAAATTTGCACCGACCCATGAACCATCCAGACGCCACCCTCCTCGCCCGCTGTGCAGAACGCCGCGCACGCCTCGCCGCGCAGATCGCGCGAGCCGGCGGCGGTGTGGCCATCGTCCCCACTGCGCCCGAAGTCATGCGCAACCGCGACAGCGACTATCCGTACCGGCACGACAGCTATTTCTATTACCTGACCGGCTTCAGTGAGCCGCAAAGCGTTCTGGTCCTGGTTGTTGAACCCGACGGGGGCTGCCACAGCACCCTCTTTTGCCGTGCCAAGGATCCCGAGCGCGAAATATGGGATGGCGTTCGGTTCGGTCCGGACGCGGCACGCGAAGCCTTTGGTTTTGATGCGGCTCGACCCGTGACCCAGCTTGATGCGGAGCTGCCCCCACGCCTGGCGGACCGAGCCGGGGTGTGGTGGCCTTTTGCTGTGCACACCGGATTCGAGACCCGCGTCGAGCAGTGGCTTGCCGCCGTGCGCAGCCAGTCCCGGGCGGGATACCGCACGCCAGCGGCACAGTATGACCTGTGCGCCCTGCTGGACGAGATGCGGCTGTTCAAGGACGACTTTGAGCTGTCCGTGATCCGCCGCGCCGCCTCCATCTCGGCTGCGGGCCACCGCCGGGCCATGCAGGCCAGCGCCCGCGGCTGCCGTCAGCCGCCGTCCGAGGGACTGCGTGAATACCACCTCGAGGCCGAACTGCTGCATGCCTTTCGCGCTGGGGGTGCGCAGTCCCCGGCCTATGGCAGCATCGTTGCCGCTGGGGCCAATGCATGCATCCTGCATTACCGCGCCGACTGCGCACCGGTCAACCCGGGCCAGCTCGTGCTGATCGACGCTGCCTGTGAACTCGATGGGTACGCCAGCGACATCACCCGCACATTTCCCGCAGACGGCCATTTTGACGGCCCTCAACGCACGCTGTACGCCATCGTGCTCGAAGCGCAAGAGGCGGCACTGGCGGCCTCTTGCGCGGGCAACCGCTTCCACGACCCGCATGACGCCGCGTTGCGCGTGCTGGCGCAGGGCCTGCTCGATACGGGGCTGGTGGCGCGCGACACCGCGCCTGACGTCGACGCCGTGATCGCCACGGGCGCGTACCGCCGCTTTTATATGCACCGGACCA
>JABBOE010000002.1 GCA_019351955.1 Pseudomonadota bacterium
ATCTCTGTGCTCCTGTCTCAATCCCCGTAGGGAGGGAGGCATCCATCACATCTCCATCTGAAAGAAATGCTGGTGGGTGGTGCGCGGGCGCGAGAGGGCGATAGGGGCGAACGCCGCGATCCGTTCAGGCCCCGAGCCAAGTTCGGCGCAGCCGTCGGGCGGCTGCGCTTGGTTTGTCGGCCAGGACGAGTTGCACCGCTCCTGGCGCGGGTGCCGGGAGCGGTGCCTGGAGTTCGACCAGGCGTGCATCGCGCATGGCGTGCACCTTCCACACGCTGCCTTGCCTGGCGCGCGCGTACATGCGCTTGAGCGTCTCGGGGTTGGCCCGCTGGCCGTTGACTGCCAGCACGATGTCTTCGGGCGCAAGCCCCGCGTGCTGTGACCACGAATCGGTCAGCACTTGGCGCACCTTGGGCCATCCTTGCGCATCGTCCAACCGCAAGCCCAGGCTGGAGAGGGCGTCAGGCTCTGCGCGGGTCCAACGCACACCGGCAGCGGCCAACAAGCGCTCCAGCGGCAGTTCGTGCAACCCCTCCACGTGGCGCGCGAAAAAGGCGCGCAAGTCCAGTCCGGTGGCTTCGTGCACCAGCGCGGGAAGCGCATCTTCGGGAACGCCATGCTGGCTCAGCGGCGCTTGCGGGTGGCCATAGCGGCGCCACAAGAGTCGCATGACATCGTCCAAGGTGCGGCGGCTGCGGGTGCGCAAGGTCAGGTCCAGAGCGAGAGCAAACAAGCTGCCAAGGACGTAGTAACTGACGCTGGAGTTGGGGGTGTTTTCGTCGGGCCGATAGAACTTGATCCATGCGTCGAAGCTTGCCTCGGTCAGACTTTGCACGCGACGACCCGGCGTGCCCTGCACGGCATTGATCGCGCGACCGAGCAAGTCCAGGTATTGCTGTGGCGTGATCAGATCGGCGCGGCGCAAGACGAGGTCGTCGTAGTAGGACGTAAAACCCTCGAAGAGCCAGAGCAGGCCCGTCGTGTTTTCGCGTTCCAGATCATACGGGGTGAGGGCTTGCGGCCGGATCCGCTTGACATTCCAGGCGTGAAAATACTCATGGCTGCAAAGCCCCAGGAATTGCCGGTACCCTGCACTGCGCTGCGCTGACTCGGAAGGGTGGGGTAGATCGGACTCGCTGCAGATCAGGGCAGTGCTTGATGCATGCTCCAGGCCACCATAGCCGTTCGCACTGGGCGCCACCAAAAATGAATAACGCGCAAACGGCGCGCGTGGCCGTTCTGGCTCGAACAGGGCGATCTCAGTCTCGCAGATGCGCCGCAAGTCCGCTGCCAGCCGGCGCGTGTCGATCTGGTCGTGCAGCCGATCGGCATGTGCAATGACCATTTCGTGCGGCGTGCCATGTGCGCGAAAACGCAGGCGTAGAAGCAGTCCAATCTCGAATGGGTGGTCGATCAGCTCGTTGTAGTTGCCCGCTTGGTAAAAGCCGAAACCACGCGCGTCCACGTCCACCGCAGCAAGCGCGGTGGCGACGCTCCAGTCGGGTTGCTGGGCCGGAGGCTCGACGCACAGCGTATGCGGCAAATGTTCATGTCCAGCCGCGGCCAGGAGCACGCTGGACGGATTGAAAAAGGCGCGCGAGGCGTCCAGAAATGCAGTGCGCACCGAAGCATCACGCGCATAGACCGTCCAGCGCAGAAGCAAGGCACCCTTGCAAGGCGCAGCGCGCCAGCGGTTCTTTGCCAGTTTGCGCAGCGCCACCGGCCTGCCCTTGCACATGGCCTCGACGCGCAGTACATGCCGGGCGAACTCGCGTACTAAGTAGCTCCCGGCAATCCACACCGGGAGCCAGAGAAGTTGGCCATCAGGATCGGGATCGGCGAGTTCGAGGTCCACGGCGAACAGATGGGCATGCTGTGCATCCATGCGTATGGTGTAGGCGGGGCCAGCCCGCTGAGGCAGCGATGAGGACAGGGGTGGCCGGCTGGATCGCGCATCGCGGGCCTTTTTGTGCGCACGGGCGGGTATGGTCATATTCAGAGGAGCGATGCTTCGGGGGCGGGATGGGGTGGCGCGACGCTGGGCTGATTGTGCTGGCTGCGCCGCGCCAATGCGCGACAAATTTGCCGAGGACTCATATGGGGCGCGCCCTGTCCTGGAAAGGGCACGCTCCATGCTAATCTGCCAGCACCTAATAAAATACGACGAGGGAAACTGTGGAACGCGACGTGTTCAGCGAAATTGCCATCCATGCTGGCTCCGGTTCTCCTTCGCTCGTCTACCAGCCCCAGGTGCAATACCCTGGCGGCGAGATTGTCGGCCTCGAAGTGCTGTTTCGCTGGCGTGCCGACACGGCCCCCAAGCGCCATTCGCCGCTGACGTTCCTGCCGCGCCTGTCGCCGTCGCAGACCAGTGAATTGTTCTTCTGGGTGGTTGACGAGGCGGTGTCGGAGGCGAGGGTGCTGTCGAACTGGACGGGGTGGCGCGGCTACGTGTCCGTGAACATTGAAGCGGACCAGCTTGGCGACCCCGACCTGGTTCGCCGCATTGATCAGGTTCTGCAGCGCAACCAGTGGCCGGCGGGGCGCCTGATCATGGAAGTCACCGAACGCCGTCCGATACCGGTATTCCCGAGCGTGCTGCGCAACATCAACGCTCTGCACCAGGCGGGCATCCTGATTGCAATGGACGATTTTGGCGAAGGCTACGCCTCCTTCGAATACCTCAAACGCTTGAGCCCTGCGCACATCAAGATTCCCGCGGGATTCACGACAGAACTGAAGTCGGACCTGCGCAACCAGGAAATTGTGCGCTCGCTTGTCGCCCTGGCCCAGCGGCTGAACATCAAGGTCGTGGCCGAAGGCGTCGAATCGGCCGACAATGCCGAGGCTTTGCACAATCTCGGCTTGAGCGTGATGCAGGGCTACCTGTTTGGAGAGCCCCGCGAACTGGAAGATTGGGCGCAGTTCCTCAAGCAAACCGGCAAGATCGCCACAACCCCAGCCTAGGCCCTGGTTGACATGGAATTCAGCTCCGGCATGCGGCCTGCAGCAGCGCGTCGAAACCCGGATACGTGGCGGGCGTAATGGCGGTCTTGATCGTAGTCCCGCTGCGTGACCTACCCTCTCGAAGCGCCGCAGTGAAACCGGGCACGTCGCGTACCCAACTGCTGCCAAGCAGCGTCACACCTCGCGCGAACAACGCATCGGGAAGGCATGCGGCGGTGGGTCCGATGAGCGCCAGTCGCCGTGCATTGCCACAGACCTCGAGCATGGCGTCGAGCGTATTGTTGAGGAGGATTGTGCCGGTCGACACCACCTTGTTGCACGTTCGCAGCGCGTTGCGGTCGGTGGTTACGCTGTAGCCTGGGTGAGCACCCGCGAGTTCCGGCCTCAGTTCGACGACCGTAATCTTCGCGCCCCGATCCCGAATGGGCGACAGCAGCGATGTGAACAGGCCGATCATGCCGATGGCGTCGCCAGGCTGCGGATCGAGTTCGCCGATCGAGTCCGTGCTTGCAGGTGGGCAATATCCGGCGCGCTGGTAAAGGCTGCAAGTGAGGGCGTTGGCTGCCGCGAAACCGAGGGCACGGGCCATGGCGTCGCCGTGCGCGTAGCCTTGCGCCAAGGCAAGGGCATCGGCGCCGACCAGCCCCGGCGCGCGTGCCTGCGCATGCAGGCGCGCAAGAGCGCCATCGAACAGCGCATAGGACATGCCCAGTGCTCCATCCTCGAGTTCCACAGCGCAGAACTCGCCACGGTTGTCCGGCCCCTGTGCAGGCAGGGGCTGTGGAGGCAGGTGCAACGCGCGCACACGCGGCACCTTCACGGCCTGTGCGAAGCGTCCAAGCTGCTGGAGATAGGCGTGGGCGAAGGTCGTCATGCGTGTCGTTGCGAGTTCAATGCTGACCTGGCGGCGCGCATACGGCGCGCGAGGCGGCATCCCCGGGCAGTGTCGCGTTCGCATTTTCCGCACTGCGCAACGCGGCTGGAAAGTACATCGCGGTCAGGCGCTGCGAATGGACCGGAGCATCGGCATTGTGGCCGCCGAGCCGACGCCAGTCCCGTACCCAGTGGATGGCATCTGCGATTTCAAGAAAACCGATGGTCTCGCGGTCGCCCACGAGCACGCCTTGCACCCGAAGCCCCTGCTCGGCCTTGATGGCGCGTAACCGGTTGACCACAGGCGATGTGGCGCCGAATTCGCCGTCGCTTGCGATCAGCAAGTCGGCCTGCCGCCATTGTTGCTGCGTGAGCCGATCCATTGCACGCTCCAGGGGGCCGCTGATCTCGGTGCCGCCATGGAAGGCTTGGCTGAGAATGCTCGTCAGCCGCGCGATGCCGTTGACGTCAAAGCCCAATTCGCATTCCTGGATCTCATCCAAGCCCCCGAAGGCAAACACATGGCAAGCGCGGCCCTGCGCATGCGCAGTGCGCATGGCCTCAAGCACCACGGCCTTCGCCACGGCCTCGGCTCCGCCTTGCATGGAGCCCGAGGTGTCCACGCAAACAAGGATGGGACCCATGGCCAAGCGCGGCGCGCGGGACGGTTGATGGCTGGGGCGTCGCGCGCGCCTGGCGTGGTCCGTCTCGACGGCGATGCGTCCGGCATCCTCGAAGGTCAGGAGTGTGCGTTCGGCGCGGCGGGCGTGCCAGACGAGGCGAAGCAGGGGGTGGTTGAGCAGCATGGCTTCGGCTGGCAACATGCGCGCGATGCGGTCCGAAGGCTGGACTCCGACGGTTTCGCCGGGCAAGTCGGGGACGGGTGCCTGGGGGCGGGCTGCGTCCGCCACATCCACCGTCTCCGCGTTGGCAACGGCTGTCTGTGCAAGCGCGTCGGGCTCGTCAGTCGGGCATGCGCGCCCGAGACGTCGGATCAAGGCGGCGAGTTCGGGCGCGCGATCCAGCAGACGGCGGATGCGCAGCACGTCCTGCCAGCCCGCACTGCGCAGCACACCGTGAAGCGCGTCCCACTGCATGGTCTTGTCGCCGTCGGGCCACAGACCCAGCACGTCAATCAACTCGTTGATCTCGCCGGAGCGCTGGCTCCAGTCCGCATGGAAAGCCGCGATGGCCATCGCCACTGCCGCTTCTTCGCTCGCGCCGCGGTCGCGGTAATCCACGATGAGATCGAGCTGAACGAGCGCGCTCATCAACACGGCTTGGGCCAGTTCAGGCTGATTCGCGCACAGGCGTGGGAGCTCCAGTGATTGCATCGCATCGAGCAGCGCGCGGGCAATGGTCGGAGCAGGCCAGGTCAAGGATGCGGCATCGGTCCCAACCCCGGCGATCAGCGCTTGCCGAAGCGTCGTCAGGCTACCCAGTCGTGGCTCCACGTCGCCCAGCGCGTTACTGAGTGCGCCGAGCCACATCGGACGTGGCAGCGCGTCTATTGCGGCAAGACGCTGCTCGGCGCTGGCGAACAGCATGGGGCAGGGGGCGACCGGGCTGCTCATAGGCCAGGCGTTCGCTGCAGCTTTCAGGCGTCCACGAGGGGCTCGTGTTGCACAGGCACAGGTTCCGCGTCTTCAGCCGCGCCGAGTGGGAGGCGGGGAAGGGCAGCAAAGCCGGCACGAGCCTGCAATGCGCGCGAGCGCAGCTGTGCAATGATCGCCTCGGTGGCTTGCAGGTTGCTCTGCGCAGCCTTCAGTTGTTTGGCATCCAGCCATAGTGCGGCCCTGGCGTAGGTCTCCAGGTCACGCTCCACGCAAACCAGCTCCTGGGCATAGCCGTCGATGCGCCAGATGAGTTCATCGATCTGACGGGTGCGAGCCGCGATATGCAGGGGCCCATAGCGGCGTCGGCGGCTGGCCGTCATGCGCGGGGCCGCAGCACCGCCCTTGGCATCACCGACTTCCGCCGCCAGTTCGGCAGACGAAAAGCGAAGCCGTCCGGTTTCGTCATAATCAAGATCATTTGCCTGTTGCTCGACTAGCAGTTGGGCTTCGAACGCCTGCACGATGCGCATGAGCCGCGGAGGCGACCAGGCGTCATGCACGCCAAGGCGTGTTTGCAGCCACTGCAGCACGCGGGACTGGCCAGCGGCGTCGGGTGCGGTGCACCAGGGCAAAAGAAGCAGGTCCCAGACAGCCACGGCGGACCGCCCTTCCGAGGCCGCCACAATGCGCAGCAGCCAGACGATTTTGACCCAGCGGCGGTCCGACACCGTTACACCCTCTTGAGCCAGGTGTGCGTGCAAGGCGGCAAGGACTTGCGTGACGTCTTCGGGCAGCGCGACACTTGAGGCGGCGCGCTGCAGTGCAGTGATCTCGCGGGCGCTCACACGAAGCCCCAATGGGGGATCGTGCCAAGGCGTTGCCGGGTCGAGTTGCAGCAGACGCACGAAGCCCTCGGCGCTGACAGGTTGGACCTGCAGGCGCATGAGAAAACGGTCGAAAAATGCCTCGGCCACTTCGTCTTCAGGCACGGAATTGGTGGCGCCAATGACGCTGATCAGCGGGCAGCGCTGGCGGCCCGCGCCATTGTCGAACTCACGCTCGTTGAGTAGTGTCAGCAGAGCGTTGAGGATGGCGCTGTTGGCCTTGAAGACTTCATCGATGAAGGCGATATGTGCTTCGGGAAGAAAGCCGGCGGTGTGGCGTTCGTAACGATCCTGCTCGAGCGCGCGGATGGACAGCGGGCCAAACAGTTCCTCCGGCACGGAAAAGCGGGTGAGCAGCCGCTCAAAGTACCGCGCACCACGGAAGAGCAAATGCAAGCGACGCGCCAACTCGCTTTTGGCGGTGCCGGGCGGACCGATGAGCAAAGCGTGCTCACCGGCAAGCGCGGCCAGCAAGCAAAGCCGGCCGACACGTCCGCGCTCCACCAGACCGGCATCGAGCGCAGGTAGAAGCACGGTCAGGGACTGCCGAAGATCGGCTACGCAATCTTCATGCTGGTACGGCGCTGAAGTGGATGGGTCCACGGTAAATCCGCATGGCGGAATGTTTATGCGCCAATCGTATCAGCGCCCTGTGGTCCCTTCCGTCGCGCGATCCACGATGCTCATCGATGCCGTCTGCGCTCAACCCAAATGCTTGGCGAAAAAGGCGAGGCTGCGCTCCAGGGCGAGTTTGGCACTCGGCGCGTCAAAGCTGGCGCGGGCGTCGCAGTTGAAGCCATGGTCGGCGTCGTAGACGTAGAACTCGGCCTCGGGGTTGGCGCGGCGCACGGCTTCGCGGTCAGCTTCGCTGATATGAGCATCCTTCAAGCCATAATGAAACAGCAATGCAGCGCGCGCCTTCTCGCCGATGAGCTGCGCGTTGCGCCCACCGTAGTAGCTCACCGCCGGAAGGCCAAGGCGTGTGGCTGACAAGTAGGTCACGCTGCCCCCCCAGCAATAGCCGACCACGCCCACTTTGCCGGCGCTGGCGATGGCCTTCGCGGCCGCGTCCACGCTCGCCACCGCACGGTCGAAGCCAAGCGCGCCGACAAGCTCCAGGCCCTTTTGCATGCCGGCTTGGTCATAGCCCAGTTCCACGCCTTTTTCGATCGGATCAAACACTGCCGGGGCGATGGCGGTGTAGCCAGCCTGCGCGTATTTATCAGCGACGCTGCGAATGTGCGCGTTGACACCGAAGATTTCCTGCATCACAACGATACCGCCTTTGGGCTTTCCGGCCGGTTCGGCCAGATAGGCGCTCAAACGTTGTCCATCCGTGGTGTGAAGTTCAATGGTCTTGCCCATATCGAGAGATCTCCGTCATGTTGACGCCCGCACGACGCGGGACCAGGTCGAGTATTCTCGCGGCCTGCGCGAATGTGTGCAGATGTCACGCTTCAAGACCTCGTGTCCAGCACGTTTTGCGCACAGTCCAAAGCCTTGCGCGTGTAACCGTCACCGAACAGCAAAGCGTGGTTGAGCAGGTGGTAGAGCTGGTACAGCGACCGGCGCCGCGCGTATCCCGGGTGTAACGGGTAACGTGTGCGGTAGGCGGCCCAAAAGCGCGAAGGCGGATTGCCAAACAGCTCCACCATCGCGAGTTCAGCCTCGGCATCGGAGTGACTGACAGCCGGATCGAAGATGACGGGGGCGCCTGCAGCATCCATCGCCCAGTTACCGCTCCAGAGGTCGCCATGAATCAGACTGGGGCGTGGCATATGGCCATCCGCGAACAAAGCGGGCAAGGCGTCGCACACAGCACCGACCGCCCTCACGAGAGCCGGGCACGCGGCGCGCGACATGAGCCGTTGGCGCATCGCATCAAGGCGCATGTCGCGCCAAAAGGCGATCCAGCAGCGGGCATGGTCGCTGTGCGTCCAGGCATTGACCTGTACGGTGGCGCCAAGAAAATTTGCTTCGCCCCAGCCGAAGCGGTCTTGCGGTTGCGCGTGCATGGTCGCCAGTTGCTCGCCAAATCGCGCACCGCAGCCGGCGTCGGCGGGCCTCAGATCGAGCCACTCCAGCGCCAGTAGCGAACCCCCGGAAGGCAGGTCTGCGAGCGCCGCAATCGTAGGCGTGCGGATGCTCCCATTGGCGGCAAGAGCGCGCAGGCCGACGGCCTCGGCGTGGAGCATCGCGGCGCGGTCTTCGGGTGCCGTTTTGAGAAACAGTCGAAGACCTTCCTGATCGCGCGCCAGCCAGGTTTCGCAAAAGCTGCCGGAGTGCAGCGGGCGTAGGGTCCAGGCCCCGCCGAATGCGGCGCGCAGCGCGTCGCAAATGGCCACAGTGGTCATGCCGTGGCGTGTTGGTGCAGCAAACGTTCCAGGTAGCGGCCCGTGAGTGACGTCGGCTCCACCGCCAGCTGCTCGGGCGTTCCGGCGGCCACAATGCGGCCGCCGCCGGCGCCGCCTTCAGGACCGAGATCGATAACCCAGTCTGCGCAGGCGATCATGTCCAGGTTGTGTTCGATCACCACGATGGTGTTACCGGCATCGCGCAGCCGCAGCAGAACCTTGAGCAGCAAATCAATGTCAGCAAAATGCAGGCCCGTGGTGGGCTCGTCGAGGATGTACAGGGTGCGACCCGTATCGCGGCGCGAAAGCTCCAATGCAAGTTTGACGCGCTGAGCCTCCCCGCCAGACAGCGTCGTGGCGCTCTGCCCCAGACGGATATAGCCCAAGCCCACTTCCTGCAGGGTTTGCAGCTTGCGTGCGATGGCGGGCACCGCTCCGAACTGCTCCAAAGCCTGATCCACGGTGAGGTCGAGGACCTGCGCGATGTTCAGCCCGTGCCAGGTCACGTCCAACGTTTCGCGGTTGTAGCGCTTGCCTTGGCAGACGTCGCAAGGCACATAGAGGTCAGGCAAGAAGTGCATCTCCACCTTCACCAGCCCGTCGCCTTGGCACGCCTCGCAGCGCCCACCCTTGACGTTGAAGGAAAAGCGCCCTGCGTCATATCCGCGCTCGCGCGCCAGGTTCGTTTGGGAAAATAGCTCACGCAGTGGCGTGAACAGTCCTGTGTAGGTCGCGGGGTTGCTGCGCGGGGTGCGGCCCAAGGGCGACTGGTCGACGGCGATAACCTTGTCGAGTCGCTCCAGGCCGCGCAGCGCTTCGAACGGCGCGGGCTCGGTATGGGCTCCGTTGAGTGCCGCCGCGCAAGCCGCATAAAGGGTGTCGTTCACGAGCGTGGATTTGCCTGAGCCTGACACCCCGGTCACGCAGGTGAACAGACCCAGGGGAATGCGCGCTGTGACGTCCTGCAGATTGTTCCCCCGTGCGCCCGCCAGCTCCAACCATCGTTCGTCGGGCCGTTGCCGCATGCCGCCGGGTTCGATGCGCTTGCGTCCCGATAGATACGCGCCCGTCAGCGAAGCAGCATCATTCGTGATGTGCGCAGGCGTGCCTTGTGACACCACGCGGCCGCCGAGCACACCGGCCCCAGGGCCCATATCGACGACGTGATCAGCGGCGCGGATCATGTCCTCGTCGTGTTCCACCACCAGCACGCTGTTGCCCAGATCGCGAAGTCGCTTGAGCATGGCGATGAGGCGTTCATTGTCGCGCTGGTGCAAGCCGATACTGGGTTCATCAAGCACGTACATGACGCCGGTCAGGCCCGAGCCGATCTGCGAGGCCAGGCGAATGCGCTGCGCTTCCCCGCCAGACAGTGTGTCGGCACTGCGCTCCAATGTCAGGTAGCTCAGGCCGACGTCATTGAGAAAACGCAACCGGGTCGCGATTTCGCGCTTGAGGCGTGCAGCAATCTCAGCCTTGGCCCCTTCGAGTTGCAGCGCGTCGAACCAGCCTTGAGCCTGCGCGAGCGTCACACGGCCCAGCTCCGGCAGGGTCATGCCGCCGACCTGCACGAGCCGTGCCTCCCGCCTCAGCCGGCTACCGGCGCAGTCATGGCAGACATGCACACTGCGCAGGCGGGAGAGTTCCTCGCGCACGGCCGCGGTTTCCGTCTCGCGCCAGCGCCGCTCCAGATTGGGAAGCACGCCTTCGAAGGGATGTCGGCGGGTGATCGCCTTGCCTTTCGGATCCAGGCTGGTGAAAGGGATCTGCGCCGCACCCGTTCCATACAGGAGGCGCTGGCGTGCCTCCTCCGGCAGCTTCTCGAAGGGAGTCGTCAAGTCGAAACCATCGTGTGCAGCGACTGCCTGCAGTTGCTCGAAATAAAAGCGGTTGCGCTTGTCCCATCCCCGGATGGCGCCACTGGCCACACTGAGCTCAGGATGCACGACCACAAGGTTCGGGTCGAACACGTCCACATGGCCGAGGCCGTCACACGTTGGGCAGGCGCCCGCCGGGTTATTGAAGGAGAAAAGACGTGGCTCCAGATCCGGCAGTGCAGTGCTGCAGATGGGGCATGCGAAACGGCTGTTGAAGCTCTGCTCGGTGCCCGTATCCAGATCCAGGGCAAGGGCTCGACCGTCGCTCAGGCGCAGCGCTGCCTCCAGGCTTTCGGCCAGGCGCTGACGAATATCGCCGCCGATCTTCACGCGGTCGACCACCACCGCCACGTCATGGCGGCTGCCATCGTCGAGTGCGGGAAGGCTCTCGGCCTCGTAGAGCGCGCCGTCGACACGAAAGCGCACATACCCCTGCGCCCTCAACGCGCCAAGCAGCTCGGCGTGGCCGCCCTTGCGTGAGTCCACGACCGGAGCGAGCAGCGCAAGCTTCTGCCCTGGCGGGCGCGACAGCAGTGCGTCCACCATCTGCGACACGGTCTGTGACAGCAATGCCTGATCCGGGTGGTTGGGGCAGTGCGGAATGCCCGCTCGCGCCCACAGAAGGCGCACGTAGTCGTAGACCTCGGTGACCGTGCCGACCGTGGATCGCGGATTGTGGCTGGCTGACTTCTGTTCGATGGAGATTGCCGGCGCCAAACCTTCGATCACGTCCACGTCAGGCTTCTCCATGCGCTGGAGGAACTGTCGTGCATAGGCTGAAAGGCTCTCCACGTAGCGTCGCTGGCCCTCGGCATAAAGAGTGTCGAACGCCAGCGACGATTTGCCCGAACCGGACAACCCGGTGATGACCACCAGCTGGTTTCGCGGGATGTCCAGCGAAATGTTCTTCAGATTATGTGTGCGTGCGCCGCGCACACGGATCGTGCCGGTCTGGGTTGCGGTGCTCTCGAGCTCCGCGGTCTTCTCCGGGTTTGGCAGCGCTGGGCAGCCGGGTTCGGTGTCGATCATGGCGAAGCGGTTTTGGGCGTTCATGGCGGCGATTCAGTGCAACGCATAACTATAGGCGCGCAAGCACCGTCGCGCAGTCAGATGGACGCCTGCGCGACGACGAGCGGGCGGTCGAGCCGCAAAGATCGATCGCGCGCAAATGAACGATCTGCAAAGCCCGCGCGATACGCTTCGCGGTAACCTGCTGGACTTTTTGACCTCGATGCGCGACAGGTTCCGCCTCTGAGGGCGGGGAAAGAAAGCGCGGATGCCACAGGTATTCTTCGGGGGTTTGCACTTCGTTTTTTGAAAAACTGTACATTTAACCACTATCGAAGGATGGTTGCAGGCCCGGACCGCACCGTGAAGTGCATGGCGCGGTCATGCAGCCATGGGCAGGAAATCCCAAAGCTGCTGCGCATGACGCCGGCCGTGCACGGCGCCGGAGGAACGCCCGCCCTTGTCGCGCAAGCCGTGGCCTCGGGCCAAGGGCGGGATAATGTCAAGGCCAGGGCTCTGCAGTCGGGAAAGACGCAGCGAAATTTCTGGTTGGCTCTTGGCACCGAAGTAACGGTACGGGGCACACAGTTGTCTGGCGCGGGCCCGGTTTGAATTTCGCTAACGAGGCGCCGCCGCTTCCGCAGGATTGTTCGCATCTTTCATCTTTATCCCATGTCCGATACCACGAGCAGCAACGCAGCCCCACCCGAAGCGTCTTCCGGCATGACACGACTGGAGCGCCGCGCCAGCATGACTCTGGCGTCCATCTATGGCCTGCGCATGCTCGGGCTGTTCCTGATCTTGCCGGTCTTTGCCGTGTATGCCGAGCACCTGCCGCTGGGACACAACAAGACCTTGGTAGGTTTGGCGCTGGGCATTTACGGATTGGGTCAGGCGCTACTGCAAATTCCCCTCGGTGCTGCAAGCGACCACTACGGCCGCAAGCCCGTCATGATTTTCGGCCTGACCCTGTTTGCGCTGGGCTCTTTTCTGGCGGGGTCCAGCGATAACCTTTACCTCATCATCGCGGGTCGCGCGGTCCAGGGTACCGGGGCAATCTCCGCGGCGATCTCCGCCATGATTGCCGATGCCACGCGCGAGGAGCACCGTACCAAGGCAATGGCCATGGTGGGCATGACCATTGGCCTGAGCTTCATCATCTCCCTCGTGGCCGGCCCGGCGCTGTACAACCTCATCAGCGTTCCCGGCATGTTCATCCTTACCGGCGTGATGGCGCTCGCGGCAATCGCAGTGATCATCTGGGTGGTGCCCAGTGTGCCCATGGTCACGCATTCGGAGGAACTCCAGGGCCACTGGGCGCGTGCGGTGTTCACGAGGCCACTCATCAAGCTGGATTTTTCGATCTTTGTTGTCAACTTTCTCCAAATTAGCATGTTCGTGGTCGTGCCGCTGGCGCTGGTGAAATATGCCGGCATTCCGCTTTTGCACCACTGGATGGTTTACCTGCCGGTAGCCGTGCTGTCATTCGCGCTGGCCATACCCGGCATCATCTGGGCCGAAAAGCACGGCCATATGAAGGCGGTGTTCGTTGGTGCCGTGGCGCTGCTCGTGCTGACCATGCTTGGCTTCGCCGCTGGGTACACCAGCGCGTTGGGCTTGATCGCGGCGTTGTTTTTCTTCTTCGTCGGGTTCAATGTGATGGAGGCGCTCCTGCCGTCGATTGTCTCGCGTACTGCGCCACCCAGCCGCAAGGGTTTGGCCTTGGGAATCTACAACACCGGTCAATCGCTCGGCTTGTTTGCGGGCGGTGCGGTCGGCGGATTGCTGGCCCAGCACTTCAGCAAGGAGGCGGTGTTTCTTGCAGCGGCCACGTTGGCTGGGCTGTGGCTTCTGGTTGCGCTTACGATCAAGCCGCCGGCGAAGCGGCACCAGGCCCAGACGCACACAGCTCAAGCGCGGCAGCGCCACGCCCGCGTGGGTTGAGTTGTTTCGCGGTGGCGGATGGCGCCACCGCATTGGCGCGCTATCCTTGCTTCCGTTGCGGCGACGTGCTCACAGCGCGTAGCCACCATGCCCTGTCGCTCGGGCTTTTGATCGATTTTTATCTGCTTGCAGGAATTCCCATGGCCTCCGTAAATAAAGTCATCCTTATCGGCAATCTCGGGCGCGACCCTGAAGTGCGTTACGCCCCCTCAGGGGCGGCAGTCTGCAACGTCTCCATTGCCACGACCCGTCAGTGGAAAGACAAAGCGGGCGAGAAGAAGGAAGAAACAGAGTGGCATCGCGTCGTCTTCTACGACCGTCTGGCCGAGATCGCAGGTGAGTACCTGAAGAAGGGCCGCCCGGTGTACGTGGAAGGACGGCTCAAGTATGGTAAGTACACCGATAAGGATGGCGTCGAACGCTATACCACCGACATCGTTGCCACAGAGATGCAACTGCTCGGCGGTCGCGAAGGCGGTGGCGGCAGCGGTGATGAGGAGAGCTACACCCGCAGCCGTGAGGGCGCACCCACGCGCGCGCCATCTGCCGCCCGACCCGCATCTCCCGCACCCAAGGCCGCCGGCAATTTTGACGACATGGATGACGACATCCCCTTCTGAGTCAGATATGGGTATGAACTGATCGTTTGATCTGTAAGTAATGGACGGCGCTAGGACTTTTGGTCGAGCGCCGTCTCTATTTTGGGCAAGAATGACACTGATAAACGTATAAGAGTCTCGTATCGACTTGCCTTGTTGATCGCGCGGTGACAACAGGACGCCTTGGGCGGGTTGAACAAACAGGCTGTCGGCATGACGGTCATCGAGGGGATGACTCGGGCCAAGAGTTCCCGGAACTTCGCGCACTATTTCACGATATTGGCGGTATGCGGCGCTGCAACGGGCGTGCGTCATGCGAACGGGGCACTTGCCACCAGGTGCCGGCCAGTCTGGCGAACGCGCCGAGACGGCCAGAACGGTCTTGCGTGTTTATCCCCAGTCGGCTCCATCGACACGCCGAACATCAGCGGTCCTGGGGTCTGGGCATCGTTGCCCCATGATTGTCGGTTCAGTTTTGGCCCTCATGGCTTGCGCGCCACGGCATCGATCAGTGCCGAGCGTCCTGCGTGGGCATGGCCTTCGGCCAACTCCGCCTCGTGCTCGCGCAACAGCAGCCAATGGGCCTGGGGAAGCAGCTCACGCAACAGGGATTCGGTGTAGAGGTGCTCAAGCTTGCCGGGGCCTCCAGTGCGATAGTCGAGTTGCTTGGGGGTGTAGCCCTGGATCAGCAGAAGGCCGCCGGGTTTGAGGGTTTGCCAAATGCCGCCAAACAGCTGGCGGCGCAAGTCGGGGTCAGCGAACTGCACGAAGATCGCTGCGACGGCGTCGAATGCGGCTGGGGTCCACGTCCACGCGTCCGCGGCGGCGACGTGAAAATCCACCTGCACGCCGCGCTGTGCCGCCCATTTGCGCGCTTTGTCGACCGCCACCGGCGAAATGTCGAATGCGGTGACCGCGTGGCCCTGCTCGGCAAGAAAGATCGCGTTGCGTCCTTCCCCATCGGCCACGCTTAGCACGCGGCTGCCTGGCGCAATGCGCTGTGCCTCGCGCTGAAGGAAGGCGTTGGGCTTATCCCCGAACAGCAGGCCCGGCTGGGCGAAGCGCGCGTCCCAGGTTGTGCGAGGGTCGTCGAAGGCGGGTGTCGATGCGGGAGTGTTCATTGCGTTTCGTGTGCGTTGCCCGGAAGGATGAATTATTTGAGCTTTTGTCCGCTGCCGTCGTAGACCGACACGTCGATCGGGATGCCGTTGCGCACGCTCTGTCCTACCGTGCAAAACTCCTCGAACTGGCCGAGGATGCGGTCAACGTGATTCAAAGTTTCGCCTTTCGCCCCCATGCGGATCGCCACGTCGATGTGCAGAACGCGCAGGCGGCCAGCCTCATTGCGGCCAATTTGCGCGCGTGCGGTGGTGGTCATGCCTTGCGGATCGTTTTTGAACTTGGACAGTGCGAAGTACAAACTTGAGCTCATGCAGTTGCCCACCGCAGCCAGTAGCAGGTGGGCAGGAGACGGCCCAGCCCCCAAGCCGAGAGGTGGTGGTTCGTCCGAGAGCACATGTGGCGCGGTGGGGGTGAAGCTGATGTCGAACTGGTACCCCTCCTGCTGGGTCAGGACAACGGTTGGTGCGGATTCTTCAGACATGGCGCGCTCGGCAAGTATTGGCGAAGTGACAAAGCTTACGCAAATCCGTTGCAATGAGGATTGCGTTGGCGCAGGAAAGCAGTGCATCCCTTGCATGTCTTCGGGCCGGGTCGAGTGGTGTGCAAGAGTTTTGAGCGGAAATGCCCCTTGCCCAACAGTGGCGGTGTTCGCCCGGACGCACCGCCCGTAAAGCGCTAATCCAGGGGGCGCGCTTGGCGTGGCGGAGTTGGCGCGCGACGAGCGCCACCCTTGAGGGTGCCCAAGGTGGGCGACGTTGGCTGGCTAACACCTTGGGCCAGCTGACGGGGAATGGAAATGCCAGATGCTGCTGCCTGTATTGGCGAAGGTCGATCGCCATCGCCGCGGGTTCAAGTCTGGAACTGGCCTCGCCCTGGTGAGGGTTGCGTGGGAACGGGGTGCGCTTGGAGTATGCTCGACGAACGCTGCGCGCCGGTGCGAGATGACGCACAATCAAATTATCCTTTGCACCAATTTGGCTTTGGCCGTGCGGGGTTGCCGCACAATAGGCACAAGGAGGAATGCGTCATGCCCCTGTCCAGCCGTCTCCTGCTGCAACCGGCCGAGCAGCGTTTGGCGAGCTTGCCATTGCCCTGCGCCCTTCAACTTCCCGGCGGGCAACGCATCGGCGCCTCTCAGCCTCGGTTGCGCCTCATCGTGCGCGACATGCGTGCGCTCATGCATCTGGCGCAAGGTGCGATTGGCCGAATGGCAGAAGACTATGTCGAAGGTCGGCTTGAGATCGAGGGGCGGCTGCGCGACCTGATGGCCGCCGCCCCTGCCCTGCTCGGCACCGACCCAACACGGGAGACCCAAAGCGTCCTGCTTCGCGTGCTGCAGGGCATACAGCGGGCGGTCTGGGAGCGCACCCACCATAGCCGGGAGAAGGACGCAGAGCAAATTCAGCACCACTACGACGTCTCCGACGACTTCTATGCGCTATGGCTGGACCCCCGACGCGTGTACTCTTGTGCCTACTTTGCCGAGCCAGGAATGACACTTGCGCAAGCCCAAGAGGCCAAGCTCGACCTGATCTGCAAAAAGCTCATGCTCAAACCGGGTGAGCGCTTCATCGATATTGGCGCGGGCTGGGGTGGGTTGCTTCTGTGGGCGGCAGAGCACTATGGCGTGAACGCGACAGGCATCACACTGAGCAAGAACCAATGCGCATATGTCAATGGCCTGATTCAGGAGAAAAAGCTTCAAGGCCGCGTGCGCATGCTCCTGCAGGACTATCGCGACGTCGACGAGAGCAACCCGTTCGACAAGGTGGCTTCGGTGGGTATGTGCGAGCACGTCGGCCGGCCCAACCTGCCGAACTACTTCGGCAAGATCCTCCGGCTGCTCAACCCTGGGGGGCTGGTGATGAACCATGGCATCACCGCTGGCGGCACCGATAACCCGCAGCTCGCGGGCGGGATGGGCGACTTCATCGAAAGGTACATCTTTCCCGGTGGCCAGCTCGTGCATGCAAGTGCGATGCTGGAGTCGATGGCGCGTGGTGGCCTGGAGGCCCTGGACGCAGAGTGTTTGCGCCCGCACTATGCGCAGACGCTCTGGTGCTGGGCCGACGCCCTCGAAGCCCAGGTGGGCCAAGCGCGGAGGGTGCTTGGCGCTCGGGCCGACAAGATCATCCGCGCCTACCGTCTTTACCTGGCAGGGTCGGCCATGGGTTTCGAGCAGGGGTGGATGTCACTGTTCCAGATTCTCGGTGCCAGGCCTGACGGGCTGGTGGAGTCGCGCGACGGCGGGACCGGACTGCGCGGCCGCCAAAGCTTGTACCCGTTCAACCGGGCCTACATTTACACAAAGGGGATGCCCGAACCCGAGGTTCGCATCCCCCCGGGTGCACAATGCCCCGCCACTGCTTGACGCCGGCCCCAACCGTTCCTCGAATTGCATTGCCACCATCGCACCTGCCATGCTCTACAAATTCAAATCTCAAGCTGATTCTGACCTGTTCATGAACCAGGCGCCAGCCGAGCGCATCTTGGCCATCATCGGCAAGGACCCCGCTGCGCAAGGCATCATTGAGCCAGCCGACATGGCCGAGGCTATCGCCAAGCTGGAGAGAGCCGTTGCCGAGGACGACGCGGCGAGGACAGCGAGCACGGAGCCGACACCGGGTGCGACGGAGCCCGCAGGGCCCGCTGGCGGGCACGCCATCACCTTGCACCAGCGTGCCTGGCCGTTCATCCAGTTGCTCAAACGCAGTCTCGCGGCCGACAAGCCCATCGTTTGGGGTGTTTGACCGGGGCTTCGGACGCTGGGCCCTGGGGAAATCCCGGGGGTTTTCCGAGGGCTGGCGTCAGCAACCGGTCAGGCAGGCCCGCAACAATCCTCACGACTCGTAACAAATAAGTCTAAATGTTACGTGGAGCTGACCCACCGGGTCGGCACTGACACCTGCGATGTGCGCATCATGCGGCAACGCCATCAGAACGAGGAGACGGTTTCATGGCATCAATCACCCTGGACGCCGCGCCGCGGCCGATGACTGCCGAAGAGCGGAAGGTAATTTTCGCATCTTCGCTTGGCACGGTATTCGAGTGGTATGACTTTTATCTGTACGGCTCGCTGGCGGCCATCATTGCCAAAAAATTCTTCGCTGGCCTGGACCCAGGATCCGCCTTTATTTTTGCCCTCCTGGCATTTGCTGCGGGTTTCATCGTGCGGCCATTCGGTGCCCTGCTGTTTGGACGCCTGGGCGACATGATCGGGCGCAAATACACCTTTCTTGTCACCATCCTCATCATGGGGATGTCCACATTCATCGTGGGCCTTCTGCCGAGCTATGCCGCCATCGGTGTGGCCGCGCCCATCATCCTTATTGCGCTGCGCCTGCTTCAGGGGTTGGCTCTGGGCGGCGAATACGGAGGCGCCGCGACGTATGTGGCGGAGCATGCGCCCCGCAGGAAGCGCGGCGCGTATACGTCATGGATCCAGACCACTGCCACGCTGGGTCTGTTCATGTCCCTGCTCATCATCCTGGGCGTCCGCACGGGCCTGGGTGAAGAGACTTTCAACGAGTGGGGCTGGCGCGTGCCCTTTCTTGCATCAATCTTGTTGCTTGGCATCTCCGTGTGGATCCGCCTCAAACTCAACGAGTCCCCTGCTTTCATCCGTATGAAGCAGGAGGGCAAGACGTCAAAGGCGCCGCTTACCGAAGCCTTCGGAAAATGGGCCAACCTCAAGTACGTCATTCTTGCCCTGCTGGGTTTGGTCGCCGGTCAAGCGGTGGTGTGGTACGGCGGACAGTTCTACGCGCTTTTCTTTCTGACACAGACCTTGAAAGTCGACGGCGTCACGGCCAACGTCTTTATCGGATTGGCTTTGCTGATCGGTACGCCCTTCTTTTTGGTCTTCGGCTCGCTGTCGGACAGGATCGGTCGCAAGCCCGTCATTCTTGCGGGATGTCTGATCGCCGCCCTGACCTATATGCCGCTGTTCCAGGCACTGACCAAAGCGGCCAACCCCGACCTTGCTGCGGCTCTGGCGAAAACCCCAGTCACGCTCGTGGCTGACCCGGCGGAGTGCTCGTTTCAGTTCAATCCCACCGGTACCGCAAAATTCACAAGCTCCTGCGACATCGCCAAACAGATGCTCGCCGCGTCCTCAGTGAACTACAGCACGGTTGCCGGAAGCGGTGTGGCCCAGATTCAGGTGGGTAGCCAGGTGATTCCCACCTTCAACGGCAAGGGCCTGTCGCCCACCGCGTTCAAGGAGCAGGAAGCCGCTTTGAAAAAGGACATTGGCGCAGCGATCAAGGCCGCGGGTTACCCCGCCAAGAGCGACCCCTCAAAGATGAACAAACCGGCGGTCCTCGCCATTCTTGTGCTTCTCGTCATCTACGTCACGATGGTGTACGGTCCGATTGCTGCTGCGCTCGTCGAATTGTTTCCCACACGGATCCGGTACACGTCGATGAGCCTGCCCTATCACATCGGCAACGGGTGGTTTGGCGGGCTGCTCCCGACGATTGCCTTTGCACTCGTGGCGCAGAATGGGAACATTTACTACGGTTTGTGGTACCCGATCATTGTTGCGGCGGCGACCTTTGTCATCGGCCTTTTCTTCCTTCCCGAAACCAAGGACCGCGACATCTACGCGCACGACTGACCCCGCCGTCTCGAAGGCCAGGTGTCGACGGCGTGACGGCCGCGTGGTGCGGAGCCTGGGCGGACAGCCAAGCCCACCGCGCGTGACGGGTGCCACGCTCCATCGACCGCTGTGTCCGCGGCGTGCCTGCGGGTCGTGGCCTGCAGACGCGATCGAGCTCGGACGCCTGGCTCTTGGGTTGGCAGGGCGTGAAGCGTTTGCATAGAAGTGCATCAATCGGGCCCAAACACCGTGCACCTCTTGGGTCAGGGGTGGAAGACATTGCGCGTCGTGCAGTAAGCCTCGCGGCAATGCTAGGGGGCGGCGCGGAACGTTGCAGCTTGAGCCGCAACGCGCGCGAGCCGAAAGGGCGTTGCGGACAGCGTCGCAGTCTCGACCGGCCGGGGTGGTACACCACCTCAAGACGAGGCCAATCGCCACCCAGTTGGCCGGCCGCCCTCTCGCGTGTGCAGCGGATTCCGGCAACAGTTGGTTTCACGGCCGCTTGTGCTTGTGAAAATCTGGCCTTGAAAGACGACGGATGCCGAACTAGAGTGAGTCCATTGGCGCTGTTCACACCCTACAAAAAACGCTTCGGTGGATCGCACGGTGCCGGAGGAGACAGGTGATGAGCGTTCTCGACGCGCCCATAGCAACAGGTGCGGCTGGCGTCAGCAGGCGCGCGGTCTTGGTTGGTCTGGGTGGCGGGTCCGTCGTGGCGGGTGGAGCGGTGTTGGATGCCAAAGGCATCGCATGGGTCGCTCAGACCAGAGCCCATGGCATAGCGCGACCTGGCCAGCCCAAGCCCTTGCAAGCCGAGGTGACGGGCTACCACCTCACCGACCATATTCGTCGTTACTACCGTACCGCCAGACTCTGACGCGAAGGTTGTTTACCGGTGGGCCGCTCCCATGATGCGTGTCACCATGAACCAGCGATTGCGACGATGGTGCCGTGCCGCGCGCAGCCTGCAGGGCCTTGGCAAGGGTGCGGGCCCGGCGTGACCTGCGAGGTCAGTTCAAGGAGATCGTTCCATGCTGCTCATGCGCAAATCACCGCCCGATGGTGCCCCAGTTGGATCTGCTGCAGACAATCCGTGGGTTGCCCAACTCAGGCAAGGTCTTGAGCATGCGCTGCCGACCGTGGACCGGCGGACGTTTCTGCGGCGCTCAGGCCTTGGCCTCGGGCTCGCCGCCGGCGCCGGGTTGATCGGTTCCCAACTGCGTCTGGTGGAAAAGGCGGACGCCGCCGATGCGCCAGCCCCCGGATCTCCAGGAAGTGGGCGCATGGTGACGCGCCGGACCGTGTGCACGCACTGTTCGGTGGGCTGCGCAAGCGACGCGATGGTGGAGAACGGCGTGTGGGTGAGGCAAAACCCCGTCTTCGAATCACCCATCAACATGGGCGCGCATTGCGCCAAGGGCGCTGCACTGCGCGACCATGGCCGCGGTGACCACCGCTTGCGCTACCCGATGAAGCTCGTTGACGGCAAGTACCAGCGGATCTCCTGGGACAAGGCGCTGCAGGAAATCAGCGACAGGCTCCTGGAAATCCGCAAGGAAAGCGGCCCGGATGCGCTGTTCGTCGTCGGATCGTCCAAGCACAGCAACGAGCAGGCCTATCTGCTGCGCAAGTGGGTATCGTTTTGGGGCACCAACAACTGTGACCATCAGGCACGCATCTGCCATTCCACGACAGTAGCCGGAGTAGCCAACACGTGGGGCTACGGCGCGATGACCAACTCATACAACGACATGGCGAATTCGAAAGTGGCGCTGTACATCGGCTCGAATGCCGCTGAGGCCCACCCGGTATCCATGCTGCACCTGCTTCACGCGAAGGAAAACGGCTGCAAGGTCATCGTGGTGGACCCGCGCTTCACGCGTACGGCGGCCAAGGCTGACAAGCACATTCGTATCCGCTCGGGGACCGACATTCCCTTCCTGTTTGGCGTGCTCTATCACATCTTCGATAACGGATGGGAGGACAAGGACTACATCGCCGCCCGCGTCTGGGGAATGGACCAGGTCAAGCAGGACGTGATGGCAAAGTGGTCTCCCGACAAGGTGCAGGAGGTTTGTGGCGTGGACGGCAACACGACCCTGATGGTGGCGACGTGGCTGCACGAGAACCGCCCTGGTACCGTGGTGTGGTGCATGGGTCAGACGCAGCACACCATTGGCCACGCCATCGTGCGCGCATCGTGCATTCTCCAGTTGGCGCTTGGCAACGTTGGCAAATCCGGAGGTGGCACGAACATCTTCCGGGGTCACGACAATGTGCAGGGCGCGACCGATGTCGGTCCGAATCCCGACTCGCTTCCCGGCTACTACGGGGTGATCGATGGCGCGTGGAAGCATTTCGCCAGCGTGTGGGGTGTGGATTACGAATGGATCAAGGGGCGCTTTGCGCCGGGCATGATGACGAAACCCGGCATGACGGTCTCACGCTGGATCGATGGCGTGCTGACCCCCAACGACATGATCGATCAGGGCCCGAATCTGCGCGCGCAGATTTTTTGGGGGCATGCCCCCAACTCGCAGACGCGTGGCCTGGATATGAAAAAGGCCATGGATAAACTGGATTTGCTCGTGGTGATCGACCCCTATCCGTCGGCCACTGCAGCCATGGCGGCCATGCCAGGCGAGCCAAAGGACCTCAATCCCAAGCGCGCGGTCTATCTTCTGCCCGCGGCCACCCAGCTCGAGACATCGGGTTCAGTCACGGCCTCCAATCGCTCGCTGCAATGGCGTGAGCAAGTGGTCGAGCCCCTGTTTGAGTCGCGCACGGACCACATGATCATGGTGCAGCTGGCCGACAAGCTCGGATTTGGCAAGGAATTGGTGAAGAACTACAAGATGGTGCCGGGAAAGGGTGGCATGCTGGAGCCCGAAACCGAATCAATCCTGCGGGAGATCAATCGGGGCGTGTGGACCATTGGTTATACGGGTCAGAGCCCTGAGCGTCTAAAGGCGCATATGCGCAACATGCACGTGTTCGATGTCAAGACGCTGCGTGCGCGCGGCGGGATTGACGCTGAGACGGGATACAAGCTTGATGGCGAGTATTTCGGCCTGCCGTGGCCTTGCTACGGCACGCCGGAGTTGCGCCACCCAGGTACTGGAAATCTGTACGACACCTCGCTCAACGTGATGCAGGGCGGGGGAAATTTCCGTGCCAATTTCGGCGTCGAGCGCGATGGACAGTCCCTGCTGGCGGCTGACGGATCGGCCTCTAAGGGCGCGGACATTCAAACCGGATATCCCGAGTTCGACGCCACCTTGCTGAAAAAGCTCGGTTGGTGGGACGAACTGACGGATGCCGAGAAAAAGGCAGCAGATGGGAAGAACTGGAAAACCGACTCATCGGGCGGGATCATCCGCGTCGTCATGAAAAATCATGGCTGCTATCCATTCGGCAATGCCAGGGCTCGCGCGGTCGTGTGGAACTTCCCGGATCCCATCCCCCAGCACCGTGAGCCGCTGTATTCCGTGCGCCCAGACATGGTGGCGCAATATCCCACCTACGACGATAAGAAGGTGTTCTGGCGTTTGCCCACGCTGTTCAAGACAGTGCAGGAGCAGAACATCGACATTGTCAAGAAATTCCCCCTCATCCTCACCTCAGGACGGTTGGTCGAATACGAGGGTGGGGGCGATGAAACGCGGTCGAATCCCTGGCTCGCCGAGTTGCAGCAGTTTGCCTTCGTGCAGGTCAATCCGGCCGTGGCCAACGACCGCAATATCCGGGAGGGCGATGACGTGTGGGTCAGCACGCCCACGGGAGCGCGCATCAAGGTGCGTGCGCGTATCACCGAAGCGGTGGATCGCAGCACAGTGTTCATTCCCTTTCACTTTGCCGGGCACTGGCAGGGAACGAACCTTCGCCAGTACTACCCCGAGGGCGCCGCGCCCATCGTGCTGGGCGAAGCGGTCAACACAGCCACGACCTATGGCTATGACGCGGTGACGATGATGCAGGAAAGCAAGACCACTGTGTGCCAACTCGAGCGCGCATAACCCAAGAGGGGCATTGACCATGGCACGCATGAAATTCATCTGTGACGCGGAGCGCTGCATCAACTGCAATGGTTGCACCACGGCCTGCAAGAACGAGAACGAGGTGCCTTGGGGCGTCAACCGACGGCGCGTCGTCACCATGAACGAGGGCGTGCCTGGCGAAAAGTCGATCTCGGTGGCCTGCATGCACTGCTCGGATGCACCATGCATGGCGGTTTGTCCGGTGAGCTGCTTTTACCGCACACCGGAGGGCGTCGTGCTCCACGACAAGGACATCTGCATCGGTTGCGGCTATTGCTCCTATGCGTGTCCGTTTGGCGCACCGCAATTCCCGGCCAACGGCGAATTCGGCCTGCGTGGCAAGATGGACAAATGCACCTTCTGTGCGGGTGGCCCTGCGCCGAACGGTTCGGAGGAGCAGTTCAGGGAATATGGGCGCGACCGCCTGGCCGAAGGCAAGCTGCCGATTTGTGCCGAAATGTGCTCGACCAAGGCATTGCTTGCGGGTGATGGCGAGGTGATCGCTGACATCATGCGCGAGCGTGTCTTGCATCGCGGCGGCGGAGCGGAACTGTGGGGTTGGGGCACGGCCTACGGGACAGGCACGCAGGGTCAAGGCGGGGCAACGCCACAACCCCCTCAAGGGGCGCAATCGTGAAGATGATCCGGCCCTTGGTGGCTTGCGCTTTGCTTCTGGCCCTTCTCGATGCGTGCAGCCAGAAGCCGCAGACCTTGACGCAGACGGGCGCGCCGCAAGCTCAGGCGCCCTGGATGGGCGCCAAGCCCGCCTTCACCGAACAGGGTTGGAAGCCGGGCGACAAGGCCAGTTGGCAGCGCGAGATCGACCGCCGTGCGCAGGATCAGAATGAATACGTGCGCATGCGCTAAATGCGAGGGCATGATGTCCCGATTACGGATGGCCTTGACGACGGGTTGCATGGCGCGGCCCTTGGTTTCGTTGCTGCTCGCCGCCGCTCTTGCACTGAGCGGGGGCCTCATTGCGAGCCCGGCCTGCGCCGCCGCAGCTTCATCAGCGGCGATGATGGAGCGCGCGGCGCCGCCCGGCGCGGCTCGCTTGCCGGGATACCTTCGGCAAAACAACGCGGAGCGCGCGAAGGTGCAACCCGGCAACAATGCGCCCATGTGGCGCGACATCAAACAGCACACCGGCTTCAGCAGCCTGCCAGACCCAGAGGCCGGGGTGCTAATCCAGCCGCAGGCTGCCTATCCCGGTTCGGCGTTCACCTCGGCGGGCGAGGCCTGGCGGCAGACGCGCAACCGGCTACTCATCCCGGTAGGAGGTTGGCTGTTGATCATCGCCGCGGCGGGTATCGGTGTGTTCTACATGCTGCGCGGCAAGATACGGCTGGAGCACAAACCCACTGGGCGCAAGATCGAGCGTTTCACGCCGTTTGAGCGCTTCATGCACTGGGTGCTGGCGTTCTCGTTTATTGCGCTGGCCGTGTCGGGCATTGTCATCATGTTCGGCAAGTTTTTTCTGCTGCCCATCCTGGGTTCGGCATTCTTCGGCTGGCTGACTTACGCGCTCAAGACCATTCACAATTTTGTCGGGCCGTTATTCGGTTTGTCGTTGGTGATTGTGTTGCTGACGTTCGTGCGCGACAACCTGCCCAGCAAGAAAGATCTGGCCTGGCTCGCTAAGGGCGGCGGTTTGTTTGGCGGACGGGAAGCGCCGTCGGCGCGGTTCAACGCCGGAGAAAAAATCTGGTTCTGGGTCGGCGTGCTGTTCTTCGGTTTGCTGGCGGTGGCGTCAGGTCTGGTGCTCGACAAGCTGGTGCCCAATTTTTCCTACACCCGCGGCGCGATGCAGGTGGCGGAAATCGTCCATGTTTCGACCACCATTCTGCTGATGGCCATGGCGTTCGGGCACATCTACATCGGCAGCATCGGCATGGAGGGCGCACTCGACGGCATGCGCACCGGCTATGTGGATGAGAGCTGGGCGAAGCAGCACCATGCCTTGTGGCTGGATGACATCAACGCCGGCAAGATTCCTGCGCAGCGAAGCGGCCAAAGCGTGCAAGCCCCGGTGCCGATGGTCAAGCCCAAAAGTTGAGGAGTATTCTTGATGAAGCGTGCCTATCGCATGGTGGCCGTCTGCCTGCTGGGACTGGGCAGGCCGGCTTGGTCTGAGCTGCCGCCGCCCAGCGCCGCGATGAAAGCCAAGGCGGATGAAGCGGCAGCCAAAGCGAAATGGAGCGACAACGTCGCGGCCTACCAACTCTGCGAGGCGCAGAACAAGGTGGCGAGCTTTTACTACGCGCAGGCCAAGGACCAGGACAAGCCGACCTCGCCACCGGTGGACACCCCGCCATGCGTCGATCCCGGCCCGTTTACCGCGGTACCGCCAGACACCGCCGCGTCCGCCGATCGGTCTGCGGCATCCGCAAAAGAATCGAACTAAACGGTTGAGCAGTGCCGGACGTCAGGACGTGGCGAAGACGGCCCCAAAGGTGGACAGCACATAGGGCTATGTCGCGCAGGGTCTGCGCCAGCACCGTCGTGCAGGCGTAGGCTCTGTCGCTTATAAAGAGAAAAGACGACGGCGCCATCATTCGCCGCCAAACCCCTGCCCGACCAACAAGTTCATTGCCTTGACCATGCCCACGCCTTCGATCACCTCGCCTTCACCCGCTGTCGACCGGGCGAGGCTCTCCCAGGGTCCGCTGCTGAGTGACGCGCGCGTCGACCTCACGCGGGGAGTCGAAGTGCGCAACGAATACGGTGAATGCCAACAAGTGCATATCCCCGCTGAGCGCCCGCTGACGCTCTATTTGGACAAAGTTGAGATCGTCACGCTCATGACAGTAGGAGCTGCCCCCGAGTTGTTGGCGCTCGGCTACCTGCGTAACCAGCGCCTCGTGCGATCCCTCGCCGAAATTGCCTCTGTGCAAGTCGATTGGGACGTCGAGGCCTGCTCCATCACGAGCTGTGGTGGCATCGCCGGTCTGGAGCGGCGCAGTGCTGCCAAGCGGATTGTGACGACCGGCTGCGGCCAGGGCACCGTGTACGCCAGCCTGATGGACGAAGTGGACACTCTTGCGCTCGATCCGGACACACGCCTTCGGCAACGCGAGCTCTACAGCCTGCTGGAGGTCATGCGGATGCGCGACACTATCTACAAGACTGCTGGCTCCGTGCATGGCTGTGCCTTGTTTGCAGGTGGCGAGCTCTTGATGTTCACTGAGGACGTCGGCCGCCACAACGCGGTGGACGCCATCTCGGGCTGGATGTGGCTGCACGGTGTGGCGGGCGCCGGCAAGGTTTTTTACACCACCGGCCGCCTCACTTCGGAGATGGTCATCAAGTGCGCGCTCATGGGCGTGACGATCCTCGTGTCGCGTTCGGGTGTGACGCAAATGGGCTACGACATCGCCGCACGTCTTGGACTCGCGTTGTTTGCGCGCTGCGCCAACCGGCACTTTCTGCAATACACCGCGCCGGATCGTTTCATCGCCGAGCCGATTCCAAGGCCGCAGCCTTTGCCCACATGAACGCCCCAACGCTCACCAGCACAACGGGTGAACTGCGTCTCGCAGTCATCCTGCAACGCGATCGCCTGCAAAGCGCATGGCAGCGCTGGAGCTGGAGCGTGCGTGATGTGTTGCAGGCCAATCACGGGGGCCCGATGCCTCGCTGCCTTGTGTGGAACACAGCCAGTTCACAATGGCTGTTTGGCAGCTACTGCCTTGAACTTCACCGTGACGAGGGTGAGGGCTACCACCTCAACCTTACCGCGCCCAGTCCATCGTGGTTCGTCTGGTGGACGGGGCCCGCCGATCCCGATTGCGATGATCCACGCGTTCAATCCGGTGGATTGCCTGCGGTGCAGGCCATCACGCTGTCGTACAACGAGGCAGCCCGCTGGATGGACGCGGGCGAAACCGTGGAAGTCGTGCCGCTGCCTGGAGCGGTGGCGAACTGGCTGGCTGCGTTCGCCACCATGGCTTACAGGCCGGAGCCGCGAAGGCGTGTACGGCCGCAAAGCTTCCTTGCGCCACAGGAGCGCGACGCCACGATGGCGCGGGGAGCACCCGAGAATGGGCCTCAACCGGAGCCCAGGGCCGGCACTTCAGACGATCGCGTAGGCGACATGGGCGGGATGGCTGCGGGGCGCAAAAGGATCCACATATGAAACTCCCAGACCGTGAGGGCGTTGGTCATGCAGCGGGCTTTCTCGCACGCTGGTCGCGCCGCAAACTGCAGGCGCAAACGCGGCGCATGGAGGATGGCGCGACTCGCGCAACCGGGGTCACGCCTGTTAATCCGTCGCCTCCGCGTGCGGTCCAAGCACAGGCTGTGGGCGAAGCCGCGGCGCGAGAAATGCCAACAATGGAAGAGCTGGAGTCGCTCGATCACAGTGCCGACCTGCGGCGTTTCATTGCGCGGGAGATTGACGAATCGGTGCGCTGCGCGGCCCTGCGCAAGATGTTTCAGGACCCGCGATTTAATGTGATGGATGGGCTCGACACCTATATTGGCGACTATAACGCCGCCAGCCCACTGCCTGCGAGCATGTTGGATCGTCTTCGCCACGCTGCATCCGAGGCCGTGGATCTCCATGCCGATGAGGAGCCGTCTGGGCAGGAAGCGTCGCACGCGGCTTGCGCGCATCATGGGAGTGTGACCACACAGGCGTCACCTGCGGACGATGGCGCCGCGCCTGGTGCAGGCCCTGCACGCGCTGTGGAGCGGACGGTGTCGCAGCCACTGCTTGAGCATCCCGAGGTGCCGGACGCATGAAAACCCTGGTGTGTGATTGCAACCACAGCATGCCCCTGGACTTCGCTGCGCTGTCCAATGCCATCGGTGAACCCCTGACCCCGCACAGCCAGCTCTGTCGACGCGAAATCGCCCAGTTCCAGAGTGCTGCGCGTGGTGATGAGCCTCTACTTGTGGCCTGCACGCAGGAGGCACGGCTATTCACCGCAGTCGCCGCGCAGACCGACGGCGTTCCGCCGCCCGACGTGCGCCCCATGCGTTTCGTCAACATTCGCGAAACGGCCGGCTGGAGCCGACAGGCTCCAGCTGCCGGGCCGAAAATCGCGGCACTACTCGCTGCGGCCAGACTTGGCGAGCCCGAGCCAGTGCCCACGGTCAGTTACTCGAGCCAAGGCCACTGTCTCGTGATTGGCGACACCGAATCCCTCAGCCTTGCCGTGAGCTTGCTGTCCAACGCGTTTCGTCTCACGTTGCTGGAAACGGGACCTGCCAGCGGCAAGGGGCAATCGGGTGGCTTGCCGCTGGACCGCGAGCAGATTTTGCATGCAGGGCGCGTGCACGCTGTGCGGGGGTGGCTAGGCGCCTTCCAAGTCGAGTGGCAGAGTTCGAATCCCATTGATCTGGATATCTGCACGCGCTGCAGCGCGTGCGTCAAGGCCTGTCCGCAGGGGGCCATCGGGTGGGATTACCAGATTGATCTGACGCGTTGTACGGCTCAACGAGACTGCGTACGCGCCTGCGGCGCCATTGGCGCGATCAATTTCGACCGACCGCCTCAGTCCCACATGGACACGTTCGACCTGGTGCTTGATCTTCAGCCCCAGCCTGCGATTGGTCTGCATCAAGTTCCACAAGGCTATTACGCGCCGGGTAGCGATCCACTGGAGCTGGCGCGCGCCGTGGGTGAGCTGCGCGACCGCGTCGGCACGTTCGAGAAGCCGCGCTTTGTCCACTATGACCCCAAGCTCTGCGCCCACACGCGCAATGGGCTGCTGGGGTGTAATGCCTGCGTGGACGTCTGCTCAGCCGAGGCGATCTCCAGTCGCGCCCGCTTGCGCGCTGACCAGCCACAACGGCCGGTCAGCTCGGTCCAACCACCACGCGCGGAGACATCCCGCTTCCTCAACCAGATCGAGGTTGAGCCACATTTGTGCGTGGGCTGCGGGGCGTGCGCGACGGTGTGCCCGTCGGGCGCGCTCGCGTTTGCGTGGCCGCGCCCCGCCGACATGGGGGCGCGGCTCAAGGTTCTGCTCTCGACGGGGCGGCGCGCCGGGTTCGAACGCCCGGCACTGCTGTTGCACAGTCAGGAGCTGGGTACGCAACTCCTGGGTGAGCTCGGTCGCCTGGCTGCAGGCAATGGCGATGTGCGGGGCGTGCCTGCGCATGTCGTGCCCGTTGCGTTGTGGCATGTTGCCTCGGTTGGCCTGGATCTCTGGTTGGCGGCGATTGCCTGGGGGGCGGCTGAAATCCTCGTGCTTGCGAGCGGTGAGGAGGCGCCCGCCTATCTCGACACGCTGCGCAGCCAACTCGCCCTCGGCCAGACCCTTTTGCATGGCATGGGCTACGCCGGAACGCGCCTAGCCTTGTTGCAGACACACGATCCCCTTGAGCTTGACGCGCAGTTAGGCGCCTCGCGCCCGCAAGGTCCGGTGCCCGAAGCCGTTGCCGGGTTTGCAGCCTTGGCGCAAAAGCGGGCGACACTGGAGCTGGCGCTCGACCACCTTTTGCGTCATGCCCCGCTGCAAGCCGTGGGGCGCGGTGAGCAACCGATTGTGCTGCCGCACGGAGCGTTTGCCCCGTTCGGGGCCGTTCGCGTCGATACCGCGCGCTGCACCCTTTGTTTGAGCTGCGTCGGTGCCTGCCCCGAAGGGGCCCTCCTTGATAATCCTCAGGCACCGCAGCTGCGTTTCGTCGAGAAGAATTGCGTGCAGTGCGGCCTGTGCGTCAAGACATGCCCCGAAGACGCCATCCGCCTTGAACCCCGCCTGCAGTGGGGGCCGCAGCGCAGCGAACCGCTCTCCTTGCATGCTGCCCAGCCCTGGCGGTGCATACGCTGTGGCGCTCCTTTCGGCACAGTGCCGGCAATCGAGCAGATGCTGGTCAAGCTCGCAGGCCATCCCGCGTTTTCCGGCGCGGCTGCCGAACGCCTGAAAATGTGCGGCGACTGCCGCGTGATCGACATGCACACCGCTGCCGACACCACCATCGACGACCATTCGCATTGAGGTTGCCCATGCCCTCCGCTCCCTCTGCGCTCATGCCCGCGCCCGCTGATGCGGCTGGCGCCGAGGATGCGGATCGTGCCAGGGTGTGGAACGTGCTCGCACTCCTGTACATCGCGCCGCCCGATGACGTGCTGTTGCGCCATCTGGCCGGAGGGATGGACGTGCAGGGGCGCAGCGGCGAGCCCAGCGCGCTGCAGGCCGCTTGGGACGCGCTTGCCAACAAGGCGCGCCTTGTGAGTCAGGAGATGGCGCGTGAGGAATTTGAAACGCTTTTCGGTGGCATCGGCCGCCCGGCGGTTTACGTCTACGGTTCGTTTTACCTGGCTGGCGCCCTCCACGAAAAACCGCTTGCGCGCTTACGCAGCGACCTGCAGGCGCTCGGCCTCGCGCGGCGGCAGGACGTGGGTGAGAGCGAGGACCACTTCGCGATCCTCGCCGAGATCATGTGTTTTCTGAGCACGGCCAACATCCCGGGTCGTCAGGATCTCGCGCGCCAGCGTGAGCTGTTCAAAACGCACATCGAGCCCTGGGCCTTGCGCATGTGTGACGCCATCCTTGAGCACCCAGCGGCTGATTTTTACCGCAAGGTGGCCGAATTCACGCGTGCGTTCCTGGCCGTTGAGCAGGTTGGTTTCGATTTGCTGGACTGACGCGGTCGACAAGGCTCACGAAACTGGGACTGGCATGCGTCGATGCCGCGTGTCTCGGCAGGGCTTTGCGGTGCCTATCCTGATCCTTTGCGGCTGTGCGCCGCCCGCGGGCCTCGTCACAAGCAAAGCCTCACAAACCGACCCGGCTCGGTCGCTGCTGTTGCCCCACGCAACGGTGCTGCGCCGCTCGTGGTGGGCACGAAGGTGCGTGCGCTCGAAGCAGCGCACGCACAGGCGGGATCGGGGGGGCTCAGCGCATCGCCTTTCGCGTGGTTTGCCGCGTGCACTGGCGCGAGCAGCCATGGTCACGCTGCGGAGCACATGGGCGGGCATCTCAGAGAGCGACTGCCGCGGACCGATCTGCCAGGCATGGAGCGTGGACGAGGTGTCCATGCCACAGACCATGCAGGCTGCGTGCAGCGACCACCAGCCAGATGCCTAGAAGGGCTGAGGTGAGGGCTGCGGCGAACACTGTGAAGGCGCGCAAACCCGTGTGCACACCCAAGCCGTAGGTGGCCGCGATGAAGACGCCGACGGGGAAGGTGAACCCCCACCATCCCAGATTGAAGGGCAAGCCCCTCCGTGCCTGCACGGCCGTCAGTAACGCTGCGGTGAGCAGCCACCAAAGGCCGAACCCCCACAGGACCAGTGCGCCGACCACGCCCAGGGGCTCGGCAAGCGATGCCAGAGGTGCGAGCGGCGTGCCGACGAGCGCGCGTTCGGCAGCGACGCCCAGCGTTTGCAACGCGAGCGCGCCGGTCCCAAGAGGGCCAAGAGTTAACCAGGTCGACACGGCCATCTCCTGCGGTGGAAGCTTGTGCACCGCCAAGCGGAAGTAGAGCAAGGTGAGAATGCCCAGTGCGAGCGGCACGGACATCCCCCACAGGGCATAGCCCGCGACAACCAGGTCCCGAGCCTGCGGCAGAGGTAGGTGATTGGCCAGCAGGCCGGCACTGGAGGCCGCAACTTCAGCAGGCACGATTGGCAGGAGCCATACGCCCGTCATACGGTCCAAACCGTGTTCTTGTGCGCAGAACATCATCAACGGAACCAGCCAACCCACGGCCAGGCTCAGGGCGACGTCCAGCCACCAGAGCTGGACAGCCGCTTGCGGCGCCCAGGGCCATTGGGGAAACATGGTCGCGAGACCGTTGATCAGCGGAATCAGTGCCATGGGCAGGGCTCCGAGGAACATGGATTGCACCGGGTGGCGCAAAAGGGGCAGCGCATAGTGCCGGAAAAATATCCAGCGCGTGGTAAATAGCGTGAAGAAGAAGATGAAAATCGCGGCGTCGGCCCAGAAGAGAACGTGCACGAGCAGCATGCGCCCGGGAAAGTCCAGGGGAAACTGGGCCAGCAAGGTGAAGACGATGCCCGTACCCATGTTCAACGTGAACCAATTGGGTGTGAACTGCCGGATGAGTTCTCGAGGATGGGCAAGTGCCTGCAAGGGAAGAAATCGGTGCATGGGACGGCTTTCCAAATTGAACTGATGATCAGGGATGCTAGACTAATTAAACAATAAAAACTAATGAAAAGAAGTGTGATGAACGATAAAAGAGATTGATTGATTGATCGTCGTCGGGAACGAAGCGCACTTGGCGGTGGGACCTACAGGTGTCGCCGCCAGCCGCGGGGTGACCCTGATGTCGACGTCTCGGGCCGCGCCGTTTCCCGCTATCCATGCTTGCACGTAAATACCGCTACCTCCTGGCCTTGGCGCAAAGCCGTCACTTTGGACGCGCTGCCGCGAGTTGCCATGTCTCGCCGTCGACGCTTTCGGCGGCCGTTCGCGATCTGGAGAGCGAGTTGGGGGTAGCCATTGTTGAGCGTGGGCGCACGTTCTCGGGCTTCACGGCTGAAGGCCTGTCGGTGGTGGACTATGCCCGTCGCATGAGCGCAGTGGAGGCGGATTTTCGGTTGCACCTGAGCAAGATGGGTGGCGGGCTGAGCGGGCGGCTTTCGCTTGGGGTGATTCCCACCGCGCTGACCGTTGTTGCGGGGCTCTCGGTGGCCCTCGCGCGGCGGCATCCGCAGCTCCGCTTGGAGATCCTCTCGCTCAATACCGAGGAGATACTGCGTCGGGTACAGGCCTTTGAGCTGGACGGCGGGATTGTCTACAAGGAATCCAGCGACGTGGAGGGTCTGGATTTCATGCCCCTCTGGCAGGAGCGGCACGTGCTGATTGCAGGTCAGCGTATGGCAGCTTCGCTGCGCGAGACCATGAGCTGGAGCGAGGCTGGGCAGCTGCCGCTTTGTCTGCTGACGCCCGACATGCAAAACCGCAAGACCATCGACCGTGTCTTCGACGGGCTGGGCGCGCGTCCGCAGCCCGGCCTGGAGACGAATTCCATCGTCAGCATGCTGGCGCACGTCGGAAGCGGGTCGTGGTGCGCCATCCTTCCGGGGAGTGTGCTGGACGTCGTGGGTACCCCCAAAGGTGTGAAAGTCGTGCGCCTGGTCGAGCCAACGGTGACGTGGGAGACCGGGTTGATCACCTTGGCGCGCGAACCTCGCCCAGTCGGCGTCGAGGCGCTGCTGTCCGCAGCCCGCAACGCTCGGGAACGCTGATGGCAATCAGAACCGCCCACTTCCGAGGCGATCGCCCGCGCGCTTCCGAAGCGCACGTTTGCCATTTTTGGCCCATTGCGCGTCGTTTGTTCGGAAAAATCGCATAAGTCTTCGGAAAGAATCGTGACCGTAGCAGGGATCCCCATATGGATTGTCTTCATCAAATTCCGGTATAAAGACCTAGACCCCCGATATCGGGGGTCTAGAAAACACTCGGACCCATGAGGAGACACGATGTCTGAATCCCTAGCAAGGCCTATGCCGGCGAGCGGGTTACTTGACCGCGAACGCACCGTTGCCGGTGCACGATTCAACCGTTGGCTGGTGCCGCCAGCGGCTCTTGCCATCCATTTGTGCATCGGCATGGCGTATGGCTTCTCCGTGTTTTGGCTTCCGATGACCAAACTGTTGTCAAACACGGACGAGGCGACGTGCAAGGCGCAAGGGCTGATGGCCGAGATGTTCAGTACGACTTGTAACTGGACCGTGCCTTCAGTGACGCACACGTTCGAGATGTTCATCGCCGTCCTCGGCATTGCTGCGGCGCTGTGGGGTGGCTGGCTGGAGCACGCCGGTCCCCGCAAGGCCGGTTTCATCGCCGCATTGTGTTGGGGCGGTGGCCTCGTCATTGGCGGCATTGGCGTGTCCACGCACCAGCTTTGGCTGCTGTGGCTGGGCTGCGGGATCATTGGCGGGGTTGGGCAGGGACTGGGCTACATCAGCCCGGTGTCGACGCTGATCAAGTGGTTCCCTGACCGTCGGGGCATGGCCACGGGCTTTGCCATCATGGGGTACGGAGGTGGTGCAATGATCGGAGCGCCGATTGCTGTGGCGCTGATGAAACATTTCGGCGGCGGCGACAGCTCGCAGGGAGTGGCCATGACCCTGATCGTCATGGGCATTTTGTATTTCATCGTGATGTCGGCTGGTGCATTCGGCATTCGCATCCCGCCCAGCGGCTGGAAGCCAGCGGGCTGGGATGAGGCGTCAAGCGGCTCCAGAAAGGCGATGATTACCCCCCATCACGTGCATTTGGATGTGGCCTGGAAGACACCCCAGTTCTGGTTGATCTGGGGTGTGCTGTGCCTGAACGTGACAGCCGGGATCGGGGTGATTTCCATGGCCAGTCCCATGTTGCAGGATGTGTTCGGTGGGCACCTGATCGGGCTGGATTCGCTCACGGCGCTGACCACGGCGCAAAAGGCGGCTGTTGCGGCGTCCGCGGCCGGCCTGGTGGGCTTGATCAGCCTGTTCAACAGTCTGGGACGGTTGTTTTGGGCCAGCATTTCCGACCATATCGGTCGCAAGATGACGTACTCCGTGTTCTTTATCCTGGGCATGGCGCTATACATCAGCCTTCCCACGCTGGGCCATTTGGGCATGGCAGGTCTCTTCGTCATTGGCGTGTGCCTGATTTTGACGATGTACGGTGGAGGCTTCTCAACGGTGCCGGCTTATCTTGCTGACATTTTTGGCACCCAGATGGTCGGGGCGATTCACGGGCGGCTGCTGACGGCGTGGTCCGTGGCGGGCATCGCGGGACCCTTCCTGATTGCCGCCATCCGGCAGACGCAGATCAACGCCGGGGTGGCGCACAACCTCGTGTATGACCGAACCCTGTATATCCTGGCGGGTTTGCTCCTCGCAGGGCTTGTCCTCAACCTCCTGGTGCGCCCGGTTGACGCCAAGCACAACATGACGGCCGAGCAACTCGCGCGCGAAAGGGCACTTCAGCACGAGGATCGCACCGCGGGTGACCCCGCGCATGCAGCGCGCGGCCCGTTTGGGCTCTCCGGGGTTTTGGCCTGGGCCGCAATCGGCATCCCCTTCCTCATCGGTGTCTATATCGCGCTGCAGAAGGCCGCCGTCCTTTTTTGAAGTAAGGTCTGAGAGTCGGTCTCGCATTCCCGGCTCCTCGTTCCATGCACAACGAGGCCGGCATCGACGCCGGCCTCGTCACTTCACAAGACTCCCCCATGCCCAGCCCAGCGCCCACAAACACTCCTCGAGCGGTCGAGCCCGAGCAAAGCGCCGCGCGCGCGCAGCCCGTGCGTTTCATGCGCGTGACTCCGCGCGGTGGTCTCGTCAGCCCCGAGGCTAGGCAAGCAGTCAAGGCGGCCAGCGGCGACTTGGCGTCGCGTCCTGACTTGCTGATCGAGCACCTGCACCGCCTAGTGGACGCCGAGGGTGGGTTGCGTCCGTCGCGTCTTGCAGCCTTGGCCGAGACGTTGCGCCTGTCCACCAGCGAGGTGTATGAGGTGGCAAGTTTCTACGACCACTTGCGCCTGTTGCGCGAGGATGAGCCCGCGCCGAGAGCGACCGTACGCGTGTGTACCAATCTGAGTTGCGCGCTCGCCGGCGCGGATGCCTTGCTCCACGCGCTGCAACACCGCTGCGGTGTCGATGTCGCAGTTGAAGGCGCGTCGTGCATGGGCCTGTGCACACAGGCGCCAGGTGTGCTTGTGGGGCGCCACGCGCTCGGCAACGCCACGCCCGAGGCGGTGATTGCCGCCCTGCCCGAGGCGTCTACTCCCGCCAGGCCGCCGGCAGCCGCCGTGTGCTACGCGGAGTATCGTGCCGGAGGCGGTTACCGCCTTCTCGAGGAGTGTCATGCCGCAGTGCGCGCGCCGGAAGAAATCATGGCGCAACTCGAAGCCGCGGACTTGCGCGGGCTGGGCGGCGCCGGTTTTCCCTCCGTGCGCAAATGGCGCACGCTCGCCCAGCAACCGAGCCCGCGTCTGATCGTGCTCAATGCAGACGAAGGCGAAGTCGGCACTTGCAAGGACGGCCACATTCTCCGCACAGACCCTCACCGCGTGCTCGAAGGCATGCTCGTTGCAGCGTGGGCGGTGGCTGCCGGCAGGATTTGGATTTACCTGCGCGACGAATACGCTGCCGAGAACACTTTGCTGCACCGCGAACTGCAGGCCCTTCATGAAGCGGGTCTCGTGCGCTATGGCGGCGTGGACGTCGGTGGCCCTGAGGACGATGAACCGGGAGCGGACGCCGAGGTGCGTGCGCGACCGCCGCGTGTGGCCCTGCGCCGAGGTGCGGGCGCCTATATCTGCGGCGAGGAGTCCGCGTTGATTGAGTCCCTTGAAGGCAAACGTGGCATGCCACGCCTGAAGCCGCCCATCGTGGCCATCAGTGGGCTCTTTGGCAAGCCGACGTTGGAGCATAACGTGGAGACCCTCTGGTGGGTTCGCGATATCGTGCAAGGTGGCGGTCAGGCGTGGGCCGCATTGGGCCGGCGCGGACGCAAAGGCGTGCGACGCTTCACCGTCTCCGGGCGCGTGACCAGACCTGGCGTCTACCTGGCGCCGGCCGGCATCACCGCGCGCGAACTGATCGAGGAGCATGCGGGGGGAATGGCTCCGGGCTGGTCGCTCTATGGCGTGTTGCCCGGTGGGGCGTCAGGGGGCATCCTCAACGCGAATCAGGCTGATCTGCCGCTGGACTTCGGCACCCTTGACGCCGAAGGTTGCTTCATCGGGTCGATGGCGGTCGTCGTTCTGGGCCAGCGGGAGGGCCATGTCGACATGGCGCGCGAGGCGGCTACCAACTTGATGCAGTTTTTTGCCCACGAGAGCTGTGGCCAGTGCACCCCGTGCCGCGAAGGCACCCACCAGATGCTTGCGGCGATGGCTTCACCAGCGTGGGATGCAACGCACATCGCTGGGTTGACCCGGATCATGCGCGATGCCTCGATATGCGGACTCGGTCAAGCCGCGCCGAATCCAACCGACAGCGTATTGCGGCACTTTCCACAGGAGGTCGGTTTGCAAGGCACGCTTGCAGGAGGCGCGGACAAGAGCGAGCCGCGCGGATGACGCCAATGGAAGGACGAGGGCAGCGAGGCATCGCATCGGTGTGCCTTGCTGCCTTTCGTGGACTGGCATCGTCATGCCGTGTTGCACAACCCCTACCCGATGAGGACTGAACCATGGACATGACACCTCCCGCTGTCGCCTTCACACTGGACGGCAAGACCCTGCTCGCACACGCCGGGGAGACCATCTGGGCAGCAGCCCAGCGTCACGGGGTCGAGATTCCCCACCTGTGTCACCACGACCCTTTGCGTCCGGTTGGCAACTGCCGCGCCTGCATGGTGGAGGTCAATGGCGAGCGCGTGCTCGCGGCCTCGTGCTGCCGCAGCGTTGAGCCGAATATGCAGGTGAGCGCGCGCAGTGAGCGGGCACTGGCTGCCCAGCGCGGCGTGCTGGAGTTGCTCGCTGCCCGCCAGCCCAAGCGGGTCGACCGCATTGATAATGAACTGGACCATTGGTGCCAGCGCCTGGGCGCCGACCGCAGCCGCTTTGCTTCAGCTTTTACCGGCGCCCACGCCGAGGCCGCCCATTGGCCCGTGTCCCCGCGTGCAGACGATTCCCACCCGGCCATCAGTGTCAACCTTGATGCATGTATCCAGTGCACGCGCTGTCTTCGCGCGTGTCGTGAGGAGCAGGGCAACGACGTCATCGGTTTGGCCGGCAGGGGAGCCTCGGCGCAAATCGTGTTCGACCAGGCCGCGGCGATGGGTGAAAGTACCTGCGTGGCATGCGGCGAGTGCGTGCAGGCTTGTCCCACTGGCGCACTCGCGCCAGCCAACGGATCCTGGGCCAGCCTCAGTACGCGGCAGGTGGATTCGGTCTGCCCGTATTGCGGCGTGGGGTGTGCGCTCACTTACCATATGCAGCCTGACGCCCAAGGCCATGAACACATCGCTCGAGTCGATGGGCGCGATGGGCTCGCTAACCAAGGGCGCCTGTGCGTCAAAGGACGCTTTGGCTTCGACTATGTGGCCAATCCAGCCCGTCTGACCACCCCACTCATCCGCCGCGAGGGCGTGCCCAAGGACCCGGAACAGGTGAGGCTGGCCGACTGGCGTGCCGTGTTCCGCGAGGCCACTTGGGACGAGGCGCTGGAGCACGCCGCCGGCGGGTTATTGCGGTTGCGTGCGCAACACGGGGGCAAGGCCTTGGCCGGGTTCGGGAGTGCCAAGGGCAGTAACGAGGAGGCGTATCTTTTTCAGAAATTGGTCCGCGCTGGCTTCGGCACCCACAATGTGGACCACTGCACCCGGTTGTGCCATGCATCCAGCGTCGCTGCCCTGCTTGAAGGCATTGGCTCGGGCGCGGTGAGCAACCCGGTCATGGACGTGCTGCACGCCGACGTGGTCCTGCTCATTGGCGCCAATCCAACCGTCAACCACCCGGTGGCCGCCACGTGGATGAAAAATGCCATGGCTCGCGGAACGCGCTTCATCCTGGCCGATCCACGACGCACCGAATTGGCCCGCAAGGCGTGGATGACCCTGCAGTTCCGCGCCGATACGGACCTGGCCCTGCTCAACGCCATGCTGCACGTGGTGTTCGCGGAAGATCTGGTCGATACCGCCAGCGTGCAGGAACGTTGTCATGCCGAGGATGTTGAGGCCATCCGTAGGCACGTGGCTCCGCTCAGCCCCGAGGCCATGGAGCCCATATGCGGCGTCGCCGCAGCGGACATTCGTGCCGCTGCTCGGGCATTTGCCACCAGCAAAGGATCGATGATTCTCTGGGGCATGGGCATATCCCAGCATGTGCACGGCACGGACAATGTGCGCGCACTCATTGCGCTATGCCAACTGACGGGGCAGATTGGTCGTCCCGGCACGGGGTTGCACCCGCTGCGTGGACAAAACAATGTTCAGGGCGCCAGCGATGCCGGGCTGATTCCCATGATGTTTCCAGACTACGTGCGTACCCAGGACGCGGGAGTGCTGGATCGCGTGGAGCACTACTGGGCATTGCCGCAGGGGAGCCTAAGCCGCGAGCCGGGCCTGACCGTGGTCGAGATTGTCCACGCAGCGCTGGCCGGCACCATCCGCGGCATGTACATCGAGGGCGAAAACCCAGCGATGAGTGACCCTGATGTGCACCACGCCCGCCAAGCGCTAAGCGGCCTGGAGCATCTGGTGGTGCAGGATATCTTTCTCACGGAGACGGCAGCGTTGGCCGATGTGGTGCTGCCCGCATCGGCATGGCCCGAGAAAACCGGCACGGTGACGAACACGGACCGCTTGGTCCAGCTTGGCCGCAAGGCGCTGGCCCTTCCGGGGCAGGCGCGTGCGGACCTCTGGATCATCCAGGAAATGGGCCGGCGCCTCGGCGTGACGCCCATCGCGGAGGTCGATATGCTCGGTGGTGATGCGGGTGTGGGCGCCGTGTTCGAGGAAATGCGTGGCATGATGTCCTCCATCGCCGGCATCTCGTGGGCGCGCCTTCAGCGCGAAGGCGCCGTGACCTATCCTTGCCCGGCAGAAGATGAGCCGGGGCAGCGTGTGGTGTTTATTGACCGCTTTCCGACCTCCGACGGCCGTGCCAAGTTGCTGCCCGCGCCGCTTGCGTTTGCGGACGAGCGGCCCGATAACGCCTACCCGTACGTGTTGATTACCGGGCGCGAGTTGGAGCACTGGCACACGGGGGCGATGACCCGCCACGCCAGTGTCCTCGACGCACTGCAACCGGCGCCAACCGTCAGCGTACATCCCATCCTGCTCACCAAGTTGGGGTTGAAGCCAGGAGATGCGCTGCATGTTCAGTCACGCCGTGGCGCCATCGAACTGGCCACCCGCGCGGACGATGCGATGCCGCTAGACGCCGTGTTCATCCCTTTCGCCTATGCTGAGGCCGCTGCAAATCTGCTCACCAACGCAGCTCTGGATCCATGGGGCAAGATTGCCGAGGTGAAGTACTGTGCGGTGCGCTTGGGCAAGGCGGCAGCGCCAACCCAGTGATGGTTCCGGCCGCGCTCGGGAGTGGCCGATCACGCGATGGCACGCGCATCGGTTTGGCATTGGGCAGTGGCTCGGCCCGGGGCTTGGCCCATCTCGGCGTGATCAGGGCTATCGCCGATGCCGGGCTGCACATTGACTGCATCGCGGGCACCAGCATGGGGGCGCTCATTGGAGCGATTGTCTGCGCTGGCAAACTTGACATGCTGGAGGCCACGTTCGCGCAGTTCGACCGGAAAAGGACCCTGTCGTTTTTCGACGTGGTGCTGCCGCGATCGGGTTTGATTGATGGCGCCAAGGTCAGTGAACTGGTACGCGCGCATGTTCATGCCGACGTCATCGAGGCACTGCCCCTGGCATTCGCGGCGGTGGCGACCGATATCGCCAGCGGCGAGGAAGTCGTGATTCGCTCCGGCGACGTGATCGAGGCCGTGCGCGCCAGCATTTCGGTCCCAGGCATCTTCACCCCGGTGCGCACCGACGGGCGCATCCTGGTCGACGGCGGGCTGACCAACCCGGTACCGGTCAGCGTGGTCCGCTCCATGGGAGCCGACGTGGTGATCGCCGTGGACCTGAACGACCAAATCGTGCCAGGAAAAAATTTCAAACCCCTGCGACGCGAAGCGCCCGGGGGGCAAGGCATGGGCGACGCAGCGATGACGCGACTGGTTCGCAATTACCGGCAGACGATGGCGGATCTCAAGGCACGGTTGCTCGCCCGCGATGCTCCGGCGGCGGCGCAGATTTCGCGCTGGGCGGTCAAGGAGGACCCGTTGCCGAACATCTTTGACGTGTTGTTGGCATCAATCAACGTGATGGAGACACGGATCACCAAAACGCGCCTGGCGCTTGATCCGCCGGATGTGCTGATCCAACCCCCGCTCGGGCATATCCGGTTTCTCGAGTTTGGGCGCGCCGAAGAGATCATTGCCATTGGCTACCAGAGCGCGGCGGACGCGCTGTCGCAATGGCTTGCGCAGCAGGGCACCGGCTCCAGCGAGGGCTCCCCTGCGCCTGCTGTGGGGGAGTCCTTGAGCCGGTGAGTGGAGGCACACTCCGGCGCGTCTCGACGCGGTTGACCAGATGCGCGGCAAGCCCGTCCGTGAGAATCGGCAAGGGTGAAAGACGGGGACACGCCCGCATCGCTGTGACGTGCCCGCTGTGGTCATGCCGCCAGCAGCAGGAAAACGCCAAAGCGACGCAGGCGCCGCCCAATGGTACGCCTGAGCGCTACAGGAAGCACCGCCCCAGCCTCGCAAGCTGCGGCCGCCGGCCAGGGGCAGGGATGTCAATGATCTGGGGGCGAAACCGCGTTATGATTTGCCAAGCATATCGTGATGATGCTGGACATTGCAGAACCAGGCAAAACGCGATCCATGAGCGTCCCCAACGACACCACTCCCCGTCCGAAAGTCCGTCTCGAAATCAAACAGGGCACGGCGATCGGGCCAGGCAAGGCCCGGTTGCTCGAGGCCATGGCGCGCACCGGCTCGATTTCAGCTGCTGCCCGGGAGCTCGACATGAGTTACCGGCGTGCCTGGCTGCTTGCCAGCAGCCTGAACCAGGCATTCAAGTCGCCACTGATCGAAGCCAGCAAAGGGGGAAGCGGCGGTGGTGGAGCGCTGCTGACGCCGCTCGGATACGAAGTCCTTCGGCGCTACCGGCGCATGGAATACAGGGCTTTGCGCGCCATCGAGTCTGACATGCGAGCCTTCAATGCCCTGCTGCGTGAGGGTGACGATGACCCGTCCGCGCTCGATGTCGCCGCTGATGTGGCCGACGAGCTTGGCAGTGATGGCCTTGCGCGGGGTATGGACCAGCCGCTTGGCGCCGCAACCGTCAGCGCGAAGCGCGGCCGGCTGCGAAAGGGCGCTGCGCTTCCCAAGGGTTGACGCGTTCGCGCGACAGCACATCGCCGCGAGCGCGCCGCTTGGCCGATTGGCCCCCATCGGTCTCTCGATGCATAAATGTCGCGCGACGTCACCGGCGCGCCAAAGCTAGACCGTCTCCGGCACGAGCAGCGCCACGGCAGCCGCACGATGAGCCCAACCGGAGCGGGCTGCGCCTGCGTTCCGGCAAGCGGCAATCCGAACCGGACGCGTCGCGGCCACCCCTTGGAGCATGACTGCTCTGCAATCGAACGCTATGGTCGGATATAGCGATTTCGAGACGAACATATGCATGTGCGAAAACGTCGACCACAACGTCGTTCGCAAAAAGGGTCGAGCGATAAGCGAGATGTTCCTTCCGTTATAGTTAGCAAAATATAACCAATGATCGGGCCGCATGTTCACTGTGGCTGGATGTGCATCCTCGCTGGCCTTTCCAACCCATGGAGTATTCGATGCAACGATTCACGAAGGGATCCCGCTTCCTGGCCGCCGTTACCCTTGCAAGCGCCTGTGCGGTTCCCGCAGCGCAAGCGGCGAAGCCCGTGCTTTCGGTGGCTTATGCAGGTTCGATGGGCGCATTGATGGACAAGGGCTTGGGCCCAGCGATTACAAGGCAGACCGGTGTGCAGTACCAGGGCGAGGGCGCTGGCGCCTTTGGGCTCGCACACTTGATTGCGGCCAAACAGTTGAACCCTGACGTGTTCGTGTCGGTGACCCCGGGTCCGATCAGGGTGCTGCAAAAGGCGGGGTTGATTGGTGTGGCGGTACCGGTGGCCAGCACCCAGATGGTCATCGCATACAGCCCCAAGAGCCGCTTTGCCAAGGACTTCATGGCCGCCACGGCTGGTAAGGCAAAGTGGTATGAGGTGCTGGAGAAGCCGGGATTGAAATTTGGTCGCACCGATCCCACCGTGGACCCCCAAGGCCGAAACATCGTGTTGACCATGCTGCTGGCCGAGCAGTACTACAAGGAGCCGGGATTGGCCGACAAGGTTCTGGGTGGCGTGTTCAACACGAGACAGATCTTTACCGAGCCTTCGCTCTTGTCGCGGCTCGAATCGGGTCAACTTGACGCCACTTCTGGGTACCGCAGTGCCGTCATCTCGCATGGGTTGCCCTATGTCAGACTTCCGGCCCAGATCAATCTGAGTGATCCCGCCATGATCGACACCTGGTACAGCAAGGTGCATTTCAGTATTGCGCGGCCCAATGGCAACAGCGAGAACGTGTCTGCGCAACCGATGGTGTTCTATGCCGCCGTGCTGAAGAACGCCCCCAACCCCGAGGCAGGCGAGGCCTTCGTCAAGCTCATGACCAGTGCAAAGGGGCAGACGATGTTTAAGGCATACGGGTATGGCGAACCCAAGGGTGGCAATCTTCAGTAAATCGATGGGGTGGGTGACAATGGCGCCGCCGCCTTTTTTCTCTGCCCGACCTGTCCCCATGTCCATCCTTCCCCTGGATTCCGCCGCCGCCGCTGATTTCGGTGGATATCGCCCGAACGCGGGCGAGGCGCGGCGCGCCTGGGTGGTGGCTGCGCTCGGCTTCGCCGGCCTAGCTTTTCTTGCGGTTCCATTTTTCGGGTTGTTCATCAGCACGCCCTGGAGTCAGTTGCAACTGCAGCATGGTGATCTCTCGTCCTTGAGGGTGTCGGTGATCTACACCCTCGTGGCGGTGACGCTTGTGGTGATCTTTGGCACGCCTGTGGCATGGTGGCTGGCGAGGTATGAGTTTCGCGGCAAATGGGCGCTGGAACTCCTCGTGCTGCTGCCGCTGCTGACGCCGCCGCTGGCCATGGGCCTTCTCCTGTCCATGAGTTACGGGCCCTACAGCTGGGCGGGACAACCGCTCGCCCAGCTCGGGCTCAGTCTCACCAACACGACGAATGCATTCGTGCTTGCGCAAATTTACGGCAGCGCACCTTACTTCATCGTGGCCGCGCGCTCGGCCTTCGAAGGCGTGCCGCGCGAGCTCGAACAGATGTCGCTCACGCTTGGGCAATCGCCCTGGCGCACGTTCTGGCGCATTACCGTGCCACTGGCCAAGCTCGGGCTCGGCGCGGGGGTGGCACTGGCCTGGGTGCGGGCGCTCGGTGAGTTCGGCATCGTGCTTATCGTCGCGTACTACCCCCAGGGCATTCCAGTCAAGCTCTGGGTCAATCTGCAGGACACGGGGCTTTCGGCGGTTTATCCCCTGCTATGGTTGTTTTTCGTGATTGGCCTGCCTTTGCCGTTGTTGATGGGTGCGCTATCGCGGCGCAATTCCATGCGGCATTAAATGCTCCATGCGCGTTGATCTTTCCATCACACACCCCGTCGTACTTTCCGCGCAATTCGAGGTGCGTGGTTTCACCGTGTTGCTAGGGGCGAGCGGAGAGGGCAAGAGCACGCTGATCAAGGCGCTGGCCGGTCTGGTGCCGAGTACAGGCGAGCCCTTCAATGGGCTGCCCCCGCAGCGCCGGCCCATTGGCTATCTGCCCCAGGGCTATGCGCTGTTTCCGCACCTCAAGGCATGGGAAAACGTTGCCTTTGCGCTCGGTGGCACACTCAAGGAGCATCGCCGCGTTGCACTTGATCTTCTCGGCGCCATGAATCTTGCGCATCATGCGGAGAAGCGCCCGGCGCAACTCAGCGGCGGACAGCAGCAGCGCGTGGCGTTGGCCCGGGCATTGGCCCGCAAGCCCCACATCCTGCTTCTCGACGAACCCACATCGGCGCTGGACGCGAGCACGCGAGACGAAGTCATGGCCGAGCTCATCTCGCGCATGCACCAGCTCTCGGTTCCCGTGTTGGCCGCAACCCATGATGCAAGCCTGGCCGCAATGGCCGATTGGATGGCGTTGATGGCGGGGCATCGGGTGGTGCAGCAGGGTGTTCCGCGGGAGGTGTTCGCACACCCGGCCAGCATTCAGGCCGCCGCACTCCTGGGTTTTCGCAACCGTTTCGTGGGCACCGTGTTGCGGCAGGAGGAGCACAGCGGCTACACCCTTTTGCGATGGGATGCCGCAGGTTCCACGCTGCGTGTGCCGCTGCTTCCGCAGGCCGTCCCAGGCTGCCTCGTCGATTGGGTGGTGGCCGCGGATGACGTGCGCCTGCCGCCCCTCAAGCTCCAGGAGCAGCGCGCAAGCGAAAACCCGGTGCACGGTCGCATCGAGCATCTGGTGGTGCACGGCGCCAATACCACTGCGGCCTTGCGCTGCGGCGACGCGCTGTTATGGCTGACAGCCCCTTATCGATTGGCCGACCACCATCATCTGGCTCTCGGGGACCCATTGAGCGTGGATTTGCGCACTTCGCATATCCGCGGTTGGTTGCGTGAGCCGGTCGCTTCGGGGGCGCACGCAGCGCAACGCGGTGCGCTCTAGCCTGGAGTTTGGGGCGCCAGGGAAGCCAGTGCCTTGATGAGTTGGTCGACGTCGCTCAGCGTATGGGCCGCTGAAAGGCTCAGGCGCAGACGGGCCGTTCCCTCGGGCACGGTGGGCGGGCGGATCGCGGGCGCCCAAAACCCCTTTTGCCACAGGGCCGACATCGCTGCGAGCGCGGACGCGTTGTCGCCAATGATGATGGGCTGAATCGGCGTCTTGGAGGCGGTGAGTTGCCAGCCTGAAGGAAGCACCGCGGCACAACCGGCGCGCAAGCGTCGATTCAGGTCCTGCAGCGTTTGCCGCCGCCACTCTTCTGCGGCGATCAACTTGAGACTGATGCGCAAGGTTTCAGCAATGAGGGCGGGCGCCGCAGTCGCAAAGATGTAGCTGCGCGCGCGCTGCATGATCCATTCCACCAGGTCATCCTCGCCGGCGACAAAGGCGCCAGCCACGCCTGCAGCCTTGCCGAGCGTCGCCATGACGATCAGGCGCGGGCTGCGCAGTCCGAACATTGCCGCCGTACCGCGGCCTCCTTCGCCGAGTACGCCAAACCCGTGCGCGTCGTCGATGAGGAGTAGCGCATCAAACCGGTTGGCCAATTCAAGCAGCGCGGGGAGCGGCGCAATATCGCCGTCCATGCTGAACACGGCGTCAGTCGCAATGAGCTTGCGCCGCGCCGAGCTTGCTGCCAGCAGTCTGCCGAGCGCGTCCACATCCGCGTGCGGGTACACCTGCACGTCAGCGCGCGACAGCCGCGCACCGTCGATCAGGCAGGCATGGTTGAGGGCGTCTGAAAACACCGCATCACCGCGCCCGACGAGCGCCGGCACAATGCCCACATTTGCTGCGAAGCCGGCATAGAAATACAGCGCCCGCGGCAAACCCACAAAGGCGGCAAGTTCGGCCTCCAGCGCCTCATGCGCACTGCTGTGGCCGCACACGAGCGGGGACGCGGTCGCGCCCACGCCGAAGCGTGCGGCCGCTTCGCATGCTGCTTCAATCAAGGCCGGGTGTTGGGCGAGCCCCAGGTAATCGTTGCTGCAAAACGCCAGCATTTCGCGACCGTCAACCGTTAGGCGCGCGCCGTCGTAGCGCTGCACGACCCGGCGCCGTCGACGCAGGTGCGCGGCGTCGAGCGCATCAAGATCGGCTGTGAAGTCAGGAGTCATGAAACATTCGAAAGGGCAAAGTCTTCAAGGATGAACCGGGCAGCCGGCCGGCATCGCTGGATGGTTCGGATGCGCACGCCTAGGCGCCGTGCTCAGGCGTCGAGTGTCGATCATGTCGGCAATTGGAGGAAAACCGCCGCCCGCGCGCTGTCCGGCGGGGCCATGTGCGGAATGACACCCAGGCAAGGCGCGCGCAGGCGTGCGCGCAGCGTGGTGATGTTGTCCTCGGCGCGCAGCATGTCGGAGTCGATGCGATTGGCGATCCACCCCGTGAACGGAAGGCCGCGCGCAAAGATGGCCTCTTGGGTAAGCAGCGCGTGGCTCAAGCAGCCCAGCTTGATGCCGACCACCAGAACGACCGGCAGACGCAGTTCGCGCGCGAGATCGCCCCCGTCTTCGATGCTCGACAGCGGCACCAAAAATCCTCCGACCCCCTCGACCACCACCGCGTCGGCGCTTCGGCGCAAGTCTGCCACTGATTGAGCAATGTGCGCCAAATCGATCCGCACCCCTGCGCGCTGCGCAGCCAGGTGTGGGGATACGGGCTCGGCGAGGTGGTAGGGATTGTCGAGCGCGCCTGGCACTTGCACCGTGCTTGCTGCGCGAAGGTGTGCCACATCGTCGTTGACGCCTCCCGCCGGATGGCCGGCGGCCACTGGCTTGGCGCCCACCACGCGCGGGAACCTAGCGTGCAACGCATGCAGCAGCGCGCACGCGGCGAGGGTTTTGCCAATTTCGGTATCCGTGCCGGTGACAAACCAGGCGGGGGCCAAGGTGTCCATCAAGGTAAGAGCGGGCTAGGGGCTTGCGGATGCGTAGGGGTCCTGAGGACCGTGGCGAGCGCGGCAAGCGCGGCATCGCGCAGGTGCGTGGCAGCGTCGTCATCGATGACATACGGTGGCATGAAATAGATGGTGTTGCCGATAGGCCGCAGTAGGGCGCCATGCTTCAAGGCGGCTGCGGCGTAGTGCCTTGCGAAATCTGGAGGCGCGCGGTCGACATCCCAGGCCCAGATCATGCCCAGACGGCGGGCATGGGTCAGTCGTGGATGCGCGGTGAGCGGGGCAAACAACGCATCGAGCGTCGTGGCGCGTTCGCGGTTGGCAATCAACTGCGCATCGTCCAGCAGCTCCAGCGTGGCAAGCGCGGCACTGCACGCAAGCGGGTTCCCCGTGTAGGAGTGCGAATGCAGAAAGCCAAGCGCCACGTCATCACCGTAAAAGGCGTGGTAGATGCTATCGGTGGTCAACACCACCGATAGCGGCAGATAGCCGCCCGTGAGTCCCTTGCTCAGGCAGACGAAATCCGGCCTCACGCCCGCCTGTTCGCATGCGAGAAAGGTGCCGGTACGGCCCATGCCCACGGCGATTTCATCGGCAACCAGATGGACGTCAAAGTGCGTGCACAATTCGCGGGCGCGCGTCAGATATTCCGGGGCAATCATGACAAAGCCCGCGGCGCATTGCAGGAGCGGCTCGACAATGAGTGCGGCCGTCTCGTGAGCGTGGACCTCAAGGTGGGCCTCAAGCGCACGCACGCAGTGCACAACCCATTGCGATTGCTCCATGCCCGTTGGTCGCGCGCGCGCATCCGGTACAGGCACCGTGGCCGACACGCGCAGCAGCGGGCCGTAGTTCGCGCGAAAGAGTGGGATGTCGGTGACCGACAGTGCCCCTACAGTCTCGCCGTGGTATCCGCCGGCCAGGCCGATAAAGCGATTTTTTTCGGGCCGGCCAACGTTGCGCCAATAGTGCGCGCTCAATTTGAGCGCGATTTCCGTGGCTGACGCGCCATCGCTGCCATAGTGGGCGTGTGACAGGCCCGTGCGCGCGGCCAAGGCTTCGGAGAGTTCGACCACAGGCGCATGGGTGAGACCCGCGAGCATCACGTGTTCGATCCGATCCATCTGCGCGCGAATGGCCGTCTTGATATGCAGCTGGTTGTGGCCAAACAGATTCACCCACCAGGAGCTGATCGCATCGACGACGCGCCGACCCTTTGCGTCAGTCAGCCACACGCCTTCGCCGCTGACGATTTCCAGCGGTGGCGCCTGCTCATGACGCTTCATCTGCGTGCAAGGGTGCCATACTGCGCGCAGGCTGCGCGCGGGAATGTCCAAAGTGGCGGGCAAGGGTTTATTCATCAGCTGCATGATGCAAAGTGGTGATGATAGGAACACCGCGAGGTCTTGTCCGGGAAGCCATCGCGGGGGAGCGATTGGGAGGGGGCCACCGGCACCAGCTGCCGGGCGTGCCATTGCGCCCGGCAGCTGGTGCCGAGGGATATGGATCGCCGCGCTGCGCGCCCGGTGCCCGCTTCGACGGCGCCAAGCATGCGGGGCGTAGCGACCCCTCCAGGGCGCACGTTCGGCACACTGGGTGCTTTTTGCCACATGGATCAAAGGCCGCGAGCGTGCGGGCTGCTCCATGCCTTGGCTTGCCAAGGGGATCTGGGCGCGACTGCGCCGAAGCAGCACCCATCATTGCGCCCGGCACCAAGCTCAGAGCAACGCATGGAAGTTCGCACTCTTTGTTGTTGTCGAGCTCGACTTGCCTGCTCCGGTTACGAGGGCATCGCAACGGTCGTTTGCAGCCATGGGTGTGCAGTGCTTCAATGGAGGCGCCGGCGCCATGCCGGGTTTTTGCCCAAACCATGTGGAAGCTCACCGGTCCCATCCAGCACATCAGCAGCTATCACGCCGAACTGACCCGCATTCGCCGTGATTTGCATGCGCATCCCGAACTCGGGTTTGAGGAGACGCGAACGGCCAGTGTTGTCGCCGCAGAGCTGTCCAGCTATGGCGTGGACGAGGTCCACGCCGGCATTGGCCGCACGGGCGTAGTCGGGGTCGTGCGCGGGAGGCTCAACGTCGAGGCCAGCCTCGACGGGCCATTGAACGGGGCAGCCGATTCCTGCGTGCGCGCGGTGGCGCTGCGCGCCGACATGGATGCGCTGCCCATCAAGGAGGACAGCGATTTCCCCTGGCGTTCCGGTCGCAGTGGTGTAATGCACGCTTGCGGCCATGATGGTCACACCACGATGTTGCTTGGTGCCGCGCGCTACCTGGCGGCCACACGGAATTTTGCCGGCAGCGTGTATTGCATCTTCCAGCCCGGTGAAGAGGGACTGGGAGGCGCCAAGGCCATGATGGACGACGGTTTGTTCGAGCGCTTTCCGGCAGACTGGATCTTCGGCATGCATAACTGGCCGCAGTTGCCTTCTGGAAAGATCGGCCTCGCGCCGGGCGCGATGATGGCGGCGGCGGACCGCATCACCATCAAGGTCACCGGTGACGGTGGCCACGGCGCCCATCCTGACATGACCATCGACCCCGTTCTTGTGTCAGCTCACATCATCACGGCGGTGCAGAGCATTGTCGCGCGCAACGTCAACCCGCTGGACGATGCTGTCGTCAGTATTTGCGCACTGCAGGGCGGCGATCTGTCGGCCATGAGTGTGATTCCGCGCCAAGTCACCCTGGTGGGAACGGTGCGCACTTTCCGCGCCGAGGTCCAGGCTTTGATCGAAAAGCGCCTGGGCCACATCGTGCAATCCGTGGCACAAGCCTTCGGGGCCAGCGCAGAGATGCACTACGAGCGCATCTACCCAGCCACCATCAATACCCCGCAGGCGGCGCATTATGCCGCCGAGGTTGCCGCCGAGCTTGTGGGCGACGCCGCCGTGGTGCGTGATCTGCCGCCCAGCATGGGGGCCGAAGACTTTGCGTTCATGTTGCAGGCCAAGCCGGGCGCGTACCTGCGCTTGGGGCAGGGATCCGGGGCCGGGGGCTTTCTTCACACGCCGCGCTTCGACTTCAACGACGCCGTCCTGCCCTTGGGGGCGGCGCTTTACGCGCGCCTGGCGGAAAAGGTGCTGAGCCAGCCAATAGGCGCGATGCTCTAATCGGATTTGCCTTGCACCATCGCGCAATTGCCTCTAGTCTTGGCGAGCCGGACCAGTGCGTTGCGTCGGCGGTGATGTGCGCGTCATTAAAAGGATTGCCATGCACCTGCTTGCGTTTCTTATCATCGGCGCCATTGCCGGCTGGCTTGCCGGGCTCATGACCAAGGGTGGTGGATTCGGATTGCTCGGTGATATCGTGGTTGGTGTCGTCGGAGCCTTCCTCGGCGGATTTTTGTTCCGCATGCTGGGGCTTTTTCCAGGTGGGGGCCTCATCCCCAGCCTGATTGTGGCAACCGTTGGCGCTGTCGTGCTGTTGTTCTTGATCCGGCTGATCAAGCGGGCCTGACGATTTGTGCGCGTCCTCGACGCAGATCGTCGGGCGATGCCACAATTCGACAGGCCATCACGTCTCAGCACCAAGAGGGGGTTCAGGCGAGAAACACCCGGGCGAACTTGCGCTTGCCAACCTGAAGCACGATGGTTCCGGCGGGAAGCTTCAATGTGCGGTCTTCCACGAGCGTGCCGTCCACCCGCACCCCATGCTGGGCGATCATGCGCAGCGCTTCGGCGGTGGAGGGCACCAGCCCCGCCTGTTTGAGCGCGGCGGGAAGCGACAACCCGCCTTCAGGCAGGGCCAGCCGTATGTCGGGGATATCGTCGGGCACACCACCGCGGGCACGCAGTTCGAAATCCGCCTGAGCTGCGGCAGCGGCTTGCGCTGAGTGAAAGCGAGTGACGATCTCCTGTGCGAGCAGGACCTTCGCGTCCTTGGGGTTGCGTCCCGCGTCGACTTCGGCCTTCAGTGCCGCAATTTCGTCCAACGGGCGGAATGACAGCAGTTCGTAGTACCGCCACATTAACGTGTCACTGATCGACAGCAGCTTGGCGTACATGCTGGCAGGCGCCTCTTGGATGCCGATGTAGTTGCCCTTGCTCTTGGACATTTTCTCGACACCGTCCAGTCCCTCAAGGAGCGGCATGGTCAGGATGCACTGCGGCTCCTGCCCATACTCCTTCTGCAACTCGCGACCCACGAGAAGGTTGAACTTCTGGTCAGTTCCGCCGAGTTCCAGGTCACTATGCAGTGCAACCGAGTCGTAGCCCTGCATCAGCGGATAAAGGAGTTCGTGCATCGCGATCGGCACGCCGGCCTTGAAGCGCTGGGTGAAATCATCACGCTCGAGAAGCCGAGCCAGGGTGTACTTCGCCGCAAGGCGAATCATGCCGTCGGCCCCCAACAACTCGCTCCATTCGGAGTTGTAACGAATCTCCGTTCGCTCAGGGTCGAGCACCAGGCTGGCCTGAGCGTAATAGGTCTGCGCATTGGATTTGATCTGCTCGATCGTCAGTGGCGGACGGGTGGTGTTGCGCCCAGAGGGATCGCCGATTCGCGACGTGAAGTCGCCAATGAGGAAAATCACCGTGTGGCCCAGATCTTGCAACTGTCGAAGCTTGTTGAGCACGACTGTATGACCGAGGTGGATGTCTGGAGCCGTTGGATCCAGCCCAAGCTTGATGCGCAGCGGCTTGCCCGTGGCGGCGCTGCGTGCAAGCTTGGCCTCCCATTCGGATTGCACCAGGAGCTCTGAGCATCCGCGCTTGGTGATGGCCAGGGCTTGTTGCACCGCCTTGGCGAGTGGCCCCACGGACTGCGTAGGGCTTGCAAGCGAAGCGTCAGGATTGTGAAAAGAGGAATCAGTCATGGCTTTTGGGGGATTTTTGCTAGAGACGGCTGTTAAACTTGGGCTCGCCCTGCATCCTGAATCGGGTCGCGGATCGCGCATCGCCAAGTTTTTCCATGCGCGTTCGCACCTCAGTCATGCAGTGTATTGGAGGCGTTCGCACGCGCCGTCGCCCATGCTTGATCGCGGAGACGGCGCGTTGGCCCAGATGTCGCGCTTGCGCGGCGGGCTGCTTAAGGAATGCGTTCCACCCCATCCGCCCTGGCCGGCTCATGCCGGCTGGTTGTTCCGCCACTCGACGAACAAGGAGTGTGCATGACTTTTTTTGCCCAAACCCCCAGCCGGCTTCGCGGCCGTATCGCTGCGCTTCGCGAAGCGGTCGAGCGCTACCCGGGCCGCGTTGCGGCTGCCGTTGGCTCGACGTTGCTACTGTCCAGCGCGACAGCTTTCGGCCTTGCCGAATATGGTCCACAGCCCCAGCTTCCCCCAGCCACGACGCTGAGCATTCCCTTGGCCATCGACGTCGCGCCACAAGTGCAGGCCCTGGATGACCAGCCGCAGCCGGTCTATACGACCGCCCATGTGCGCGCGTCCGACACGGTGGAGTCGTTGCTGCGCCGTTTGCAGGTGACCGATCCGGCGCAATTAAGGGGCCTTGTTGCCAGTGCCGATCTGCGCGCCCTGCTCGACGCGTCAGGCCGGGTGGTGACGGCGAAGGTCAATTCGGTGGGCCAACTAGTGCAGCTGCAGGCGAGATTGCCGCAAACTGCGCAGACTCGACCCGAGAAGTCCTCGCAAAGCGCTGGAGTGGGTCACGCCCAGGTGCCGCGCCGTGAGACCTGGCGTCTGCTCACCCTCACCAGCCAGCCCGGCGGGGGCTTTGCCAGCACGGTGACGCAGGAGAGTGCGCAGGCACAGCTGCGCATGGCAACCGGCGTGGTGCAGTCCACGCTGTTCGCTGCGGCCGACGAGGCGCACATGCCCGATGCCGTAGCCACGCAATTGGTGAACCTTTTTGCTGGAGAGGTGAATTTCCGCCGCAGCTTGCGTCCAGGCGACCGTTTTACCGTCGTGTGGCGGCAATATGACGCTGGTGGCCAGACTTTGCGTGTGGGGCGCATCCTCTCGGCCCAGATCACCAATGGTGGTGTCACGCACGCTGCTGTATGGTTTGATCCGCGGGACGACAAAAAGGCCGCGGGTTACTACAAGCCCGACGGCCGCAGTCTGACGCGCGCGTTTCTGCTCTCGCCCTTGCCCTATGACAGGCTTACCTCGGGCTACGGCTGGCGCATCAGCCCCATCTTCCACAAACCCGAGTTTCACGAAGGCATCGACCTGGCGATCCCCGTGGGCACGCCCGTGCGCACGATTGCGGACGGGCGTGTGGTCTACGCGGGCTGGGGCACAGGCTACGGAAAGTACGTCAAGGTGGTGCACCCCGACGGTTTCGCCACGATCTACTCCCATTTGAGTCAGTTCGAAGTGCACGTGGGCGAGCGCGTCAAACAGGGCGAGGTGGTGGCACGATCCGGCAACACGGGCTGGTCAACCGGGCCGCACTTGTACTTCCAGTTTTTCGTTGACGGCAGACCGGTGAACCCGTTGACGATCGCGCACTATTCGCCAAAGGGAAGTGCTGTTCCAGCCGATTTGCGCAGCGCCTTTTTCGCGCAGACATCCGACCCTGCGAAGATGTTGGCCCTCGTTCCTGGGCCCGAGGTCGCCAGCGGTGCCAACCAGGCGCCTGCCCAAGTCGCGCTGCGCAACGGGTGAGGCATGGGGCCCCCCAAGCGCTCACGCAGGTATCGCACAACCCTGCGAGCAGCGCAAAATGGAGCGAGTGCCGCGGTTTGTCTTTTGCGCGCCGTGTTTCGTGCACACCCAGGGCGCACCGCGTTCGCAGCTGGTGTCGTGCTGATGGGGGCAGGCGTTACTGCCTATGCCATTGCTCCTGATTCGCATGACCCGGCCCTCCGCCCCGCAACGCTCCTAACCATCCCTCTGCAAACGGACGCCGCGGCGCAAGCCGAGGTCCTGGATGAACAGCCGGTGGTGTTGCACGACAGCACCCAGGTCGATCGAGACGACACAGTGCAGACCCTTCTGCGGCGCTTGGGCGTGACCGACCCTACAACGCTGCATATCCTCAGCAGGGACGCCCACATGCGCGCTCTCGTCGCGGGGGGCAACACCGGTTCTGAAGTGGTGGCCGAGGTTGACAGCACCGGGCAGCTACGCAAGCTTGAAGCCAGCTTGGTGCCCAGCGTTGGGGGATCCACTGCCCCCATCGGTCATGCGGCGCAAGGCCAGGTGCTGCGTCTTGCCGAGTTCGCGTCGCAGGGCAAGCGGCTCGCACTTGCACCATCTGCGGCAGGCTGGACCACGCGCCTCGCACCGCTTGACCTGCGCACGCAGACAGCCATTGCCGCAGGGGAGATCGGGAGGACCGTCGCCGAAACCGCGCAAAGGGCTGGCTTGGCGCAGCATGTGATGACTCAACTTCGCCAGATCTTCGCCGACCGCCTCAATGCCGATCACGATTTGTCTGCCGGCGAGCACTTCGCCGTAGTCTATGAGGTGTTCACGGCGAATGGCCGCACGGTAGGTACGGGGCGCGTGCTTGCCGCTGAGCTCACCAGCCATGGCAAGCGGTTGCAGGCGCTGTGGTTTGCTCCACGCGATAACCCAGGGCAAGGTGGCTACTACACCCCGCAAGGCCACGGCCTGCAGCGCGGTTGGCTTACGTCGCCACTGGCAGTCAGCAAGGTCACGTCGCCGTTCGGCATGCGCTTTGACCCTGTGGTCAAGCGCACGCAGTTACACGAGGGCGTGGACTTCCACGCGACGGTGGGCACGCCGGTGCGCACCGTCGCAAGCGGCCGCGTCGTCAAGGCCGGTAAGGAATCCGGCTATGGCAATGTCGTGAAAATCGATCATCCCGGCGGGTTCGAGACGGTGTACGCGCACCTGAGTCGGATTGACGTGCACGCGGGCCAACACGTCACAGGCGGCCAGGTCATCGCCAAGTCGGGCGATTCCGGCTGGTCAACGGCTCCGCACCTGCACTTTGAACTCCATGTCAGGGGCCGACTTGTGGATCCGCTGAAGATTGCCGCCTATATGCCGCCAAGCCCATCCCTGCCCGCCGGTGAGCGAGCCGGGTTTTTCGCCGCGACCGCCGTATTGAGCACCCAGTTGGCTGCGGCAATGGGAGGCGCATCGCGCCTGGCCAGCGCGGCCCCAGTTGCTGAATTCGACTAGGAGCCGAAGGAGCTCGCCAGCGCATGACCACGTTGCGCAACGCGCCGCCGAGGGCGGTTGATTTGTACATCGGCTTGATGTCTGGCACCTCGCTTGACGGGGTGGACGGCGTTTTGCTGGAACTTGCACGAAGCCCAGAAGCGACGCAGGAATTGCGGTACCCCTCGGCGAGCGATTTGCGCGTGCGCGCGCATGCCCACCAGGTTTTTCCAGGCCAATTGCGCGCCGATCTGTTGGTGCTGACCCAGTCGTCCCCCGACGAGATTCATCGAGCGCAACGCGCTGCCATTGAGCTTGTGGATGTCTATGCGCAGGTGGTCACCAAATTGCTGAGTCAGGAAGCGCTCGTGGCCACCGCTGTGCGTGCGATTGGCGCACACGGGCAGACGGTGCGGCACCGACCGGACCGTGGCTATAGCGTCCAGATCAATGCTCCGGCGCTACTGGTCGAGCGCACCGGAATCGCTGTGGTTGCCGACTTTCGCAGCCGCGATATTGCTGCTGGTGGACAAGGGGCACCGTTGGTGCCGGCCTTTCACCATGCTGCGTTTTGGCAGCCCGGTGAGGCGTTGGCCGTGCTCAACCTTGGTGGCATCGCGAACCTGACCTTGATTGACCAGGCTGGCCGCACGGTCGGCTTCGACTGTGGTCCGGCCAACACCTTGCTTGACGGGTGGGTCCAGAAACATCTCGGCGGCGAATTCGATGCAGGTGGAACCTGGGCCGCCGGTGGGGGCGTCTCGGCTGCCCTGCTGCATGACCTGCTTGCCGAGCCGTATTTCGCCGCTTTGCCGCCCAAGAGCACGGGACAGGAACTCTTTAACCTGGCGTGGTTGCAGCGCGCACTTGCTTCGCATGCCGCACTGGAACCGCAGGACGTGCAGGCCACCTTGGCGGCACTCACGGCCACGACCGTGGCGCAGGATTTGCGGCGTCACCTGCCCCAGGCGCGCACCCTGCTCGTGTGTGGCGGCGGATCGGAAAACGCGGATTTGATGCAGCGCTTGCGCCGACTTCTGCCGGGCGTGGACGTGGTGAGCTCGGCCGCACGCGGCATGCCACCTCAGCAGGTCGAGGCGGCAGCATTCGCGTGGCTCGCGGCTCAAACGCTAGCCGGTCTGCCGGGCAATATCCCCGCGGTCACCGGTGCTGCGGGTCCGCGTGTCCTTGGTGCCGTTTACGCGGCTTGACTACGCAGCGGTGAAGCTCACGCGGAAAAGGACGAGCCGCACCCGCAGGTCGTGGTGGCATTCGGGTTCTTGATCACGAACTGCGCGCCTTCCAGCCCTTCCTTGTAGTCGATCTCGGCGCCGGTGAGATACTGCAGGCTCATGGCGTCGATCAGCAGGGTGACGCCATGCTTCACCATCTGCATATCGTCCTCATTGACCGCTTCATCGAACGTGAAGCCGTATTGGAAACCCGAACAGCCGCCACCCTGCACGAACACGCGCAACTTGAGATCGGCATTGCCTTCTTCGTCAATCAGCTCCTTCACCTTGGCTGCAGCACTGTCCGTGAACAGCAACGGGCCAGGCATTTCCGTGGTCGTGGCAAGGGCGTTCGTGTCTTGCATGAGTGCGCTCATGGCAATCTCCTAATCAATGTGCTCATTCTAGGCCGCAGACCAATCCGTGCGGCGCCTTGGCTCAAAACACCCACAAGGTTCAGGGAAGCAGTGCCGGTCCCTCCAAGCCAGCCGTCTCGGGCAGGCCGAACATCAGATTCATATTTTGCACTGCCTGGCCCGAGGCGCCCTTGGTGAGATTGTCCTGCACGACCAGGATCATCGCCGTGTCGGGCATGGGCCTGTGTACCGCCAGACGCAGGACGTTGGCGCCCCGCACGCTGCGCGTCTCCGGGGCACTTCCCGAAGGCAGGACGTCAACGAATGGTTCGTCGGCGTAAAAACTCGCATACAGCCCCTGAAGGTCGGATTTGGCACCTTGCGACGTCAGTCGAGCATACAGCGTGGCGTGCATGCCCCGGATCATGGGCACCAGATGCGGCATGAACAGGCAGTGCACGCGCTCGTCATCGTCGGCCAGCCCTGCAATCTGGCGCAGTTCCTGGTTGATTTCCGGGCCATGGCGGTGGCCGCTCACGCCGTAAGCCTTGAAGTTGTCAGCAGCCTCTGCAAAAAGGAATCCCACTTCGGCCTTGCGACCAGCACCGGAGACGCCTGAGGCGCAGTTGGCGATGAGATGTCCGGCGTCGATCAGGCCGGGCGTACGCAGCAGCGGCGCCAGACCCAACTGCACGGTGGTCGGGTAGCAGCCGGGGTTGGCGACAATGCGCGCCTGGCGGATGGTTGGCCTGTTGAGTTCGGGCAATCCGTACGCAGCTTCCTGGAGCAGATCCGGGCAGGCGTGCGGCATGCCATACCAGCGCTCGAACGCTCCTACGTCCCGCAGGCGGAAATCGGCTGCCAGGTCGATCATGCGCACGCCAGCCTCGAGAAGGCCGCGTGCCTGGCTCATGGCAACCCCATGCGGAGTTGCGAAGAACACCACGTCGCACTGCGCCAGGGGCGCGGCGTCGGGGCTCGAAAAGTGGAGGTTCGTATGCCCACGCAGGCTGGGAAACATCTCCGCCACGGCCAAGCCCGACTCTTTGCGTGATGTGATTGCCACAAGCTCGGCATGGGGATGGCGCACGAGCAAGCGCAACAGTTCAACGCCCGTGTAGCCCGTGCCCCCAACAATTCCGATCCGCACCCTTTCCATCAATTTGCCTCCGCATTGCAGGCTTCGATGTTAATGCGCGCAGGCGCCTCACGCAGGACGGGCCAGGGGCATTCATCCTGTCGGGCTGGCCGGTCAGCGCCCAATTCGAATGACCGCGGGGAGCGATTCTTGAAGAAAGGCTCGCGTCCGACCAATAAACAAAGGCCCATCTTTTGGACGGGCCTTTGCGGATTGCGCCAGCTCGGGCTGGCGCAACGCTCCATTGCGAAACTCAGCGCTTGGAGAACTGCTTGCGGCGACGCGCGCCGTGCAAGCCGACTTTCTTGCGCTCCACTTCGCGGGCGTCACGTGTCACGAAGCCGGCATTGGACAGTGCCGACTTGAGTGCTGCGTCGTAGTCGATCAGCGCACGGGTGATGCCGTGGCGTACCGCTCCGGCTTGGCCGGATTCGCCGCCACCGCGCACATTCACCTTGATGTCGAACAGCGCTTCGTTTTGCGTCAAGACCAACGGTTGCTTGACCACCATGATCGACGTCTGGCGACCGAAATATTCCTGAAGCGCCAAGCCATTGACAGTGATATTGCCGTTGCCTTTTTTGATAAACACGCGGGCCACAGAACTCTTGCGGCGGCCGGTGCCGTAATTCCAATCTCCGATCATGGCCGCTCCTTAAAGGTCCAGGCTCTGCGGTTGCTGCGCGCTGTGCGGATGTTCCGCGCCGGCGTAGACCTTGAGTTTCTTAATCATGGCGTAGCCCAGTGGGCCCTTGGGCAGCATGCCCTTGACCGCCAGTTGCAAGGCGCGCCCGGGATGCTTGGCCTGCATGTCCTTGAAGCGGGTGGCGTAGATGCCGCCAGGATAGCCCGTGTGACGGTAATAAATCTTGTCTTCCGCCTTGTTGCCGGTGACGCGCAGTTTGGAGGAGTTGACAACGATGATGAAGTCGCCGGTGTCTACGTGAGGCGTGTAAATGGGTTTGTGTTTGCCGCGAAGGCGACGTGCCACTTCGCTGGCGACACGGCCGAGGACCTTGTCCGTCGCGTCAATCACAAACCATTCATGCTTCACTTCGGCCGGTTTGGCGCTGAAGGTTTTCATGGATGTTGGTGCTGCTTGAAGCTTGTGGCCTTTTTGTCCCGCTCTTGGTGACGCTGGCGGGCGCTCCCGTATCTGCTCGCGGCTGTCTGAAGTGCCGGCCTGAAAGATCCCGGGGAGGGCGTGACCTTCCATTCATGCGGCAAACCACGAACTACTGTTCCGGCGGCCCAAAAAACCGGAGCCTTTGATTCTAGCCAGAATACGTCGTGCCTGCCAAGCTTTTGGCGCAGCATGGGAGCGGAGACCGCTCCATGGGGAAAACCCCTTTGCTTGCTTTGTGGGCTATTACGCCTATATTTGTTGCGTTGCAGCAAATGAGCGATCACTCCGTCCCCGGACTTTGCTCTCCAATCCAATGATGACATCCCGAGACTTCCCATCGTTCGAGGGCGCGGTGCAGCCACGCCACGAACTCGATGTATTGCCGTATTTCAACCGGCGCAGTCAGCCGGTGGTTCCCATTCGTTCCATCGGCGTCGAGCACAAGCCGGAGTTGTTTGCCCATTTTCTTGCGCTTGGCGAGGAGGACCGGTATCTGCGGTTTGGGTCTGTGGCCAGTGACGCGCAGATTTGCGCCTACGTCAATCGTATCGATTTCGAGCGTGACGAAGTCTTTGGCGTCTTCAACCGCAAGCTCGAACTGGTTGCTGTGGCGCACATTGCCGTGTCGTGCGCGCCCGAAAAAAGCTGCCAGGCCGAGTTTGGCGTTTCCGTGCTTCCGGCGGGTCGGGGCAAGGGCATTGGCACACGGCTATTTCAGCGCGCAGCCATGTTTGCACGCAACCGTGGCATCCAGGCCATGACGATGCAGTGCCTGACGCAAAACACGGCAATGATGGGCATTGCGCGCCGCGCAGGCATGGAAGTGCACGTGGCGGGCAGCGAGACCGAAGCGTATCTCGAGGTGCCGCATCAAAGCCTATTGAGTCATCTGGACGAATGGGTCGAAAACGCCACGGGCCAGCTTGATTTTGTGATCAAGCTTGGATTGCACCGCCCACACCCGGCGTAGGGTCGAGCGCTTTTCTGAGGCGGTTGTGCCGCAGGTCCGGTGCTTGGGCCGCCATCCACCGGCACCCGGCCGCTGGGCGCCGCCCGCGCGGTGGCGCGCCCGGCATCGGCGACAAAGGCCCTGGGGGCGATTCAGGGGTGCGTACGGCCACTGGCGAGCCGTAATGCTGCTCCCAGGGCAGCCCAGGTCGCCGGGTCGAAAGCCAGGCCCAAATGTCCCGCCTTCGCGACATGCACGGGCACGGCGCCTGGAAGCAAGGCGGCCTGCTCAGGGTAGACGAGTTGGTCGCAGGCACTTGAGACGCACCATATCGGCGGCTGCCTCATGTGGCTTTCCCGGGACTGCAGACTCTGTAGCCAGGGGCTGGCCGGTCGCATCTGCAAAGCGTTGAACGTGGCGCCCCAGCGCGCGATCCAGGCTCCCCCATGTGGGGAGCCGACCGTAACCATGCCAGCCACGCGCTGCGCATGGGTTGCATCTTCGGCCAGCCATGCGCGCACCGCGAGCCCGCCCATGCTGTGCGCAAGGATGACCGGCGCACGGCCAGTGGACGTCGCAAGCTGCGTGACGGCCGCGTCGATGATCCGGGCGTAGGAGGCGATATCGCCAAACATGGGCTCCAAGTTGACCGCCACCCAAGGCGTACGTTGGGCTTCCAGCCGCGCCAGCAGAGGATTCCAGAAGCCGCGGTTGCACAAATACCCGTGCACCAAGACCACACCGGGGCCGTTCTGTGGAGTGCCTGGGGAGTCAGGCCGGGTTCGGGCGCGCCATGGCTGCAGCCAGATGAAGGCGCGCATCTGGAGCCACGACTCGGTAATCCACACCCGTGCCCGAGCCGTGCCCCGACAACAGGGTGTGGCGTGGCGGGCGCACCAGAGCGACAGTAGTGCCACGTGCAAGCTCGTGAGCGCCAAGTACGCGAGGGGCAGGCCGAACAACGCAAGCAGAACACCTTCAGCTCCATGCCCGAACGCAGCAAGAACAGCACCCGCGAACCCGAGCAACACAAGTTGGGCGAGAAGCAGGCGGCGTAGCCAGATGGCTGTCATGAGCGCCGGGTCATCAGCGCTTCATCAGGGCCATCAGGCGCGCGAAGGTCTGACCATAGGGCGGGCGCACGAGCGCCGTCCCGGCCACGCGTGGCTGATACAACACAGGCTTGAGTTTGGTGAACGTCTCAAAACCCAAGCGCCCGTGGTAATGGCCCATGCCCGAGGGGCCGATTCCGCCGAAGGGCAGATCGTCTTGCGCCACATGGAACAGTGTGTCGTTCACAGTCACGCCGCCAGCGTGGGTCGCGCGCAGTGCCTGTCCTATGCGGCGTTTGTCGCGGTCGAACCAGTACAAGGCCAGCGGGCGTGGGCGGGTGTTGATGTACGTGATGGCCTGCTCGATGTCGTCGTAGGGGATCAGCGGAAGCCAGGGGCCGAAGATCTCGTCCTGCATCAACGCAATATCGTCCGGGGGGTCAATGAAGAGGGCTGGCGCCAGTCGGTGCTGCAGATCCATGTGCTGCGCGCCTGCGAACAACGGATGCAGCTTGACGCCAGCCGCACGCGCATGCGCCTGCAGAGTCGTGAGACGGTTGTAATGGCGCATGTCGATGATGCTGCAATAGTCAGGGCTGCGCAGGCCTTGCGGGTAGAGGCGGCGCGCTGCGCGTTCGCATGCTTGGGCGAAAGACTCGAGCGCGTTGCGCGGCAGCAGCACGTAGTCCGGCGCAACGCAAGTTTGCCCGGCGTTGACGAGTTTGCCGTAGACAATTCGGTCCGCGGCAAGCTGCACATCGAACGCAGGGGTCAGCACGGCAGGCGACTTGCCACCGAGTTCCAGGGTGACCGGGACGAGGTTGACACTTGCAGCCGCCATCACGCGCTTGCCTACGGCCGTGGAGCCGGTGAACAGCAAATGATCGAAGGGCAGGCTGGAGAACGCCGCAGCTTCGTCGGCTCCGCCGGTAAAGATGACCAGTTCGGCCGGGTCGAATGCCGCACGCACAAGGCGCGAAAACTGAGCGCCGAACGCAGGGCTGAACTCGGAAAGCTTGATCATCGCCCGGTTACCAGCGGCGAAGGCGCTGGCTAGCGGGCCGATCGCCAGGTAAAGCGGGTAATTCCACGGCGCGATGATGCCCACGAGCCCAAGCGGCTGCGGCAGCAGTTGTGCGTGCGCCGGCCAGAACCAGATGGAGGTGGATGCGCGGTGCGGGCGCATCCACCTTGCGCCATGACGCAGCGCGTGGCGGATGGCACCCAGCGACGGCACGATGTCGAGCACTTGCGTTTCAGCAGCCGAGCGGTGGCCAAAGTCATCGGAGATCGCTTCGCACAGCAATGTTTCGTTGTCCCGGATGAGCGCGGCCAAGCGGCGCAGACGGTCGCGGCGTATTGACCATGGGGGATAGGGCTCGGCGCGGCTGGCCGCGTGCAGGTGCTCGTAGGCAGCTTGTAAATCCGAGGAAAACAGGGGAGGTCTGTCCATTCCGATTCCTCATTTGGTGATTCGCCTTATCCTAAACGGCAGTGTGAACCCCCGCTTCGCAGATGGCTACGCGCCGGGGCGATAAGGCATGGCCCACGCGCTACGCCCACACATGTCCATGACTGAGTTCAGCCGATGCCCATTCCTTTTCTGCCCCTGTCCGTTCACGTGCTCGAACGCGGATGGCTTTCTGCTAACAGCATATTGTTTTTCGACGACGACGACACGGCAAGCGTGGTGGACACGGGCTACGTGCTGCATGCGGCGCAGACCGTGGCGCTCGTACGGCTTGCGATGGGCAGCCGCAAGCTTACGCGGATCGTCAATACGCACCTGCACTCCGACCACTGCGGCGGCAACGCTGCTTTGCAGGCCGCAGCGGGCGGGGCGGCCTGCTGCACCATCACGGTGCCAGTCGGCGAACTTCAAGCGGTCAACGCCTGGGATGAGGACGCGTTGAGCTTCCGGGCGACCGGCCAACACGCAGCCGGCTTCTCCGCAGCAGACAGTATTGCTGCAGGTGACACTTTATGCTTGGGTGGGCTGCGCTGGCGTGTGTATGCCGCCCCCGGCCACGATCCGCACGCACTGATACTCTTCCAGCCCGAGGCCCGGGTTCTCATCAGTGGTGACGCCCTGTGGGAGCACGGATTTGGGGTCATCTTTCCCGAGATGGTTGGCGAGGCCGGATTCGGCGCCACACGCGAGACGTTGCAAGTCATCGAAGCGCTTGAGCCCGCTTGCGTCATTCCAGGCCATGGTGCGCCCTTCGTCGACGTGGCTGCCTCGCTGGTGCGTGCACGCTCTCGCCTGCGGGCCTTTGAGGACGATCCCAAGCGGCACGCTCGCCATGGTCTGCGCGTCCTGCTGAAGTTTCAACTGTTGCAGCAGCAAAGCATTGACCGCGAAGCCCTGCAAGCTTGGTTCGAGGCCGCCGATCTGGTGACGCGCACGGCACGATGCTTCTGGCCCGGCTGCAAGGTGCGAACGGTGTTTTCGGAAACGTTGGACGGTCTGGTGCTCGCGGGCGCCGCTCGACTCGATGCGGGGCTGGTGTGCAACGCCGAGACGGCCTGAATGCACCTTTTCATCGATGTGGGGAAATTCCGACAACGACTATGTGGGCTTCCAGCACCGTTTGGGTGCGGGAGCAAGAAGCAAAGGCGAGAGCCCTTGCCGATCGCGCGCCTGGCGTGCATTGGCGTGAGGGTTCACGCCGCCTGAGCGTGCGGTTCAGGTCCTGTTGTTGCCGCTTCCAGCTTGACCACGCCGGGAAGCTCGCAATCCAGCACAGCGCGGCGCAACGACTCAATGGCTTCGATTCGAGTAAAGCTCTTGCGCCACACAAGCACGACGCGTCGTGAAGGCACGGGGTCGCAGAACGGCACGTAGCAGATCTGCCCTGGTCCGTCGGGCGGGGCATTGCCAGGCTCAAACGGCACGGACATCCTGGGCAAAATGGTGATGCCCATGCCCGAGGCGACCATATGCTTGATGGTTTCCAACGAGGATCCCTCAAAGCTTTTGCGTATCCCATCCGACCCTGGAGAAAAGCGCGCGAACTCGGGGCAGACCTCCAGCACATGGTCACGGAAGCAATGGCCGGTGCCGAGCAGCAGCATCGTTTCATCTTTGATCGCCTCGCTCCGCACCGGCGCGCAGCGGGACAGCCGGTGCCCGTGCGGTACGGCAACCAGAAAGGGTTCGTCGTACAGCGGCGCAATCGCCAAGCCATGATCGGGAAAGGGCTCGGCAAGGATGGCAGCATCCAGTTCGCCATTGCGCAGCATGTCCAAGAGCTTGACTGTCAGCTGCTCCTGCAAAAGTAGCGGCATCTGAGGGGTGACCTGAATCACCCGCTTGACCAAGGGTGGCAGCAGGTAAGGGGCAATCGTATAGATCACGCCCAACCGGAGCGGACCTGCGAGCGGATCCTTGCCTCGCTTTGCAATTTCTTTGATCGACGCGGACTGCTCCAACACGCGCTGGGCCTGTTCAATGATCTCTTGGCCAATCGGCGTGATGCTCACCTCGTTGCCGCCGCGTTCGAAAATCTTCACGTCCAGCTCGTCTTCCAGCTTCTTGATGGCGACCGAAAGAGTCGGTTGGCTGACGAAGCAGGCTTCGGCGGCACGCCCAAAATGCAGCTCACGGGAGACAGCGACGATGTAGCGTAATTCAGTGAGTGTCATAGTTTTTGAAAATTGCACTACAGTTTTCATGCATTACAACTATGATACGAGCCGTGGAACGGGCGCGTGAACAGTGCGTGCTCGATTCAAGCGGCCAGCCAGTCCAGACGTCCACCGAGCCAGCGCTGCACGTGCTCATGGGCCGCCCCTGGGTCATGGTGCAGCAACCACACGGCAGCGTCCCGCGCGGCCTCAAGCAAAGCAATATCGGTATGCAGGTCAGCATGGCGAAGCATCTGCACACCACTTTGTCGCTGGCCGAGCAGTTCACCAGGCCCGCGCAGCTCCAGGTCCTTCTGGGCCAGCACGAAGCCATCATTGGTGTCGCGTACAGCCAGCAGCCGCGCACGCGCCATCTCGGATAACGGTGGCGTGAACAACAAGAGGCACTCGGAGGCATCAGCACCGCGCCCCACCCGGCCTCTCAACTGATGCAGTTGCGACAAGCCGAACCGCTCGGCATGCTCGATCACCATGAGGGTGGCCGCGGGTACGTCCACCCCAACCTCGATCACTGTTGTCGCCACCAGAAGGCGCAGGCGGCCAGCCGCAAAATCGGCCATGACTTGTGCCTTCTGCGACGCTGGCATGCGCCCGTGCAAGAGTCCCACACGCTCAGCATCGTTGCCCAAGGTCGCCTGCAGCTCGGCATGCGTGGCCTCAGCGTTGCGCAGATCGAGGACTTCACCGCCGGCCGGGGTAAATGCACTGCCGCGGCGCTCCCCGCTGCCTCCGTGGGCAGGCAGCGGGGACGTTGGCCTCGCGGTTGACTCCTCGACAAGCGGACACACCCAATACACCTGTCGTCCCGCCGCGACGAGGACGCGCACGCGGGCAATCACGGCGTCGCGCCGCGCTTCGTCAAACACACGCGTGCGAACCGGCCTGCGCCCAGGGGGCAGGTGCGCGATGGTGGAAACGTCCAGGTCGCCGAACACAGCCATGGCCAGCGTACGGGGAATGGGGGTGGCGCTCATCATGAGCAGGTGCGGCTCCCGGACGCCATCGCCCGCCCCGCCCGCAAGTCCCTCATCCAGTCCCTTCGCGCGCAGACTCAGGCGTTGGGCAACGCCAAATCGGTGCTGCTCATCGACAATGGCCAACCCCAGGCGGTGGAAACGCACCTTCTCCTGGATCACCGCGTGGGTGCCGACGACGAGCTGCGCCGCGCCGCTTGCGGCGGCCTGCGCCGCGGCATCGCGTTCGCGTCGAGTTTGAGCGCCTGAGAGCCACGCGACGCTCACGCCCAATGGTTCCAGCCAGTCGGCCAGTTTGCGCAGATGCTGGGTGGCGAGGATATCGGTGGGCGCCATCAGCGCGCACTGAAACCCGCAATCAATGGACTGGGCCGCCGCGAGCGCCGCCACCACGGTCTTGCCACTGCCGACGTCCCCTTGAAGAAGCCGATGCATGGGCTGCGTCAGTGCAAGATCCGCCGCGATCTCGGCTGCACAGGTCTCCTGGTCAGGCGTCAGCGCAAAGGGAAGCGCTTGAAGAAGTCGATCGCCCAGACTCTGGGGGCCATTGCGCGCCGGCAGCGGCCAGGCGCGTAAGGCGGCGCGTGCAAGGCGCGCTTGCTGCTGTGCGATCTGCTGTGCGAGCAGCTCGTCAAATTTGACGCGCTGCCATCCTGGGTGGCTGCGATCGTCCAGCGACGCCAAAGGCACATCGGGTGGTGGCGCATGCAGCACATCAAGTGTGCTGGCGATGTCAGGCAAGCGAAGGCGCGAGAGCAAATCGGCGGGTAACCATTCGCGCACGTCGAGCCGCGCGCGAGCCCCCGTGATCGCCTTGCGCAACCAGGCCTGGCTGATCCCGGAGGCCGCCGGATAGACGGGAGTCAACCGCTCAGGCAAGGGCTCATCCGGCCGCGCCGCATGGCACGTTGGATGCACCATTTCCATGCCAAACAGCCCTGCGCGCGGCTCGCCGCGCACGCGCAACAGCTTGCCTGGCGGGTACTGGCGCTGCCAGTTTGGGTAAAAGTGGAAAAACCGCAGGTTGAGCGTACCGCTGGCGTCCTGCAACTGGATGCGCAGCTGCCTGCGCACGCCTGCGGAAGCCTGCGCTTGAACAACGCGCGCCTGTACGACTGCCGCGACACCGTCGCGCAGTGAGGCAATTGCCGAAATGCGCGTTTCGTCAAGGTAGTGCAATGGCAGGTGCAGCGCGTAATCCCAGTCGCTTCGCAGCCCCAGGCGCTCGCCGGGTGATGGACCGGGCGAGCGCGCGGGGTCCGCTGGCTGAGCAGGACCAGCCCGCGCGCCGCGTCGAGTGCTCTTTCGCGCAGGCCCCTCACAAGCCTGGACCGCAGGGGCTGAACGGCTGCGCGGTGAAGAAGTCATGCAAACATTGTAGAAAGCACCATTTCTTGGCGTCTTCCCGCCGCTCTAGGGGAGGCGGTGGCCGAAGAACAAGGACGGGGCGGCGGCAAAGGTGGGCCTGAGGATAGGCAGCAGCATCCCGCCTGGGTCTGGGCAGCAGCCCCGATCGGCGCCAACGCGGCAAGAAGCGCCGGGATGGCTTCAAGATCATGGCGCCACGATCGTCTGCGCGTGACGCCCGCAGGCTTTCACAGGGCGTGATCCTCGGCGAGGCGCGATGGCGCACGGAGCATTCCTCGCCGACGCGAACGCAGGCGACCCGACTTTGGCCGGTTCCAGGCGCTGCGCCTTGCCGTCTCGCCTATCGCGCAAGAAATCGGCGCGCTTTGCGTGTGAACCGGGCGGCGCGATGTCAATCGACCTGGAGCGCCTGAGAGTTCTTCACCTCTTCCATCACCGCATAGGTGTGGGTTTCGCGCACCCCAGGCAGACTGAGTAGCACGGTACCCAGAAACTCGCGGTACGCGGGCATATCAGCCACGCGCGTTTTGAGGAGATAGTCGAAGCCGCCGGCAACCATGTGGCACTCCATGATCTCCGGCCTGTTGCGTGCCGCGGCCTTGAACTGCTCAAAGACATCAGGCGTGGTGCGATCCAGCACGACCTCAATGAAAACCAGCAGGGAGGCGCCCAGCTTTTGCGGGTTGAGCCTGGCCTCGTAGCCGAGGATGAATTTTTCGCGCACCAAGCGGCGCACGCGCTCGAGCACCGCTGTCGGTGAGAGGTGCACAGCCTGTGCCAACGCGAGGTTGGACATGCGGCCATCGTTTTGCAGCAGAGCAAGAATGCGGTGGTCGACGCGGTCGAGGGCGCTTGCGGGGTCTTTCATGGATCAATCTCCCAGTGTTTTGAACTCGAACCCGAATGATGTTCTTGCCGTCATCGAAAATGGGTTTCCTCATGCGCCGATCCACCTGCAGTCGTCAACTTGCCCTGCTTACTTCAGATAATCATGCACAACGGTGCCCAAGCCCAGGGTGAGATCGGACACAATGTGGACGCAAGACACGACTTCTCGCACGGGGAGTCGGGACACTGGCGCCAATGCGTGCGCGTGGAGTTCCAGTGCGGCAGGGCCGGTCCATGCGCCCTTCACCGTGACGTCTTCCAGTGAGTAGGTGACGAGCTCGCAAATGCGCGCCGAGCAGTCCACATCGGGAATGATCTTGAGCAGATAGTTCGGGGCTAGCAGGCCCTTGCGCACCTGTTCCGTATCAAGCACCATGTGCTTGTAGCCCATGGTGCCAGTGGCAATGCGTACCGACCCGTAATCCAGCGTGCCCAAGAGCGTGTCAGACTCCACAGTCAAGCGCGGCTTGGCCAGCTTTTTGGGGAATCCCCAGATCTCACGCCCGCCTGCCAGGGGTGCTTCGTCGTCGAGGAACATGGCGATCTGGTAGGTGCCCGGCTGACCCTTATAAGTAACCGGCACCACTTGGCCGGATTCGGTGTAGTCGCCGAACCCGGTCGAGTCCGGCATGCGAATGAATTCAAACTTGACCGTGTCTCCGGCAGGCTCGAGCGGTTCAGGGATGATCTCGCGCAGCAGGGCGGGATCAGTGCGATACGTAATGATCAGGAATTCGCGGTCGATGAAGCGGTAGGGCCCCCGTGGATAGGCGGGACTGGACAGGGGCATGGAAAACGCTGATTGCGCGACTCGTTGGGCTTGCATGACACATCCTTCGTGGACACAGTATTCAGTCAGTGTTGCGCCGCGCCGGAAAGTTCACGGGAATCATGACGTTTTGCCGATTTTCCGCAGGAATTGAGGCAGACGATTCATCCAATTTCTTCCCTTTAAAACGCCTCACTGCATTTCAGTTCAGGGTGTTCAGGCTGAATCTGCCACCGAATTTTGCCGATTAACCACAAGAGTTTCGGTCAAGACGATTGAAATGTAATACCGATCTGGGGGGGCTCCAGAATCATATGGATTGCAAGACCGTGTCGCTTGAAAGGTGATTCGCACATGCCAGGGCTCACTCGCTTGGGACTGAAATGCTCGCACGCGTTAGCTGATTGGGTCGGGCGGCGGTAATGCGTGAGCGTGGATCTGCGCCTTTTGGCAAGCCAGGACTGTGCTTCGGATGCCGCGATAATGCACGAATGAACGTTCCCACTCTCGCTTTCATCGGCGGCGGCAACATGGCCAGCGCTGTCATTGGCGGCCTGATCCAGGCTGGGTCGCCGGGGTCCTCGATCATCGTGGTCGAGCCCACCGAGGCTCAGCGCGCGCTGCTGCAGCAGCGCTTTGGGGTCCGTGCGCGCGCCGACGCAGGTCCGGAGTTGCGCTCAGCGGCTGTGGTGGTGTGGGCGGTCAAGCCGCAGAGCTTCGTCAATGCTGCAGCCTGCGCACCGCAGCTGTCGGACGCGCTCCATATCAGCGTGATGGCCGGCGTGCGTTGCGAGGCGATCGCGCGCCGAGCAGGGGCGCGGCGCATTGTGCGTGCCATGCCGAACACGCCAGCACTCATCGGTCAGGGCATTGCGGGCCTGTACGCAAGCTCTGCCTGTAGTGAGGCAGATCGAGCCCAAGCCGAACAGGTGCTGGCGCCGACGGGAAGCCTGATTTGGGTGGAGGAGGAGGCGCAACTCGACGCGGTGACGGCCATTTCCGGATCGGGCCCGGCCTATGTGTTCTATCTGGTGGAGGCGATGCAGGAAGCGGGCGTGCGTCTGGGTTTGCCGGCGGACACCGCCAAGCGTCTGGCATTGGCCACATTCGCGGGAGCCGCTGCGCTCGCAGCGCAATCACCGTTGTCGCCTGCAGAACTTCGCGCGCAGGTCACAAGCAAGGGTGGAACCACGGCGGCTGCGCTTGCCGTTCTGGCTGAGCGTGAGGTCGCACAGGCTTTTGACCAAGCGGTACACGCGGCCGCCCGGCGTGCCGTCGAACTTGGCGATGCGCTCGACGCGGATGGTTGAGCCATGCCGGAACGCGTTGAAAACCGAGCCTAGGGGTCCCACTGAATCTCGACTGGGGCTGTTACGATATCGGGTTGCCGGAGAGATGGATGAGCGGTTTAAGTCGCACGCCTGGAAAGCGTGTAAGGGTTAACAGCCCTTCGGGGGTTCGAATCCCCCTCTCTCCGCCAGAATTGATCCAAGGTGATCCCTCAAAGCCCCACGCAGTCTCTGCGGCGGGGCTTTTTCATTGGATGGTGCGTCCATAATCGTCCCGGTTCATCCAGGGCAATACAACGCCAGCCAGTCGCCAATCGTGGTATCGTCCATGGCATCCAGAAGGGCGATACCATGAGTCTCACCGTGAAGGCTGTCGAGGCAGCCAAGCCGCAGGAGCGGCCCTACAAACTCACCGACGGCGGCGGCCTGTACCTCTTTGTGGCGCCCACCGGGCTGAAGAGCTGGCGCGCTAACTATGCGCAGACCGGCAAACAGCGCACGCGGACCTATGGCCGCTATCCGGGCATGACTCTGGCGCAGGCCCGCGCTGCGCATGCGCAGGCCAAGAGCGCGCCGACCGAGGCAGCGACCGCCACGCCACCCGCGAAGGTCGCACCGACGTTCAAGGCGATCACGGAGCAGTGGCTCAAGATTAAGCTGCCATCTCTGTCAAACGGGAAGCACCAGGGGCAGGTTGCCGGCACGCTGGAGCGCTTCGCGTACCCCGCGATTGGTTCGTTGCCGATCGACCAGATCCCGCGCACGAAGCTCGTCGAGGTGGTGCAGGCCGTGCAGAAGGGCGGCCGAGTAGAAACCGCGCACCGGGTGGCCGGGCGCATCGCCGCGGTGTTCGACTACGCGCAGGACGTGGGTTACATCGAGAGTCACGGTGCCGGCGGTTTGGTGCGGGTGCTGCAGCCGCGCAAGGTGAAAAAGCCGATGGCCAGTATCCCGCCAGGCGAGGCCGGTGCGCTGCTCGCGGCGATCGACGGCTATGAGGAACCGGTCACCCGCCTGGGGTTGCAATTGCTGGCCTCGACCTTCGTGCGCGTCGGCGAGTTGCGCGGCATGCGGTGGGCTGAGCTGCGCGAGGACGGCGCGGTCTGGGTGGTCCCAGAGGACCGAATGAAAGCGGGACTGCCGCACGTCGTGCCGCTGCCCCAACAGGCGCGAGCTGTGCTCGAACAACTCCGGGTGTTTACTGGCGATCGCGATCTGGTGCTGGATTCACCCCTGCGCCCGGGGCACCCGCTGTCTGAGAACACTTTCCTGTTCGCGCTTTACCGGCTGGGCTATCGAGGCCGAATGACGGCGCATGGATTCCGGGCACTGGCGTCCACGGTGCTCAATGAACAATCTGGCTTTGCGCACGATGTCATTGAACGCCAGCTCGCGCACCGGGAGACTGACGCGGTTCGTGCGGCGTACAACCGGGCCCAATATCTCGATCAGCGCAGGGTGCTAATGCAGTGGTGGGCGGACTGGCTGGATGGACAGCGCGAGTCAGAGCAGCCGCCCGCCAGCGAGAGAGACGGATAGGTGGACATTTTTTGGGAGAGCCAAGTCGCTGTCGCCCACCCGATTGAATCGCTGGACAGCCCAAGAGGTCGAGCAGCTGCGAGAGAAGGATACGTGCCGTGGAAAATAATGAGCAAAGGGGGACTCGAATGAACGATATTCCGCCGCAAGGCGAAAGGGAAGGCGGAGCGCCACCCGCAAGCGCTTGGGTCCGCTTCCTCCGGAGCTATGGGCCGACGCCGAACAACCTGACCATGTTCGACGAATACGTGTCGGGCGCGCTAGGCAGGGCTCGGGTGCAGCCGATCAGCTTGTCTACGCCAATGCTCAATGCTATGGCAAGCCACATCGAGTCCAAAGCCCCTGGCTCCTTGTTGATAGCAGGCACTGCGGGTGACGGTAAAACTTACCATTGCCGAGCCCTTTGGACACGGATCGGGGGCGACCAAAAAGTTTGGGCTGGCAAGGGGAACATCAAGGAGCTCCGGCTTGCCGATGGCCGCTTGGCTGTCTTTATCAAGGACCTTTCCGAGTTCAATGGCGAGGAGAGCGACTTGCCGCTGCAGCGCCTCGAAAATTCTGTCCTTGGCGGCGATGACTCGGAGATCGTGATCCTGGCGGCCAACCATGGCCAGCTCCTCGATCGCCTTCGCGATCTGGGCAAGCGGCAGGGGCGCGTCCATGCGCTTCGCAAGCCGCTTCAAGAGCGTTTTCTTCAAGCTGGCCCCGCGCCCAATCGTCTCGCGGTCTTCGACCTTAGCCGCACAACCAACCGCAAGACCTTGGAAGAGGTGGCCAGGGCTGTCGCTGGGCATCCCGAATGGGACAACTGCAAGCGCTGTGCGCTTCAAACCGATGGAAAGGTCTGCCCTATCGACGAGAACCGCCGCCGGCTGCTGGGCGAATCCGATGGCGGCCAGCTCTCCCGGCGCCTCGGAGACTTGGTTGAAGTCGCTAGGCTTGATGGGATGCATTTGCCCGTGCGCGATCTGCTTGCGCTTTGCTCGAACATGGTCCTGGGCTGCTCCGATGCAAAGCTGGCCAAGGAAAATCTGATGACTTGCGCCGATGTCTCCAAGATCCAAGAGGGCGGCGGCCTTGGCAAGGCAAGCATCTATGCGAATGCTTTCGGCGCCAATCTGCCCAAGCGCAGGGCCTTTGACCGACCCGTCTTCAAGGCGATGTGCAGCTTTGGCGTAGGCGAAGAATCCACCAATGCGGCTGATGGCCTGCTGGTCTACGGCAAAGACGACGCGCGGCTCCAAGCCGACTTTGCTCGCCTGGTGGCCAGCGACCCGATCTATGGAGCTGGAGCGGCTTTTCGCGCGGCCCAAGATGCTTACTTGGAGGGCCATGAGGGCGCTCGCGTGGAGGGCGGCTCTTCCGAGTTCCTCGAAATGCTTGAAGACCAGCGCCGCAGGCTCTTTTTCACGCTTCCCGATGGGGAGCCCGGCTATCCCCACTGGTCGATGACCGCTTTCCGCTTTGCAGGCGACTATCTTGAAACCATCGAAGCCCTCAAGGCAAAGAGGCCGGTCGGCGAGGCAGTCCGCGGGCGCATCGCCAAGGGGCTTAACCGGGTGCTGACGGGTCTCCTTCTCGATGAGGTTGCGATTCTCGAGGTACTTCA
>JABBOE010000237.1 GCA_019351955.1 Pseudomonadota bacterium
AAGCAGGTCTTGATGCCGAAGCTGTTAGGGCTGATCAATCTGGTGCGGAAGGTTTGGGAGGTTTTGGTGACAGTGACTGAGCCGGTTCCATCAATGTGTGGCGGCGAGCTTTATTGAACTCCCGGCCATTTGCCATGAAAAGAGCCAGCATTGGCCCAGCCAACTTGGCAGGTTGGATCGCAGGCTTCCTAATCCTGGGACAGCAGGTTCGAATCCCGGCGGGGACACCAATAAATCAACAGGTTACGATAGCTTATGCCACTAAAAAATCATTCCAGCAATCACGTAGCAATCACGCGGAGTGCACGCATTGGCGATGGTCCAACGTTGTGCACATAATATGGACGAGCCATTTAAAACCTTGCCAAGGTTGGGGTCGTGGGTTCGAATCCCATCGCCCGCTCCAGATTTTCTTATTAGAATCAGATGGTTAAACAAGATTTTCGAGCTGTAGTTTTGTTTACACTCATGACCACTGGGGCCACTGTAAGCTCCTTGTAAGCAGCTCCAAGGGTAAGGCCTGATAATGCGGCGCCCTTCGGGGCGTGTTTCAAGGCAGATAAGCGCGATTTTCAGGCACCACATAAGAGCTGAAGCGGCCTCAATGTCCACCTAGCCGCACTCTCATCGATGCCCAGGGGTTTTTAGGATATCGACTCGCTTTACCGGTTATATGTTTTCTAATGCCGACGCTCCCCGCAGGATCGCCATTCGGATGAGTGATGGCCGAACTCGCCACTCAATGCGGCTATGCGCGCGCTTATACAGACCTTGAACATTCGGCCATTTTAGGGACTGATGGGCTTGAAGGGGTGTTTCGGTCGGGCCATGCGAACGCTATCGGCCAGAGACGAGAAATATAACTTCGGGCGGCTCATCGACACGGCCCGGGCCGTGCGCATAACCCTCGAAAAGTACGTGAGGGCTTTCGTCGCGGTACTGGGGTTGAGAAATACGAGCGGCTGACGACAATTGAATCGGAACAGCGCCCGAAAGCGCCGGGTTCTGGCAAAGTAAAGTGAGGCAGGGGGGAATGGCTGATCAGGCGCAAAAAAACAGGTTTCTGACTGTGCTGAAAGAGCTTGGCGGCTCCGCCAGCAACGGGCGCTTGCGCGAAGCCCTACAATGGGAAGAGGCTAGCTATCTCGCGGTGAAGGATGAACTTGTCGCCGAAGGTGTTCTAACGTCGGGGCGTGGTCGCGGCGGATCGGTATCGCTCGGCAGCCCGGTAGAAAGCGATGCCAATGAACCAGAGCCGGTCGTTGCGCGCGCAAAACCTGTCCGTGCCAATGGCAACGGGGCTGGCGGCAACCTTGGCTTCGAGGCCGAGCTGTTCAAGGCCGCCGACAAGCTGCGCGGCAATATGGAGCCGTCGGACTACAAGCACGTGGCACTCGGCCTGATCTTCCTCAAGCACATTTCCGACAGCTTCGAGGCTAAGCACGCCGCGTTGCTTGCCGACTATCCCGACGGCGCCGAAGACCGCGACGAATACTCTGCCGAAAATGTCTTCTGGGTGCCACCCACTGCGCGCTGGTCACATCTACAGGCCAACGCCAAACAGCCTTCGATCGGCAAGATGATCGATGAGGCAATGATCGCTATCGAGAAGGATAACGAGAACCTCAAGGGTGTCCTACCGAAAGATTACGCGCGCCCCGCGTTGAATGCCGTCATGCTTGGAGAGCTGATCGACCTTATTTCCGGCATTGCCCTCGGCCAGGAGAAAGGTTCAGCGCGTGATGTTCTCGGCCGCGTCTATGAATATTTCCTCGGCCAGTTCGCTGGGTCGGAAGGCAAGCGTGGCGGCGAATTTTATACCCCACGCTCGGTCGTGCGCGTGATGGTCGAGATGATCGAACCCTATAAGGGCCGCGTCTATGACCCCTGCTGCGGATCGGGGGGCATGTTCGTCCAGTCCGAAAAGTTCGCGTTAGAGCATGAGGGGCGGATCGGCGACATAGCCGTCTATGGCCAGGAGTCGAACTACACGACCTGGCGGCTGTGCAAAATGAACCTCGCGGTGCGCGGCATCGATGCCGAGATCAAATGGAACAGCGACGGCAGCTTCCACAAGGATGAGTTGCGGGACCTCAAGGCAGATTTCGTACTAGCCAATCCACCGTTCAACATCTCCGATTGGGGCGGCGACCGGCTGCGCGACGACGTGCGCTGGAGATATGGCGCACCGCCGGCCAGCAACGCCAACTTCGCCTGGGTGCAGCACATCGTGCATCACCTAGCGCCTGCGGGTGTGGCCGGCGTTGTGCTGGCCAACGGCTCCATGTCTTCCACGCAGAGCGGCGAGGACATAATCCGCCGCGCACTGATCGAGGGCGTGGGCGGCGCGCCCGGTGTCGTCGATTGCATGGTGGCGCTGCCTGGCCAACTTTTCTATTCAACGCAGATCCCGGTCTGCCTGTGGTTCCTCGCCCGCGACAAATCGAACGGCATTGCGCACAACGCCAAACTGCGTGATCGCCGGGGCGAAATCCTGTTCATTGATGCGCGCAAGCTCGGACACATGGTGGACCGCACCCGCAAGGAGTTCTCAGATGCTGATATCGAGAAAATCACGCGCGCCTATCATGCGTGGCGCGATGAGAGCGACGCGGGTACCTATCAGGACGTGCCGGGCTTCTGCAAGGCGGCGAGCGTAGAGGAGATCAAGTCGCACGGCTATGTGTTGACACCAGGGCGGTATGTTGGTGCGGCAGATGTTGAGGACGACGACGTGCCGTTTACCGAGCGGTTCGCCGCCTTGAATGCCAAGCTGGAAACCCAGTTTGCCGAGGCTGACCGGCTGACCGCCGCCATCCGGGCGCGGCTGAAGGCGGTGTCCGCATGACAACATGTACTTAAAACCCAGTTTTCGTAGACACATCTGCCCAATATGTTCATAAAACGCAGTTTTTTTAACATGTCTGAGTTCTCATGTTAAAACCAACATACATTATCCCGCCACTGCCCCCGACGGTGGACCTTGAAACCGTCCCGGTGTTGAAAGCGCTGGCAGCCGCCAACCGCGCCCTGGCGGAGCTCAAAGGCCGGGCGGCGACAATCCCCAACCAGGGCATCCTCATCGACACGCTCGCCTTGCAGGAAGCAAAAGCCTCCTCCGAGGTGGAAAACATCGTCACCACCCAGGATGAGCTGTTCCAGGCCGACCTCTTCCCCGAAGGCCCGCAATCGCCCGCCGCCAAGGAAGTTGCCCTGTACCGCGACGCGCTGCGCCTGGGCTATGCCCACCTGCAACAAACCGGCGGGCTGATCCGCAATGGCACACTCATCGACATGTTCCGCCTGCTCAAGCGCCGTGACGATGGGTTCCGCGCCACGCCCGGCACGGCGCTAAAGAACGAGGCCAACGGCGAGATCGTTTTTGTGCCGCCGCAAGATTCGCTGGAGATATTGGCGCATATGTCCGCGCTGGAGCGGTTTGTGAACGATGATAGCGTCTCGGCCCTCGACCCGCTGATAAAAATGGCGCTCATCCACCATCAGTTTGAGAGCATTCACCCCTTCCCGGATGGCAACGGCCGCATCGGCCGTATCCTCAACGTACTCTACCCCAGCCTTTGGTTGTCTACCGGACATAACCCACCCTCGCCGTCTCCTACCGC
>JABBOE010000051.1 GCA_019351955.1 Pseudomonadota bacterium
GGTGTCTCGATGCGTTGAGTTCATCGCGAAAGTTGAAACGTTCACAGGCTCTCAGTTTACGGGGCGCCGGTGAAACGACACCGGCGCGAATACGACCAAGCGCATGTGCCGCGAAAGGCGTGGAATCTCCGAGACGCTAAGCCACGCTTAATACTCCACTCGGTATAAGCTAAGTTTGTGCCACGACGCTCCTATCAACGCAATTGAAATGCGCCGCCTCTCTGTCTTTGCGCAGAGGCATCGTTTCACACCATTGATGGAGTATCACCATGAAATTGAGCAAATCCTTCCTTGCCGCCAGCGCGATTGCCCTCGGATTGGGCGCTGCAGTCACCGCCCATGCCTTTGATGGTCAACAATACACCAAGGACGCCAAAGTCACGCTCGAGCAAGCCAGGGCCATCGCCCTGAAGGCCATTCCCGGCGCCACCATCACGGACCAGGAACTGGAGCATGAAACGGGCGGCAGCGGTCTGCGCTACTCGTTTGACGTGAAAGTTGGCCAGGCCGAGCACGAAATTGGCGTGGACGCCAAGACCGGTGCAGTCCTGGAGAACAGCGTCGAAGGTCAGAACAAGGACTGATGACCGAGTGGGGCTCCGGCACGAGTTCGGGGCCCCGCGTCAGATTTGCTGCATGCCGGGCGAGGCTAAGTGCCTCGTTCAATGAGATCGGCCATGGCAACAGGGATCTTGGTGCCGTCTTCCCGTAGCCCGGCCGCCACCCCCGCGCAATCACGTGGGCCATCGTCCTGGCAAAGTTTCCATTTGCCTTGGAGATTCGACACCTCGATTTCGATGCCAACTATGGCCTCGACCATCGCGTCCATGTAATCCGCAGGCGCGTCTGCCCCCGCCCAGGGTGGGGCCCGTCCGGCCTCATGCTGCATGGTCAGGGTTTCGACCAGCTGGCGTACCCAGACACCTTCGTCCTTGATGCGAAGCATTCCTCGTGCCAGGACCGCCACGTAGGCCCACGTTGGCACGACTGTGCCCGTCTCGGTTTTCCTCGGATACCAACTGGGGCTGACGTAAGCGTCGGGACCACGAAACACGGCGAGCGCTTCGCTGCCGTCCCGCATGCACATCCACACTGGGTTTGCCCTTGCTACATGCCCACGAAGGCAAATCTTGCCTTCCTCCTCGATGAGCAGGAAGGGGACAAAATTTGCGTCGAGACCCTCGCTTCCCAGCGTGACAAACGTCGCCAAGGCATGATCGTGGATGAGTGTGCGTAGCGCGGCAGGGTCGTTCTGCTCAAAATGCCTCGGGAGGTACATCGCTACGAATCCTTTCGACAATGATCGGGTGCTAGCGCAAGGCATTGCAGCCCAGGCACGATGGCGGTTGGAGCCGCCCAATTTGCGCATGGACACAGCCCAACATCGCTGGCGGACTTGTTGCTTGTCCAGCCATCACTGATTGTCCAAGGGCGGCAGCCAGCTTAACCGACAGGCCATCGGCCCGCTCAGCGCAGAGGCGGGTGCGTTGTGTTGACGCCGCAACCTATCCAGTGCGGTCGCCTTGCTGGTGGCGTTGTTGGCCTTCCCGGATGCCGTTATGGGCCGCTTGGGCCAGGCCGCACAGGCTGTCCCGAACGTGCATGCCAACCCACCGGCTTTCCCCACCCATCCGATCCACGCCCGACTTTCCGTCGCTAACCACGCCAAAACAGTTTTGCGACCGCCTCTGAACGGCGAGGCTTGTCCTGCAACTGCTCAAACACACAGACCACCGCTCCCGACGTGGCGCGATGCATGATGCTTTCAGCGCCGGGCGACCACCACGGCTTCGTTGCCCTGTGCAAACAGGTAGACCTGCGAATGCATCCCTGCCTGGGCAAAGGCTTCCTGGATTTCGTCAGGCCGCAAGAAATGGTTGCCTTGCACATGCTCACTCAGGTTCTGAAATGCCAAAGCCTTGCGGCTGGGCTCGCGCAAAGCCGTGCGGTCTGCCGGCCAAGCCGGCTCCCAGATAGCGACGTAGCCGCCCGCTTTGAGGTTGGCGCGCAGCCAGGCGAATAGTGCTTGCGTATCCTTTTCCCACACATGATGCAGTGCACGGTTCATTGCAATCAAGTCCGCAGGTTCGTCCAGGGTGAGCGCGTGGATGTCGCCGTGGATGAAGCGCAGCCTCTCGTCCAAGTCGTCCCGCGTCGCCAAGGCTCGGGCTTGGCTGATGTTCTCCTCGAATCCGTCAATACCCAGACCGCGCAGCTTGCCGCAGCGCCGAGCCAGCGCCCGCAAATACCAGCCATTGCCACAGCCCAGATCCACAGCCAGGCCTCCGCGGGCATCCACGTCGGCGAAAGCAGGGACTGCCGGGCAGATGGTGCGCTCAAATAGCGGTGCGAAATTGGCTTCGAGCATCGGGCCGAACCAGGGTAGGACGGTCTCGCGTTCGGCCAGCACCTGCTCGCCCGGGCGCTCACCGGTGCGCATAAGGCCAGCGGCGCGTTCGGCCATGTGTGCCGACAGGACAGATTGCACGGCCATGGGCATGAGAGTGTCTGGAGCTTCAGCACGCATGGCCTGACCGATTGGCGTCAGACAAAACACCTCACCGTCGGCGTCCAGGTAGCCGAATGCATAGGCCGCGTCGCACCAGCGCAGGACGTAATTAGGGTCAAGCTTGCCCGCTTCGGCCAAGGCTGCCGAAGACGCGGTGCGAAGGTTGTGCAAGGTGGTGAACAAGCCGTTGACGACGCCGATGTAGGCGATGTTCAGGCTGAGCGCGGCCTGGGATTGCTGGCGGAATTGGATCTTGAGGTCGTCTGAAGTCATTGGGGACGTCGCGAGGAGGGAATCAATCCATTGTGTCACGCCCGCTTGGGCAACTGTGCTTCAGGATGCATTGACGAGATACGGGTTTCCGGTATTGCCGGACGTATCGAAATTTGCATTGATTGAACGAGGGCTCGCTGGGCTCGCCGACAACACCTGGAGCACAGCCATGACCGTGGACGAAGGCACGCTGGGATGGGGGCCGCGCGTCGTTTCGGGTCCGGTGCTCATTGCCGTGCCCGTCAGCACGGTCGGCAGCTTCCGGGAGCTCGCCCAGCCCGAAGGGCTGCGCCAGTGGACCGTTACATGAACAGCTGTGGCTGCCCCAGTTTGAGGTGGCCATCACCCAAGCCTGGGCAGCAGCCTCGCTGCATGAGCCTGCTGTGATTCCAGCGCAGCCCGGTACCGGACGACCAGGCAGGGCAGCGGGCGGCGAGGCCAGGGCACGGGGCAATGAAACGTATACCGAGAGGCCGGCGGTCAGGGCTTGCCGTTGGACGCGCCCGCCGGCACGAGGAAGGGTCTCGGCATCCTGCGCCACGAGACCGGTTCTGACGACAAGCAAATATTCGAGGATTGCGGCATACTCACGTGCAAATAGTTTACTGACAACGGTGAGACACCCCGATGAATCGCTATCGACGCAACCTGTTGCGCACCGCATGCATCGCCGCCATTGGCGCGAGCCTCCTCGGCATTGCTGCGATGGCCACCGCGCAGCAAACGCAAAGCCCCGATGCCGCGAAGGTGCTCGCCGAAATGGGGAAGGCCACGGTCATCCCCGAAGGCAGCGGGCCGCGTGTGCTCTACATCTTTTTCGATGCTAACTGCCCCTATTGCCACGAGCTGTACACCGCGCTGCGCTCGAAGGTTGGAAAGGACGGTCTGGAGTTCCGTTGGGTTCCGGTCGCCGTACTCACCCCTAGCAGCGTGACCAAGGGGGCGGCCATTCTGCAAGCGTCTAACCGCCTTGCGGCGTTCCACGAGAATGAGAACACCTATGGCAAGGGTCCCAACGGAAAAGGTGGCGGGATCATACCGGCAACTAAGGTGTCGCACACCGCCAGCGCCATTCTCAACGCCAACAATGCCTTGCTCGAAGCTACCAAGTCTCCGGGTGTGCCCACCTTGCTCTACCGCGACAAACAGGGCGACGCGATGATGATGGTGGGTCCGCCAAACCCGCAACAGCTTAAGGAAATCCTCGCCAGCGTGAAGTAGCCGGGTAGGAACGTGCCAGGTTCAAGATGCTGCACCGTGCCCGGGCGATTACCGCGGGCTGGTGCTGAGACTTCAACGAGATCAGGCCCCACGGCAGCCTGGGTCGGATACCGCCGGCCCCACAACCACCAACGCGGTCAATTAGCCTTGCAGCCGGGACTCTTGATTTAACGTTGGTACGGCGCAACGGGAAAGGTCAAGCTGATGAGTTGGCCGAATTGCGCTTCATGCTTGCGCCGCACGCGCTGCTGGAAGAGATAGGTGCCGCGCTGCTGCGGACTTGCAGGTACAGCGCCTTCGACTTCCGCCTCCGTTCACGAGCGGGAAGGAGGCCACAGGCGAGCGGTATGCACCAAGGCCAGGATCCAGACGGTGTCGGCCTGCACCTCGTAGACCAGCCGATAGCTTTCATGTCGGATCAATTCGCGGGCCGCCGGGAGTTGTCCGCGCCGTCCTATCAGGGGGTGCTCGGCCAGTCGGCTGACGGCTGCCTTGAAAACCTCATCCATGCGGATGGCCGCGAGCGGGTTGTCCCGGGCGATGAAGTCGACGATGTCGGCGCGGTCCTGCTCGGCGGATAGGGCCTACAAGACCTTCATGCGTTAGCGCCGCCAGCTTTGGCCCGCAGCGCGGCGCGACGGGCCGCAAAGCGGGCCTCGACCTCGGCGCCACTGGCGATCTGGCCGGTGGCGATCTGCGCGCGCGCCGTATCGACCTTGGCGCGCAGGAACGCGTCGTACTCGCGTTCCTGCCGTTGACGATCGATGAACTCGCGCATCAGCTCCCGCACCACCTGCGACGCCGGGCGGTGGCTGGCCTCGGCCATGAAGGCGTCGCGCAGCTCGGGCTCCAGCTTCATGGTGAACACGGCTTCCTTGGACATGACCGACTCCGAAGATCTTGGTGCGAACGAAGTACATATAACGTCTATTCATAATGCCATGCTGCCCGAGGCGTAACGGTTTGGTTAGCCGGTCCTGCTGACCGGCAAGCAGCACCGGACGCTCAGCTGAAGAAGCACGAAGTGCCGACGTCCTGGGGCGATCAGGCGTAGCTGTTGGGGTGAATGGACCGTTGCTCGGCAGTTCGATGCTGGTCCTGTGCCCGCGGCTGACTGCGAAACGCCGCGTGCCACTCGTTGATTTGCCGAGCCGTTGTGCCTCGGCCATCCATCGGTTGATTGGAGAAAAGAGAGGCCGGTCAGCGGGAAAGGGCTCGGAAGCGGCGCCGCCATGCGAGGGTCGCGCAACCGCATCATCCCGCAGAAGCCCACCTACACGCGCGATTCGGGCAAAAAGAAAGCCAGGCGAGAGGCCTGGCTTCTGGATTGGTGGTGGAGAGGAGGAGGCTCGACCAGAATGCCGTTCTAACACATTGATTAGACTAGCGAATTTCCTCTTTGACTCCAAAAGTACAAGGCTTTGTACAACAAGCTCCACGACTTTTTCACTCTAGCACAAGGTCCGGTTCGACGGATGAAATAACAATTGAATAGCCGAAGCTCATTCGCCTGAGCCGCCGCTCCACAGGGGTCCATCAGGCAGCCTCTTGGAACGGCTTGGCTGCCGGTTAACCTGGCTCATGGCGGAGTTCCGCCAACCCCATTACTTTTACCTCGCTTCGTTGGCATCAACAGCGGAGCACGCCGCTGCCAAATCCCATTGGCTCGCCCCCCGCCAACCCAAGGCCAAGCCTTGATTTCAGCGACGCGGGCGGTGAGCGGGGTGGCGGGGTTGGGCAGGACTCGTAGCGCCTAGTGATGACTTCGCATGGAGCATCGGGCTGCATTGGGCTGGCTCGAGCAACAAGGCGAAGCGATGAATGGCGGTGTGATTGGGACTTGCGATTCGTTGGCCATGGTTGCCTGGAATCTGCAGGGTGTTCGTCTTCAAGCACGTGGCTTGACGTGAGATGCCTAGCCCAGGACCGCCAACAGTTTCATGAAGTTGCGTTTGCTGCGCCACTGGCTTTTCCAGCCCACCAGTTCGTCCTGGAACTTGTTGAGCTGACCGATGTGGCGGTAGACCGCCTGCATGGCCTTGACGATGGCGAACGCACTCTCATAACGCGCATTGCCCCGGCCCTCGTCGACCCGCAAGGGCAATAGGATGCGGTAAACCGTCAGTGCATCCTGGGGGTGTGATGGGGCCCTGAGCGCCGCCAGCGGCTCCCACAAATGCTTTGCGGTCTTGCCGCCGCGAAACAGCTCCCACGCTTGGTCGCTTTGCTTGCTCTGGATGGCAATGGCCAACAGCTCGGACCGATAATGGGTTTGCCAGGGCGTGGGCTTCGTCTCCTTGGCTTCCTCAACCCGCATGCAGTCGCCGAGCAACCACAGCGCTTGTTTTTCAAGCTCGCGCTTGCGCCCAAGACGTTTGGCCGTGTCGAGCAGCTGATAAAACGCGCGGTGGTCTGGTGTTGCCGCGAAACGCGACCAAGCCACCGCCTGCGCAGCATCCTTGTCCTCACGCCGGATGTGCAGGTTGATGGCGAAATCGGCAAGCTCCGTGGTGTGGGTGTACCCGAAGGCTTCCAACCCGGCCATGGCCCATTGCAGTGCCTGGTCGAGGTCCCCATGCTCTTGATGGAGCTGCACCAATTTCTGGAAGCGCGTCGCATTGGAGAGGTTCTTCTCGAGGACCGCAGCTACAGCGTGGATATCTCCGGTGGTCCGCGCCAGCGCTTCCATCGCCTGCTCGACACTGTACCGGCCCGCATCCCACTGCCCTTTGGCCTCGCTGCCCAGGACCGGTAGCGCATCCCAACGTTCGCGCAGCAAGGCTTCGTAGTGGCGCAGGCCCTCGGCGCCGAGCGCGGTCCGGTATTGGGGCAAGACAGCACTAAAGGTGTCCCACTGACCTTCCATCTGGAAGGCCAGCAGGCGCTCGGCCAGCGCCACAGGGTCGGGCCGCAATGCGAGGCAGGCTTCCAGATGGACTTTCTGCAATGCCTCGATGGCCGGGAAGACATGGCCGTTGGAATCATCGATATGTTCAAGAGCACTCTCAGCATGAGCAATGGCCATCTCGAGGACGTCGACCAGGCGCTTGTCGCCATCTGCGATGCGCGCGGTCAGCATCGTGGCCAGGTCTTCGAGCTGCTCGGCATAGCCGTGTGCATCCTGCCAGTCGAGGAAGCCACTGATGCGTGTGGCCTGGCGCACGGCGGCCTTGAGCGCGCCGATAGCCGAGCCTTTGTCCATGCGTGCCATGAGCAGCACCTTCTCGCGCAGACGCTTGCTGATTTGGCAGCCTTCGAGGATAAGCTGGCGCAGCGTGCTCTCGTCCTGCTCGAGCAGGAACCCAAATATGACGTCGACCTGTGTATGAGGGGGGCGCGGCCTTGCGTGCGCGGTGGTGGGCGGCGCCGACCCGTCGCCAGCCTCGTCCTTCTCGCCTTGCGCGAACCAGGCCAAGGCCGTCGCGACGGCGTGCTTGCAAAACACCCCGTCGTCGCCCACGGGGCAATCGCACGCATACCCGAAACGGCCGCTTTCGGCGACCAACAATCGCACTTCGTAAATGTCGCCGCCGACAACTTCGGCCACCACCTCACCGGCCATCACATCGGTGAGCGTGACGAGGTTGCGCTTGAAGTAGTCCATGCCGCGCCCCAAGGTGCGCTCATCCGCAAGCTCGCGCAGCGCGTCCGACGTGAGAACCTGTCCCAGGAGGGGTCGATTGTTCATGGATGATTGGAGGGTGCCTTGGCAGGATGGGCGTGAAGCGTTGGGGTCATGGTCCGGTTACGGGTCTTCTTTGAGAACGATTCAACAGCCCATTCGGCTCCTGTATGCGCCCATGCGAAAGCCAGACCGAATCCGTCAATGTGGTTCAGGTGATGCGGCCGTCGGCCGCCGCGAGTAGGCTTCATCGAAGATGCGCTCGAGCGTGGGGTGCACGCCGCGGATTTCATCAATGACTTGCTTGGCCCAGTCGAAATAGTCTTGCCGACGCGCCAGACCCCAACCCGCTGGTGGGGCGATGGCCATGTCGCGAAGGTTGCAGATTTTGTCGGCCAGTTTCACGAGTTTGGCGCGACGGCTGAGCGTCTTGGCATGGGTAATCTGAAGCCGCTTGCGCTCGGCAACGGGCAAGGCCTTGTCGTCGGTGACCTCCTTGACGAGGTCCACCAGCTCCTTGCCGAAGAGCTTGTCGAGTTCCCGTTCGGTGGTTTGGGTGTCCTCGAGTGTGTCGTGCAGGACCGCGGCGACCATGAGCCGTTCATCCTCGAGTCCGCCTTCGTTGGCAAGCACGTCGACCAATGCAATGGGGTGATTGATGTACCGTGACGCCGCGACATCTTTGCGGCGTTGGTTGCGGTGCTTGTCAGCGGCGAACGCCAGGGCTTTGATGAGGAGTTTCATGATGATGGAACTTTAACTGCACCGAGCGCGGGTTTTTCGCCGGCACGTTCGGCGAGCATCGTCGCCAAGTCCTTGCAGAACCGTAGCGTTAGGCAATGACCTCTCGCGGCACGCTGGGCTTGGTGCGGCCTCGCTCCACGTCCAGAGCGATGAAGGGCGACGGGGCGGTGAGTTCTAGCAGGCGCAATATCGGGGGAAGACGTGCAGACCTGCGCGCGAGGTCCTGCAGCCCGCGCGTGTGCTGGCAACCCTTTGCCTGCGGCAAAGGCCCTTGCGATTGCCACGCGTTCTCTTGCAACGAGTGGCCACGGGGCTGTGCCGACTGCGCATTGACCCTAAGCGGCCTCGAGCACCACCGCCTTCCGTCAGCTCTGAGCCGCCTCCTTGGGGAGGTACTCCGCAATCGCCGCTCGGTTCTTCAGCGTGATTTGCTGCGCTTGCGGCGGCTCGACGCCCTCTTTGAGCAAGCGCAGTGAGCGAAGCGTGTAGAAGAGCATCGATTGGCGGCACTGCAAGGTTGTGCAGCCGTCCACCATCCCGTAGTCCATGGCAATGGCGTGCTGCTGCCCAGGGCTCAGCTCAGGATGCGGAGCCAGAACCAGCGGAACCATGCGATGCCAGGCAGCGTCGTCCGACCCATCGGAACCGGGGCGTTGGCTTGGACCCACTTCGAGAAAGCACCCCAACTGGAAGTCGATGTACCGCTCCCGCAGGGAGCAATAGGCACGGACGTGCCACCGCATCCCGTCATGGGCAAGAGCGTGCGGAGCAATGACGCGCTCCCGTGGCTGTGGCGTGCTCATCGATTGGTACACCACCGTCAAGGCCTTGTTGCCGCGGATGGCATCCAACACCTGGAGAAAGACATCCGCACGCGCGACGCGCGCGGGTCGCGGCATCACGGCCAGCGGGGGGACCCAACCGATGAAGCTGAGGCCCTTGGGCACGACGCCAGCTTCACGTGCCAGCAGCTCGTTGAGATAGCGCTCGGGGTTGTTGTCGGGAAAAAGCGGCTTGAACGCCTTGGCTGCCAGGTAGCTGCGTGAGCTGCGGTCGTAGAGGGCATTGCCCGGTGCCAGTTCCAGGTAGCGCCCGATGTCCATGGAGGCCCTCGGTGTGGAGATGCTGAAGAACTCCATGAGGTCGGACCGGTTCAAGCGGCCCTCCCAGCGCAGGCGAAAGTCAATGAATTCGAGCCGGCGGCTTTGGCCCCAATGACTGGCAGGGTCGAGCTTCGACGGCATGGATGGGTGGGGTTGCGTGTTGGCCATGGGCGCATTGTGCCACACGTATACTTTATTGACGAGTAAATAAAGTAGACGTATAATTTGTGTTCGTTCAATGCGGTGCCGGTCCGCCCGGCAATGAACCAAGATTTGGTGGTTCAAGCTCTTTAAGACCCTGCACTCAGGTATCGACCGGCATCCCGGTAAGAAAACGGCCGGCCCAGTCGCTGTCCTGATACGGATTCGCCCGGAATGTGCGAACGGCAGCAACCAAGCTGCGGTCATGGTTCTCAGTGAAAGAAAGTCAGAAGCCAAGGCACAAGGCGCCTCCAAGACCTCTACCCCGGCGCGACGCGCCAAAGAATCCCCGTGTGGACGATGCGATACACCCTTACGCATCCGAAACAAATAACTTGGAACAAATTCATGAACAAAAACAAACAAGCCGCGCAATACATTGCGATGTTTGACGAATCACTGCACAGCGTGAGCCAAGGCAAGAAGGACCCCGCGAGTGGAATCGTCTATGAGGCGGCGTCACTGCTGAAGGCAACGACCGGCGCCCTTTACGCGCTCCGCCAACCCGGCAGCCCCAGTCTGTTTGCAATGCATGCAACGGCCAATCTGTTCAGCTGCTTCTCGCGGAAAGCGCTGTCGGAAATGCTGGCCAAAGGAGACTTGAAGGCATGGCCTACGTTGTTCGCCAAAGACGCGCTTCTGCATATTCGCCTTGACCTCGAGCGTCAGCGAGACGCTGCAGTGGAAGGCGCTCTTATCGGAACCTTGGATGAACTGGAGCGCTGTGCTTCAGCCCTGCTCCAAAAGCAAGTGAATTGGCTGGACACTCCTCGGTCTTTCTGGGAGAAATCCTTCGCTATCCCCGTTGCAGCATCGCCAAAATCGCGACGCGCATCGGTCGTCATCAATTCGGCCGTTCGGTACGCGCTGGAGAAAACACTTCGCATCAGTGGCAGGGTGACAACATTCAAGTCCCTTTGCGAGGCACGTCATTCAGCTGGGAGGTATGAATCCAGTGTCTCGCACCAGAGACTTCGGCGAAATGGCCTGCACTACTGCAAACCTGGCATCGTCGTGCTCGGGACACGAGATGATGGCAGTCTGGCAAGACACTTCGCAGGCAGTCCCTTCGAGAACTCCTGGCGCGACTCGCTGGCGAAGACCGTGGCTGTCGACTTTGATGGAAAGACGTACACCGCCGCAGACATTGAGCGAAATGTTCCAGATGCCCACTATGCGCTGGAAATTTTTTGCAAGAGCGAGTAACCGCAAACGATGTTCCATCCGCCACGGGGTTTGAGCCAGTTGTACCCAAGAAACCCAACCCGCGCCATCCATTCGCCGACGCCCAATCGTGGCGGCTGACCGCCGTTGGCGGCGCCGGCCCCTGAATTGCGGCCAAACGCCAGAACTCCATAAAACCCATCGACCCTGAAAGACGATGAACTCGGCAAGCGCTCGAAGCTGCTAGCAATCGAAGCCATCGAGGATGCAAAGACCGTTCTTTCTGGGGGGCAATTTGCGCAGAACCCCACTTTCTCGATGCAGCGCCCGTGGATGAACTCGAGCTTGTCAAGGAGCATCGGCCTTGGCGTTTGCACCAAGATGCAACAGTCAAAACAACGTGTAGCTGGCGCCGCAATTTCCGAACTGCCTGCCTACACCATTGCGTAAGTCAGATGGCTTACGCAACCTATCCACTGAACTCGGAGTAAGCAATGAAAGAATTTCAGCCTCGTTCCTATGTAGAGTGCGTCCAGGACCCGAGAAGCGAAGGGGCAGAATACGGCGTGTACGTCTGGGACGACGAAGCGAACGCCTATTGGTATTCAACGTACATGGACCGCAGTGACGCAGTAAAGACCGCGGTACGCGCAATGAATCGTGAAGCGGAGGAAGCGGGCAAGGCGCAAATTTATGACGCCGGCGATGTCGAAATTGCAGACGACTATTCCGCACTTGCAGACGGCATCAAAGATAATTTTCAACACAACATGTCCCGCGCGGAAATTGACGCTTGTACGCGAGACGCAAAGACATTTCAGGAACACATCGACCGTTATCAAGATGTGATGCAGGAATACGGCGACGGCGATAATTGGTCACAAGATTTTGATGCTGAAGATTTGCGTCTAGAAATCAGGGAAAACTACGGGTTGGATTAAACGCTCTCTCACGGGCAATACCTGCTCACACTTGAACAGATGGCCAGCAATCGATTGCTGGCCATCTGTTCTCTTATTGGCGCGCTGAATCGTGATGCTCTGATAGACCAATTGCGAATGGAAGCTCGGGGACGCTGTTTTGCCACTTGCTCACCCTACCCACTCCGCCGACAGCATCTCCGCCTGCTTGAGCACGGTCTCGGTGGCCTCTTCCTGCTTATCCGGCGGATACTTGTAACGCCGTAACAGGGTCTTGACCATCACCCTGAGGCTGGCGCGCACCGAATCCCGCACCGACCAGTCCACGGTTACCGAGTTACGCAGTTTCAGCGTCAACTCGACCGCAATCTTCTTCAGAGTCTCGTCGCCCAGTTCTCTGACCGCCGACTCATTGGCGGCCAGCGCGTCGTAGAACGCCCGCTCGTCCGGGCTCAATCCCAATGCAGCGCCCTTGATGGCCTCCTCGTGGAACTGCTTGGCCATCGCGATGAGCTCCTCGATGACCTGAGCGGTCTCGATGCCCCGGTTTCGGTAGCGCTTGAGGCTCTCCTGCAGCAGTTCTGAATACTTGGCCGCCTTGACCACATTGGTTTTGAACCGGGTCTTGATGTCATCCTTGAGCAGGCGCTCAAGCAGCTCGACGGCGAGGTTGCGCTCCTTCATGTGCCGCACGTCGTCGAGGAACTCCTCGGACAGGATGCCAATGTCGGGTTTGTTCAGGCCCGCCGCCTGGAAGATGTCGACGACTTCGGCGCTCACCACCGCCTTGCTCAGAATCTGCCGCAGCGCGTGTTCTTTCTGCTCGTCGCTGAGCTTCTTGTCCTGGGTGGTGTGCTTGGTCAGGGCAGCCTTGGTAGCCTGCAGGAAGGCCAGTTCGTCCCGGTGTTCAAGAGCCTCGTCAAGCGTGCAACACAGCGCAAACGCCTTGGTGGCCGACAGCACGGCATCCGCAAAGCGCTTCTTGCCATCATCCTGGCCCAGCACGTGGTTGGCCACTTGGGGCAGCAACTGCCAAGCCTGGGTGCGGAAATCCGCATAGTCGCAGCCATGCAGGATGCCATGGAGCACGTCCATCTTCTCCAGCAGCAAGCGCAGCGCCTCGTGGGTGTCAATGGTTGGCCGGCCTTTGCCGTGCGCCAGGGTGTAGTCCTTCAGGGCTGCCTTGAGCTCGTTGGCAATGCCGATGTAGTCGACCACCAGGCCGCCGGGCTTGTCCTTGAACACGCGGTTGACCCGGGCGATGGCCTGCATCAGGTTATGCCCACGCATCGGTTTGTCGATATACATCGTGTGCATGCATGGGGCGTCGAAGCCGGTGAGCCACATATCGCGCACGATGACGAGCTTGAACGGGTCGCCCGGGTCCTTGTAGCGCCGTTCCAGACGTTTCTTGACCTCTTTGGTGTAGATGTGCGGCTTGAGCATCGGTTTGTCCGAGACCGAGCCCGTCATGATGATTTTGATGGCGCCCTTGTCCGGGTCGGCGTCATGCCATTCCGGGCGCAACGCAACGATGGCGTCATAGAGGTGCACGCAGATTTCGCGGCTCATCCCGACGACCATGGCCTTGCCCTCCAAGGCGGCCTGGCGGTTCTCAAAGTGCTCGACGATGTCCGCAGCGACCTTCTGGATACGGGGCGGGGCGCCGACAAGTTTTTCCAGGGCTGCCCAGCGGCGCAGCTTGCTGGTTTTGCTAGCGTCGTCCTCATCGTCCTCGGTCAGTTGGTCGACGTCATCATCGAGCCATGTGGTGTCCGCCTCAGCAAGTTCCAGCTTCGCCAGGCGCGACTCGTAATAGATGGGGACTGTGGCGCCATCCTTGACCGCCTGCTCGACGTCGTAGATGTGGACGTAGTCGCCAAACACAGCCCGGGTGTCACGGTCTTCCAATGAGACCGGGGTGCCGGTGAAGGCGACAAAGGTGGCCTGGGGCAAGGCATCGCGCAGGTATTGGGCGTAGCCATAGGTGACTTTGCCGTGTTTTTTGATGTCGGCGCTGAAGCCATACTGGCTGCGGTGGGCCTCATCACAGATGACCACGATGTTGCTACGCTCAGAGAGCACCGGGAAGGTGTCTTCGTCCTCGCCAGGCGCGAACTTCTGGATGGTGGTGAACACGATGCCGCCGCTTGGGCGGTTCGCCAGCAGCTCGCGCAGGCGGGGGCGGGTGTCGGCCTGGACCGGAGTCTCATGGAGGAGCTCGGTGGCGCCGGCAAACACGCCGAAGAGCTGGTTGTCCAGGTCATTGCGGTCGGTGACAACCAGCAAGGTCGGGTTGCCCATCTGCGGGTTCTGCATGAGCATGCCGCCAAGGCAGGTCATCTCAATGCTCTTGCCCGCCCCCTGGGTGTGCCAGACCACGCCTCCTTTGCGGGAACCGCCGGGGGCGCTGGCCTTGAGCACGCTCTCGACCACGGCGCGCACGGCATGGAACTGGTGGTAACCGGCAACTTTCTTGACCAGAACCCCATCGTCCTCGAACAGGATGAAGTGCTGCAGATAGTTGAGCAGCGTCTGGCGGTCGAAGGCACCGTGGACCAGGGTTTCCAGTTCGCGCATGGGGCCCAATGGGTCCGTGGTGTGGCCATCAATGGTGCGCCAGGCCATGAAGCGTTCACGGTCGGCGGTGAGCGAACCCATGCGGGCGGAGACGCCGTCGGTGATGACGAGCAACTCGTTGTCGATGAACAGGTCGGGAATGTCGTCTTTGTAGGCCTGGAGCTGGTTGAAGGCGGCCCAAATATCGGCGTTCTCGTCGCCGGGGTTCTTGAGTTCCAGCACCACCAGGGGCAGGCCGTTGAGGAACAGCACGAGGTCGGGCCGACGGTTGTGTTTCGGTCCCTGGACGGTGAACTGGTTAACGGCCAGCCAGTCGTTTCGCCCAACGTCGCTGAAATCGATGAGCCGAACACGGTCGCCGCGGGTTTCGCCGTCCTTCTGATACTCGACCGGGACGCCTTCGACCAGCCACCGGTGGAACTGGCGGTTGGCGGCGATGAGACCGGGGGTGTTGGGGTTGAGGACAAGGCGCAGGGCCTCGTCCCGAGCGCTCGTGGGGATGTTGGGGTTCAGGCGCTGAATCGTGGCCGCAAGGCGATGGAGCAGGCAGACCTGGCGGTAGGTGTCGCGTTCGGTGCCGGGTGTCCTCGCGTCAGGCGGGGAAATGTCAGGGCCGTGGGCGGTTTGCCAGCCGAGTTCGGAGAGCCAATGGAGCGCGGCTTGTTCGAGGTCGTCTTCGCTGAGGATGCTCATGGCGGGGCTGACTGGCGGGCTGTGATGGAGCCGCTAGGCGGAGTCGGCGTCCTGCAGCCAGGCGGGGATGTCGCGGCTGCCGTGCAGCACGCGCCAGACGTCGATGGCGTCCGGCTGCTCCATGTAGAGCAGGACATACGGAAAGCCTTTGAGCGTCCAGCTTCGCAGCCCGGGCATGTGCAGTTCATGCGCGTAGCGTGGTGAGCCGATGCTGGGCTGGCGTCCCATCAGGCCGAACGCTGCGGCCAGCGTGTCGGCAAAGCGCAGCGCCACGGCTTCACCCGCTTCGGTGGCGTAATGCAACGCGGCTTCGTCGATGTCACGTTGCGCCTGGTGGCTGACGATGACCGGTTTGGTCGCAGCCACGCTCAGCCGGCTTGCTTGACCACGGGGGTGGCGGATTGAGCCGCCGTGGCGCGAATGCGGGTGCGCAGGGCATCGAAATACGCAGCGTCCGCCGGGCCGCTGCGCCCGGACTCGATGCCCGCCAGCACCAGCCCGCGCAACTGTTCGCGCTCCTGCTCCTTGCGGATGAGTGCGCGCACGAATTCACTGCTGGTGCCATAGCCGCCAGCGGCCACTTGCGCATCGACAAAAGCTTTGAGCGCATCAGGCAGGGAGATGTTCATGGTGCTCATGGGTGTGAACTTAGCGCGGATGGCAAGAATTGGCAAGAGTGGGTGGGGTTGGGAATTTCGGCCCTGACTGCAAAACCACGCGGATACGCTTCAGACAGACGAATTTTCCGGCGTCAGCCACCAGCCTGTTATCCGTTGGAAATACTGCGCCTGCGCTTCGCTTCTTGGGAGGCACGATTGCCGAGGCGCAACAGGTTGGCAAAAATGTTCAAAGCGGTCGGCGAGGACTTTAGGACATGTGTGCTCTTCGGATTGCGCTGCCTGGGTTTCAGCAGATTCAGTCGAGGATTCACTGCAGCGTCGGTGACCGTTGTACGCCCAGAACGGCTAGAACTTCTGGCGGATACTCAGGTGGTTCGGGAAAGCTTCTGCAGGCGTGTTCCATGACTTCACGGATGGCCTCGAACAACCCGCCCCAGGGCAGCCCACCGCTGGAAATGTCTCCATGCGCCAGAACGTTTCTGATAACGCTCAGCGCGTTTCCACTGGCCTTCTTGTTTTCATTGTGAAGCGTTCTGTCAAGGCAGTCGTGCGCAACCATGTAGTTGAGGAGCTTGTCGAGGCCTGGACGGAACGTCTCGCGGTCGAGCTTCGAGCACAGTAAGCACTTCTTGCAACCGCCGCACGTCTTCCTCGCTTTTTCGCGCCTGCCTTTCTCTCGCTCGAATATCGGTTGGAAGTAGACGCCAGTCAACGCCGCTTCCGAACTGCGCAGCCCTTGCAATTCGGCAGGCTTAATGAGCGATGCGTCAGCCCAAGCCAAGAGCAGCATATGGAGCGCGACATGGTAGGCGTCGGCATGGATACCCGGCACTTTGGCACTGCGGATTTGCAAGGTCAGCAAATATTCACGCCATTCCGAGATGTGATGAAACTCCAGAACCGGTGTGTTCGGACTGCCGGGTCCAAAATCGCCGGTATAAGTGAAATGCTTCTTGTGAAAAGCGGGGTTCACGAGATTGATGTCAAGAACCAACGGCGTCATGCAATTGCTCCCTCGATGGCAAGCTGCGCTTCGGGGATGCGTAGCTTGCCAGAGATGAGGCGGGGGAGGAGGGTGTCGCGCAGCTCGACGAGCGAGCGTGATTGCAACGCGTTTCCCAAGATGCGTTCAAAGAGTGGACGTGTCAGTGTGTCAAACGCCTTGATGATTTCCGATGGTGCGTCGCAGACATGTACCGACCTGAGCGTATCTCGAGTGATGGTGTCGAACACGCCACCATGCGCCAGACGCTTCAGGTTCGCCACCAATCTCTGAGTGGCTAAATATGTAGCCGTCTCGCCCCCATCCACCTTAGGCTTCAACCCGTAGCAAGACTGATTCATTGCCATCTCGACCCCAGTCAGTGCAAGTTTTCCAACTGTCCCCCTGGCTGAAATGATGGTGGACCATTTCGGCAGGATTCTGGTTGAAGAGTTATCGACGCCCAGTTTGGTAATGGTCTTCTCAGTTGCCACGGTGAAGACCTGACCAGCTGCTGGTGCATCCACAACTGAAAACCATGGAATATCGCCGTCCCAGTAAGCAGCGGTATTTGTCTTGGGCGTGCCTCCACCGACGGTTTCCACGGTATCGGCAAATGGGCGAACCCCCCACCCCTTCGGAATCGCCCCCAGCTCCGACTCCTCAAACTCACTTGGAAACAGCGCTGCGGTTTCTGCATCCATGCCCTCGGGCTCGCGCTCCTCGGCCTTGGCGCGCACGGGGTCGAAGTCGATGAACCAGCTCTTGAACAGCGCCTGGGCAATGGATTCAAGGGTGGCGTTGGTTTGACGGAGGAGGTCGATGCGGTGTTCTAGCCCCTCCAAAAGTCGGACAAGCTCCAGCCTCGCCTCTGCTGGCGCAGGCAACTGGAAGGCAAGAAAATCGTCTCGACTCAAGGACAGATTTGTGGTCCCAATTGCTCGCTCTCGGCAATAGGCGCGATATTGTGGTGCGCGTAGTGACCAGTACAGGAGGTCTCTCGGGTAGTCAAGCAACGTGGGAACGAGCTTTACTGTGTCCTGCGTCAACCGACCTAATTGCACACTCCGCGGGACCCGGGCTACTGAACCAAGGAGGTCCCCCGACTGGGTTACATCCTTTAGTGACACGTACAAATCGCCGGGGTACATCAGCAGCTTTTGTGGGGAGTCGCCGCCATACGTTTTTAGCGAATCACCTCGAAAACCACCGTCCCGCTGAATGGACGCCAATCCAAGAAGAACGGGCCCTTCGCGCCCAAGCAGTGCGCTTTTGTAGGTTGTGCCACGTACAAGCGTCACCACATCACCAAGCCGAATGCAACCGACTTCACGCGGCATACCCCATCCCTCCCAGCTTCTCCCGAATCACCGCATCGAGTTCTGCACCCTTGGCCATCTGCTCAGCGAGCAATGTGGTCAGCCGTTCCATCTTCTCGTTGAACGCCTCGTCGTCATCGTCTACCGCCTCCGCGCCAACATACCGCCCCGGCGTCAGCACATGGCCGTGCTCGGCAATCTCGGCCAGCTTCACCACACGGCAGAAGCCCGGCACGTCGACATACGGCTCCTGCGCACCCGCCTCTCCATCCTGTCGCCAGCGATGCACTGTGTCGGCAATCCTGGCCACGTCCTCATCATCGAACACCCGGAACACCCGGCCTTCCATGCGCCCCAGCTTGCGGGCATCGACGAACAGCACTTCCCCCCTGCGGTCACGGCCATGGGCGGTTTTGCTCTTGGTGAGGAACCACAGGCACGCCGGAATCTGAGTGTTGAAGAAGAGTTGCGGTGGCAGCGCCACCATCACCTCCACGACGTCGGCGTCGACCATGGCCTTGCGGATGATGCCTTCGTTGTTCTGGTTGGACGACATGCTGCCGTTGGCCAGCACCACACCGGCTTGGCCGCTGGCGTTCAGGTGCCAAAGGATGTGTTGAAGCCAGGCGTAGTTCGCATTGCTGGGGTTGGGTGTGCCATAGAGCCAGCGCTTGTCGTCCAGCAAGCGGTCCCCGCCCCAGTCGGAGATGTTGAACGGCGGATTGGCCAGCACGTAGTCGGCTTTGAGGTCGGGGTGCTGGTCACGATGGAAGGTGTCAGCGGGTTCTCTGCCGAGGTTGAAATCCATCCCCCGGATGGCCAGGTTCATCGCGACCAGGCGCCAGGTCGTGGGATTGGCCTCCTGACCATAGATGGAGATGTCGCCAAAGCGCCCGCCATGGCTCTCGATGAACTTCTCGGACTGCACGAACATGCCGCCAGAGCCGCAGCAAGGGTCGTAGACCTTGCCCTTATGCGGAGCGAGAACCTCAACCAGTACCTTGACTACCGACGCTGGCGTGTAGAACTGTCCGCCCTTCTTGCCTTCAGCGCTGGCGAACTGGCCAAGGAAATACTCGTACACCTCGCCCAGGACATCTTTGGCATGGGTGCCGGCACCGAAGCCAATGGTGGAGACCAGGTCGACCAGCTCGCCCATCTTGCCGGGCTCTAGTTGGGCGCGGCCGTAGCGCTTGTCCAGGATGCCCTTGAGTCGCGGGTTGTCGGCCTCGATGGCGTCCAACGCCTGGTCAATACGGATGCCGATGTCCCAGAGCTTTGCTTGGGCGCGCAGGGTCTCCCAGCGCGCAACCTCAGGCACCCAGAACACGTTAGCCATCGTGTAGTAGTCGCGCTCCTCTAAGGCCGCCTCTTGGTCAGCCGCATCGGGCAGATGGAGGTCGCTTGCCGGGTCGTTGAACTGGGTCTTGAGTTGCTCGCGGCGCTCGTCGAATGCGTCAGAGATGTACTTGATGAAAATCAGCCCGAGCACGAGGTGCTTGTACTCTGCGGCGTCCATCGAGGAGCGCAGCTTGTCGGCCGCGGCCCAGAGGGTTTTCTTGAGGTCTTGGTTCATGCAGGGAACTGGCGCCGTGTCCTGGTATTTGTTATGCCGTGCTCCGCCAGGGCTTGCGCGATATCGGCGAGGCCGGCGTACAGCCTGATTTCAATCGCAGTTTACGGGTAGCGGCTGAGATGTAACTGGCGGAAATGTGACCAAGCGTACCGGATGGGAACGGCGCGCGATTTCAGGGAACCAAGGTACAGCTGATACCTCTCTCTGTATCCGCTAAGTTCCTGCCGCGACACTTCCATCAACGCAATTGATTGCGCTGCCTCTCAGGCTCCCGCAGGGGAATCGCCCAACACTCTTGATGGCGCATCACCATGAAACTGAACAATTGGTTCCCTGCCGCCAGCGCGATTGCCCTCGCACTGGGTATCCGATGAATAGTGAGTCTGCTGGGCTCCTTGAGGCCTGTCTTTGCACGGACCCGACTGCTGGGGAAGCAGCGCTAAGAGCCTTCCTTGTGCTCGAGGGCGCCGAGCGTCTCAATCGATTCGCATCGGGCATCGACGGTCACCTAAGCCAACTGCCCACGATGGCTATCGCGCATCTCGTGAGGCTGTTTACTCGTCTTGAGATGGCCGGGCCGCCCCAGTTTTGTGGGGGCAGCACCGCTCGCGTGCCGCTCCTCCTCAATGAACTGGCGACGCGCGACGCTGCCCTTGCCGACGAATTGAGCGCCTGGGTCCTCCACGCGACTTGCAATCCTTACGTTCCGTTCGGCAAGGCCAGCAACACGCGAGCCGCAGCGGAGTCGGTCTTGGAGTATCGCCAATTGCGCGGTCAGCGAGGCGCTGAGCCAGTGGCGATGGAGGAACGCATGAGCGCCGTGGCCAAGGAGCAAGCTGCTCTGCGCGCTGAAGAGCACACGAGGCAACGGCAAGTTCACACTTGGCAGAACGAGGCACGCAAGCGGCAGCTCGGTGCGCTCAACGTGCTGGATGCCACGTCTCGGCTGCAGGCCATCGCACTGGACGAAGACCACCCAATTGGCTTCTACCCAAGTGAATGGGCAGACTTGGCCGCTGCGATGCAGCTTTTACCCGAGACACAAAAAACCTTGCTCACGCGCCTGCCGCACGCACCAAAAGGTCCATGGCGCGACTTAGGTGAGGCGATACACGGTGAGTTCAGAAGAGCAGGTTGACCATTCGGCGGCGGAAGGCAATTTTTGGCGACGCCCGAGGGCCGTGAGGTCACGCATGTGCCTATCGGTGTAACCGTGTAACGTCCCGGCGGTCCCCGGTTACGGCGTTATGGTGCACACCACACCACGCGCCACGCCATGCCTGCCGTCAGGCTGCCGCGCTTTGCTTCACGCAGCCAGCCCGGTCGGCAGCACCTCAGAACCGACGCCGCCGTAAATGCCAGCAGCACGGTAAACACTCGCGCATAAACCCGGTTGCTTCACTTGTCACCCCCCAACTTTTGGAGATGACGAATGGATGCAACCCTCAGCCTCAACACCACAAAAAACGCAATTCCTGGCCGCCGCACCCACGCGCCGCGTGAGGCGCGCCGGCCACGCCAGGCCATGCCCAGGGTTAACACCGAGCTTGTGCTGATTCGCGGCCTGCCTGGCAGCGGCAAATCCACAATGGCCCGGGTGCTCGCCCTGGTCGGCTACGAGCACTACGAGGCCGACATGTATTTCTTGCGGGACGGCGTCTATCAATTTGACCCGGTCCGCGTTCGCGACGCTCACGCCTGGTGCCAAGCGATGACCCTCAGTGCTCTCATACAAGGCAAGCGCACGGTCGTGGCTAACACCTTTACGAGGCTGCAAGAGTTGGCGCCTTATCAGGCGATGAGCCGCAATGTGCGCATCATCGAGGCGACTGGGCGTTGGTGCGGCGTTCACAATGTCCCGGCAACGACGCTGCAATGGATGGCGGAGCGCTGGGAGCCGTTGAGCGCCTGATGCACACGCCACCCACGACCAGGCCTTGCACGGATGCAGGGCCTGGACTGGCAGGGCGGGTGTGCCTGGCTGGCCTCCGTGACCGAGGACGGAAATTTTCTGAGATATCGCTCGGGCTTTGGCCCAGCCAAGGCGGAAATGAAGGCGCAGGGGCTCGCCCCCGAGTTGCTCACGGGCTCAGGCGACGTCGCGGGGATGGTTCGGCTCCCGCATGGATTGCGGGCGGGGATGAAGGTAACGCCCATGGCGGATGACCAATAGCCCGCTTGGACGGTGGCTGTCATCCCGTCCACAACCTTGGTCCTGGGATGCCTGAAGCTGCCGTGCAGCGAAGGCATCACGGCTCCCGGGGAGGTCGGGTCCAGGGCCACGGATTTCGATGCCGGCTGCGACCGTCATGGCTGTGCTGGATGCTGCCGGGTGGCCAGGTGACCCGGCTCGCCTCGTAAGTTGTTGTCCCAATGGACGAATACCAGGGGTGTGCCAAGTGAGACGGGTGATAGGAAGAAATTTCGCGGAATAAAAAAATAAGAAGACAGGAGAAGAACAGCCCAAGAGTTTTTCGCCACCTCACCCGGCACACCCGGCACGCCGGCACGGACCATCAATCGCTGGGGGATGGTGCCGCCCGCAGGGCACCATGGCCATGCAGCAGGGAGGGGCGCCCGTGGCGGGCGCCCCTCCCTGCTCATTAAGCGGCGACGTCAATGGGCGCGCCCAGTTCCACGTTGCAGGCGCGGCGCTGCTCCCCGTCCAGCCGAACCCTCGTACTTGGACCTGGCCTTGACGCGCCATGTTGCCCCA
>JABBOE010000238.1:0-2381 GCA_019351955.1 Pseudomonadota bacterium
CGCGAGCGGCCGCTATTGGGCGTCTCGTCCGAGGCAGCAACCGGCAGCTTCTGGCCGGTCAGCGACCTTTGGTTGGAGGGCGCCGAGTGGTCCGTTGGCTGCTCTTTCCCGATGGTCGCTGACCGACCCTTTGCGGTCGGTCGCGAACGGCAGCTTGGGGAGCGAGCCCATGGCGTGGTCGGAGACGACCAACCGAACGCCCACGCGAGGACGTGGAGATTGAGGAACCCATCAAACGCGCGAATGGGCGTGTGGTGAGGTGCGTGCTGGCGAGGGTTTCAGAAGAATTTCGCCTGAGTATCGATGTTAATAAGGTTTCAGTGTCACCGGCGACTTCACCGGATACTGACGCTGTGAGGTTCAAGCTTCTTTGATTCCGAGAACAGTTGACGCTCGTTCAAACTTGACCAGAGCTACTCGTTCTCAACTAACTACGTCGTGAACATTTGCACGCAAGGCCTACTCCATATTTTTTGATCATGCAGATGGTCAGCCGTAAACGAAATATCAGTGCCTTCCTGGTCAATCCTGCGCGAGCACCCACAGGCGCTCACCCGCAGTCGATAAAATCATATACCTATCACTGGATTTCGAGTAAATAATGAAAATCAAATGGCTTAATAAACCGCAAAAACACGATTACACGGCGGCCGAGTCGTACCTCAGTTTGAGCATGAACGACGTCGCGGCCAAAACCGCAATGGAGGAATTGGAGCATGCCAAAATGACCTCGTTTGCGGCCAAAGATATTTTTCGGGCGTCCGGGCTATCGCTCTTGGGGATCAGCAACCGCCATGTGGAAAAGGACCGTGACCGGATTATACGGGACGAAAAACTGTCACCCTTATTGCTGTATCGGGATAGGACAAACGGCAAGTTGATCATCGCGGATGGTTATCACCGGCTCTGTGCCGTTTATAAATTTGACGAGGATGCCGCGATCCCATGCAAAATTACCTAGGGTGACCTCAGCATGAAACCTGGTGCAACGGGAGATACCACGTCAACGTCCGCCACGCATATGCTGCACGCGATGGCGGTGCCGGACTTCCTCGAAACCGCACATGAATGGCGGAGGCTTTTCTCGGAAGCCTGGGGCACATTCCTTCTCGTCGTGGTCGCTTCGGGCGCCGTCGTTATCGGCGTGATAAGTGGCGGCGCCGTAACGCTGGAAATGAAAGTCGTCGCACCGGGGCTGATGGTCATGGCAATCATCTACTTCATGGGGGCTGTCGGAGGGGCCCATCTCAATCCCGCAGTGACGCTAGCATTTGCGGCCCGCCGCAATTTTCCCTGGAGCCGTGTGCCGGGATACATCCTCGCGCAGTTCGCGGGCGGCATTGCAGCATCATGTTTCCTCCGCGCGATGTTCGGCAGTGTTGCGCGCCTTGGCGCCACGATACCCGGTCCGGGTGTGAACGAACTCCAAGCCCTCATCATGGAAGTGCTCTTAACCACCGGCCTGGTCAGCACCATCCTCGGTACCGCCTCTGGTGCCCGCAACATCGGCTCAAACGGCGCCCTCGCCGTTGGGGGCTACATTGCCCTGGCCGGCCTCTGGGCAGCTCCCATCAGCGGTGCTTCGATGAACCCCGTCCGCTCGTTCGCCCCCGATTTGGTGTGCGGCGACATGCACACCGCCTGGATTTACATCGTCGGCCCTTTGATTGGCGCCATGATTGCCGTGGGATTCGAGTGGATCCTTAAAGGCAAGCCAAGCGAAGCCGGCACCAGGGCTGCGGAAGGCCGTCTCGACTAGGCATTGAGCACGCGAGCTAGCGCGAAGTAGTGGACGTATAGTGAAACACAGACAGCAATAAGCGTTTTACCCTTGATACCCGACAGCCTCGGAACCTAAGCAGGCGGACGTTGGTAAGGGTCACCTGCTCGCACTGGCGCGGCCACTGATCGACGCATACCGCTGGCGATGGCTCGCGCATGCAGGCATCTACTCACGCGGGCGCCGATCTGTCAGGCCGATCATTACGCCCTCGCGCTCTCTCTGCCCCGTGCGGGGTTGACCCTGCACGCCAGCCATCCAGCCAGCCAGCCAGCCTGCATGCCGCCGATGACCTAGCGCTCCAGATGCTATTCGAGGCGCTCGACCTCGTCCAGCCGGAGACCGATCTGCTGGTCCTGGATCGCGGCTACCCGAGCAATGCGCTCGCCCCCGCCCTGACCCAAATCCAGCGCCACTTCTGCTGGCGGGTGGACGCCACCGATTGGGCCTGTGTTCGCAAGTTCCTGCGCAGTGGTCAGGCCGATGCCCTCGTCTCCCTGGCGTCCCCGAGCGCCGCCGATACCGTGATCAAGAGTTTATTGCAAGACATTTCCAAGATCAAGCAGCCCAACATGATTCTATGGCTGCAGATAATTTAAAT
>JABBOE010000238.1:2391-3516 GCA_019351955.1 Pseudomonadota bacterium
CAGGCCGATGCCCTCGTCTCCCTGGCGTCCCCGAGCGCCGCCGATACCGTGATCTAAACGTTGCGCGCACACCCGCCGGAAATGCTATCCCCGCGAACTTCCGGTGATGCTCAGCGATTTTGAATGACTGTCTTGCGGCATGCATCTGAGGCTGCCGACCGGCCGTTCTTGGCGGGATTTCGGCCGCTAGTGTAGTGCTGCATTCTGTTTGGAACTTAAGCGGTTGTTGGCGCGGATGACCTTCTGGAGGATGTCGCGCGCGCTCTTGGTCCAGATGAAAGGCTTGGGCTGGATGTTGTGGTGAGCGACGTATGCCTCGATGGCAGCCACCAGTTCGGGCACGCTGGTGAACACGCCGCGACGCAGGCGTTCGGTGGTGATGTCGCGGAAGAAACGCTCAACCATGTTCAGCCACGACGCCGAGGTCGGGGTGTAATGCATGTGGAAGCGCGGATGCTTGTCCAGCCACGCTGTCACGACCGGGTGCTTGTGCGTGGCATAGTTGTCGGCGATCAGGTGCAAGGCCTTGTCCTTGGGTGTGCTGCGGTCGATCTTCTTCAGGAACTTCAGCCACTCCATATGCGTGTGGCGCGGCTGGCACTGACCGATGACCTGGCCATCGAGCACATTGAGCGCAGCGAACAGGGTGGTGGTGCCATGACGTTTGTAATCATGCGTCATCGTCTGGGCGCGCCCCTTCTTCAGCGGCAATCCGGGCTGCGTGCGATCCAGCGCCTGTACCTGGCTTTTCTCGTCGCAGCACAGCACCAGCGCGTGCTCGGGCGGCGACATGTACAGACCGACGACATCTTCGAGTTTCTGCACGAACTGCGGGTCGCGCGAGATCTTGAAACCCCGCACGCGATGCGGCTTCAACCCGTTTGCGCGCCAGTGGCGCGAGACACTGGCGGCGCTGATGCCCAGCTCAGCGGCCATCGTGCGCGTGCTCCAATGGGTGGCTGCCGAAGGCGTGCTCTGCGTAGTCAGTTCCACCAGCCGGGCCACGTCGACCTTCGACGGGGGCGCGCCGCGCGGGCGGTCGCGCTCGATCCCGGCGAGTCGATGCTTGGCATAGCGTTCGCGCCAGCGCGCGACCTGCACCCGCCCGAGGCTCAACTGCTCTGC
>JABBOE010000052.1:0-6147 GCA_019351955.1 Pseudomonadota bacterium
TGCGCCGCTCATGAAGTTGCTCCAGTGTTTGCTTTCTTGCGTTTTCTTTTTCCATCATCAATGGATCAAAAAACTTGCTGAAAGTTCATATTTTATTGGGCCTTATCTATAGTTCGCCATCTGTGCGCTTTCGTCCATGCCAGCCTGCGCCGGCATCCTGGCGTCCCGCTCCGCCTTGACCAGGAACCGCAGATTCCCGAGCCCGATCGCATCGGCTGCCTTGTCAAAGATCCGTTCTGCTTGAGCCAATGGCAAAAGGGTTGACCCAGATGGCACCACGCCGTTTTGAACCAGCATTTCGAGCAGGCCCTGGGTGTCGTTCTTGTCCTTCATGTAACCGTCGTCGATTTCCCAGATGGCCCCGTAATCTCCCTCCTTGCTGGAGCCGAATTCGTAGACGGATTCCCCGCTTGCGCTGTCTCGCACATCGGCATAGAACTCGCCGCGCTCGTCCAGGTTGATCGAGTACCCATAGAGTTTGAGGACACCGTCCTCCTTGAGGATCGCCTCGGCTGCCTGGGCCATGGTTGTGCACCCCTCGATGGTTTCGCTTCGACTCTGCAGGACTTCCCTCACGGCATCAGGGCACGCTTTGAAGAAATCAGGATTGTTCTTGGTTGACCTCGCCGATCAGTAAGTTCACAGTTAAACGCATACACCGTGCTTATGCAGCCGGCCCCGGACCCGTGATGCCGGGCTGCGCCGGCACAGGGCCTGCAAAAACGGGTTGCATCGCCGCATCCACCACCAGATCGCAGGCAGCCTTGCCCTCGACGCCGTACACATAGGGACGCACGCTGCCGGCGCTGGAAAGCCCTGCCGCGGGGCGATCTTCATCCCTGACGAAAGCGCCCGGCCAGAGCGGGATGAGGCGGTCTTTCGCCGGGCCATCCTCCGCCCACCCGCAAAGGTCTTCGGCGGACGCTTCATTGTCGACCCTGAACAGCGCGGGGGACGAAGAAAAATCGGATACCCCACGTTTTGCAATGGGCTGGTCGGTCCTGGAAGCAATCGCTTGCGACTGACCGCATGGGTGCTTCGCCGACATGGGACGGGGCTGGGTTTTCGAGCAGGCCGGCTGCGTTTGAGCGGCAAATCGGGCAACCGGGCAATCGGCAAGGCAACACAAGGGGCTCGGCCTTCGCGAAAACGTCGGATCTTGTCGCGACGGCGCGACTAGCCCGCATGAGCCGCCATGAACTTTGCCGTGGCAGCGATGAGCTGGTCGCTTTGGTCGCGATGGGGTGAATGCCCACAATGGGCGATTTCCAGCAACTCGGCGGCGGGCACGAGTCGGCCTATGCCGCGAATCTGCTCCAGCGTCCCATACTCGTCATCCGTGCCCTGCACGGCAAGCGTCGGGCAGCGGATCTTGGCGATCTCCTGCTCGATCGACCAGTTGCGGAACTTCGGGTCCAGCCAGATGCGGTTCCAGCCCCAAAACGCAGAATCCGGGTGGTCGTGGTACCGGCCGAGGCGTTTTGGCAGATCGGTCTCAAGGTAGGCTGTGCGGGCCTTCTCGATGCTGGAAACCGAGATCTCCTCCACAAAAATATGGGGCGCTACGACGATGGCGCCTGCCACGGAGCGAGGAAACTTTGCGGCGTAGAGCAAAGCGATCGACCCGCCGTCGCTATGCCCGAACAGCCACGGACGGCTTCGGTGCGGGCTTACATCAAGTGCTTCAAGAAGACTGGGCAGAACCTCGTCGGCCTGGCGATGCATGAAGTCCGGCTGCCACAGTTCATCCGGAGCGCGCGGCGTCGATCGACCATATCCCGGTCGCGAAAACACCAGCCCCCTGCATTGCGCAGCGCTGCACATGCGCTGCGGGAAGTCCTTCCACATCGCCAGCGAGCCGAGACCCTCATGCAGGAAGATGAGTAGTGGAGCCTGGGACAGATGGCGGCTGACCCATTGGTATTCGATGCGCACACGTCGCCCAGCCCAGTCAATCGCGGCGAAGTGCACATCCTCGCGTTCAGCCAGGGGCTTTGCACCCTCTCCTTGGTGTTCCGATTTCATTGGCATCGGTGGTATCGCGCGTTGTGAGCGGTTATTGGGCAGCAGCGGCCGCTTCGCGCTGGCGCAGCTTGAAGCGCTGGATCTTTCCTGTGGCCGTTTTGGGAAGGTCGTCGATGAATTCGATCAGGCGCGGATATTTATAGGGAGCCAGTCGATCCTTGACGAAGACTTTCAACTCGGCCTCGCTTACCTGGTGACCTTGTTTGAGGACCACGAACGCTTTGGCTTTTGTCAGGCCCTCCGCATCGGGAGTGCCAATAACGGCTGCTTCCAGCACCGATGGATGCTGGACAAGTGTGGCTTCGATTTCGAACGGTGAGACATAAATCCCGCTGACCTTGAGCATGTCGTCGCTGCGCCCGGCATAGGTGTAGCTGCCATCCGCATTGCGAATGTATTTGTCTCCGCTCTTCGTCCACCCTCCCTGGAAGGTCTCGCGCGACTTGTCGCGGCTTCCCCAATACATCAGGGCGCTGGACGGGCCATGGATGTACAGATCGCCAGGCTCGCCGTCGGGGACGGCCTTGTTATCGTCAGCGCGCAATTCGATGTCATACCCGGCCACGGGCCAACCCGTCGTGCCATACCGGATGCGCTCGGGCCGATTCGATAGAAAGATGTGCAACATCTCGGTTGAACCGATTCCGTCGACTATGTCGACTCCAAAATGGCGTGTGAACCGCTCGCCGATTTCGGCCGGAAGCGCCTCGCCCGCGCTCGACGCCATGCGAAGCGCAACGTCATTGGCGCCCGGCAATTGTGCATGAGCAAGCATGCCCGCATATCCGGTGGGTGCGCCAAAGAAGACCGTTGGACGGATCCCTCCGACACTGCCCACCAACCGCCTAAAGGTCGCCTCCGGGGTCGGGCGTTCCGCCATCAGGATGACGGTGGCACCAACGCCGAGGGGAAAGCTCAGCGCATTGCCCAATCCGTAGGCAAAGAAAAGCTTTGCCGCTGAGAAGCAGACGTCGGCCTCGGCCAACCCAAGCACAGCCTTGGCGTAGAGTTCAATGGTCCAATAGGGGTTGGCGTGCGAATGTACGGCCCCTTTCGGGCGGCCCGTAGAGCCTGACGAGTACAACCAGAAACCGGGATCATCAGGGCTTGTCGATGCCGGGCGCGGCGCCGGAGCATGCGCCTTCACGAATGCCTCGTATTCGACTTCGGCCGGATGCAGCGGCGCCAGCGGGTGCGAGACAATCACCTTTTGCACTTCGTGATCGGATTTGATCATCGCCGCCGTCAGTGCGGGCAGAACCGCACCCGACACGAGGACCGCTTGCGCCCGCGAATGCTCGAGCATGTAGGCATAGTCGTCAGCGGTCAGCAGGGTATTCACGGGCACGGGGACGAGCCCGGCGTACATGGCGCCAAGAAACGCCACGGGCCAATCGTTGCAGTCCTGCATCACAAGCAGCACCCGTTCCTCCCGCTTCAAACCAAGACTGCGCAGTCCTGCGGCCACCTGGCGCACGCGCAAGGCAAGCTCGCCATAACTCAGCGCGCCAAAATCGTCGATGTAGGCGAGTTTCTCGGCGCGCCCGGCGTTGCATTCCAACAGGTGCTGGGCGAAGTTGAACCGCGCAGGCAAGGGCGGTGCGTTCTGTTCGGCGCTCAAGGTGGTCTCCTTTGATGGCGTGTTTGCCGCTTCAACATTCACGGCTTGAGTCGGTCGGTGTTCAGCCCGCGCCTTCACGCGCGCCCGCGCACGGTGCACCGTGGTGTGCCCCGATGTGTGCATTCGACACAAGGCGGCCAGCCCCGCCGCCACTCCGAAGGTCGCGCATGGCTTCAGATGCCCTTCACGTCGTGAACTCGATGCGCCCTTCGGGCAACAGGTAGAGCACGAGGGCACGACCCTTGCTGACAGTGGGCCTGTGCGCCGAACCGGGCGGATAGACAAGCCATCCGGCCTGCCGACCGTCGAACTCAGCGCCTGCGTCAAGCGGCATGATGAGGTCAATCTCACCAGTGGGATGCGCATGATGCGGACCCGCAACGTCCTGCATGTCCACCACGTCGACCGAAAAGCCGCGCAACTCGATCAAGGGTTTGAAAATGCGCCCATACCGGATGCCCCCGGACTCGCGCTGACACAGCCAACCCGCCTCGACACCGGATTGACAGGCCCGATTGATCTGCTCAAACGCGGGACTTCCCCGGCCGTGCTCGCGGTTCAGCCACGCTTCAAGCTCGCCATCGAGCGGCCAGTCCTGGATCTGCGCCGCAATTTGTGCGATGTGTTGATGTAGGTCAGCAGATGTCATGTTTCCCGGCTCCTTGTCTAATGTCGCGCTTGCCGCCGCCTCAAATATGCAGTATTTTGCGTGTTCAGACTTTAGTTTTGCCAACCGGCCATGTCAAGCACTATATTGCATATGAATCATGGGGAGGCCTTGACGGCTCCCGCGCAGTCCGGCCGCGCGTCAATGCGCGAGGCAGCCCAGGCAGATGCGGAACGCAACCCCTTTCTGGCCGCGCTGGGCGAACGTGTGCGCGCCTTGCGGGCGCGGCGGGGCCTCACGCGCAGGGCAGTCGCGTTGGCGTCCGATGTGTCTGAGCGCCACCTCGCGAATCTGGAAGGGGGTATCGGCAACGCGTCCATTCTCGTGTTGTTGCAGGTGTCGCAGGCCCTGCAATGCTCGCTTGCCGAGATTCTGGGAGACATCACGACCTCATCACCCGAATGGCTGCTGATGCGCGAACTGCTCGAACACCGCGATGAAGCGACGCTACGGCGCGTGCGCGTGTCAATCGGCGAGATGCTGGGCACCGGCGGCGAAAATGCACGCCACAGCTCGCGCATCGCGCTCATCGGCCTTCGCGGGGCTGGCAAGTCGACCCTTGGCAAGATGCTCGCGGACGATCTTGGCTTTCCGTTCATCGAACTCAGCCGAGAAATCGAGAAGTTCGCGGGCTGTAGCGTCGCGGAAATCCAGTCGCTCTACGGCATGAGTGCCTACCGCCGCTACGAGCGCAGAGCCATCGAAGAATCCATTCAGCTCTACTCGGAAGCCGTCATTGCCACCCCCGGTGGCCTGGTTTCCGATGCGTCGACATTCAATCTACTGCTCGCGCACTGCACGACGGTCTGGCTCAAGGCCAGCCCAGAAGACCATATGAAGCGCGTCGTTGCGCAGGGCGACCTGCGCCCGATGGCGTCGAGCGAAGAAGCCATGCACGACCTCAAGAGCATTCTTGCCGGACGCGCAGCGTTTTACTCCAAAGCCGAGTTCAGTATCGACACCAGCGCTCAGCCGCTCCACCCCACGTTTCTTACGCTGCTTCAAATCGTTCGCGATGCGATTGAAAGACAAGGGTAAACCCGAGATGACAATGCAATAAAGTGCTTGCTCCTTGCAAAAAACTGCATTATTCTGCCTTTCTATTGAATATGCATTTTGTTGCCACACGTTCAAGGAGCACCCAAGTGACTCAGTCGTCTCAGGTCGATTACCGGACCGACCCCTCCCGCTACAAACACTGGAAACTCAGCGTTGATGGCCCGATTGCGACCCTGGCGGCGGATTTCGACGAAAACGCCGGCTTGCGCCCGGGCTACAAGCTCAAGCTCAACAGCTATGACCTTGGCGTCGACATTGAACTCAACGACGCCCTCAATCGCATCCGATTCGAGCACCCCGAGGTCCGCACCGTCGTGCTGACCAGCCTCAAGGACAAGGTCTTCTGCTCAGGGGCGAATATTTTCATGCTGGGCCTCTCAAGCCACTCCTGGAAGGTCAACTTTTGCAAGTTCACGAACGAGACACGCAACGGCATGGAAGATGCGTCCCGGCACAGCGGGCTGAAATTTCTCGCTGCGATCAATGGTGCTTGCGCCGGTGGCGGCTACGAGCTTGCCCTGGCTTGCGACGAGATCATCCTGATCGATGACCGCTCCAGCGCCGTCAGCCTTCCCGAGGTGCCCCTGCTGGGCGTCCTGCCCGGAACCGGAGGCCTCACACGCATCACCGACAAGCGTCACGTGCGACACGATCTCGCCGACATCTTCTGCACCACTAGCACGCGCTGGCGCAACCGATCCGTGCCCGAAGCGAAGAAGAACGGCTGCCCCAGCGTGCCGATTGGTTCCTCGCCGGCGCCGATAACAAGCACATC